>CAZYLP010000245.1:0-4932 GCA_964648345.1 uncultured Planctomycetota bacterium
GCGGTGGCTCGGGCGGCGGCGGAGGCGGCGGCGGCGGAGGCGGCGGGTCCTTCTTCTCGAGGAGGGCCGCGAGCTCCTTCTCGATGGCGATGAGCGCCGCGTCGTCGGGCGCGATGACGAGCGCGGCGCGCGCGCGCTGGAGCGCCTCCTTGTTCTTGCCGTCCTTCCGCATCGCGGCGATCGCGTCGAGGGCTTCCTGGACGACCTTCGGCTTCGCGGGCTTCTTCGAGAAGATGATCGCTGCCGCGAGACCCGTGCCGACCACCGCGAGACCGAGAACGAGAACGAGAACGAGAACGAGAACGGGAGACTTTCCGTCACCCTTCGCGTCGCCGGGTTTCTTGGGGGAGACCGCTTCTCCCGAGAGGCTCCCCGAGGCCGGGCGCACGTCGAGGAACTTGTTCGTGACCCTCTCCTCGACGTCCTTGAAGATGTCGCCCGCCGACTGGTAACGCTTCTCGGGGTCCTTCTCGAGGAGCCGCATGACGATCTTCTCGTAGGCGGGGTCCACGTCGAGGTCGGGGCGCGTCTTCGACGGGAGCGGCGGCTCCTCGACGATGTGCTTCCCGATGAAGCCCATCGCCGTCTCGCTCTCGAAGGGGAGCTTCCCCGTGAGCATCTCGAACATGATCACGCCGAGCGAGTAGAGGTCGCTCCGCGCGTCGACCTTCTTGCCCTCGCACTGCTCGGGCGACATGTACTGGGGCGTGCCCGTGATCACGCCCTCCATCGTCTTGTAGACGCGCTCGCCGTCGCCGGTGTCGGTGGCGGTCGTCCCCTCGGCGCCCTCGAGGACCTTGGCGATGCCGAAGTCCATGACCTTGACGAGCCCCTCGCCGCGCTTGTCGCGCGTGATCATGATGTTGTCGGGCTTGAGGTCGCGGTGGACGATCCCCTTCTTGTGGGCCTCGCCGACCGCCTTGAGCGTCTGCCGCAGGATCACGAGCTGCCGCTCGAACGGGATCAGGCCCTTCTGGAGCATCTTCTCGAGGGAGTCGCCCTCGACGAACTCCATGGCCATGTAGAAGATCCCGCCCTCGCCTTCGCCCGCGTCGTAGATCTGGATGACGTTCTTGTGCTGGAACTTGGACGCCGCGCGGACCTCGCGCCGGAAGCGCTCGAGCGACTGCTTGTTGGCGATCAGGTGCGGGTGGAGGACCTTGAACGCGACGATCTTCTCCATGAGGCAGTGCTCGGCCTTGTAGACCGTGCCCATGCCGCCCTCGCCGAGCTTCTCGAGGATCCGGTAGCGCGAGGAGATCGTCTTGTTGATGAGGTTCGTCGGGTCCGTCGGCGCCGTGCCCTTGTCGGGAGACGGCGAGCGGCCGACTCCTCCGACGCGGTCCACCTTGTTGAGCTCGCGCGCCGTGATCGGCCCCGCGGCGGCCCCCGCGAAGACCGGGTCCACGTCGAGCTCCATGGTGACCCCGGGGTCGCCGTCGCTCCCCTCGTCGGGCGCCTGGGCGGGCGGCGGCGGACCGTCCGGCCGCCGTTCATCAGGGAGGTTCTTGTTGAGCTTCTTCGTCGCCTGTTGCTGCTTCTTGGCGACGGCGCTCCCCTCCGTCGGCTTCTCGGCCTTGGCGGGCTCGCGCTCGGACGGGCGCTGCTTGGGCGTCCCGGGGGGCGTCGGAGCGTGGCGCGGCACGGCCGGGTTCGCGCCCGTCGCGGTGTTCGCGTCGCGGCGGTAGTTCGCGTTGCGGAACGTCGAGGCGCCGAGGTCCTGGAGGCGCGACTGCTCCGCCTGGAGCTTCCGCACCCCCGAGTCGTCCATGAGGGCCGTCGAGCCCGTGAGGCCCGCCTCCTCCTGCTGGCGCGTCTCCTCGCCGAGCCGGACGAGCTGCTCCTCCATGATCTCCTCGTTCTGGTCGGCGGTGAGGAGGTTCCGCTCGAGGAGGAGCTGCGCGATCCTGACCGAGAAGCGGCGCTTCTTCTGCTCGGCGAAGCAGTCCTGGAGGATGTTGAAGGGGACGAGCTTCCGCTCGTGGCAGATCTTCGCGTAGATCGACTCGGCGCGCTGGAGCTGGGTGAGGGCCTGCGCCCGCGACGCGAGGCGCGCCTGCTCCTCGGAGATCACGGCCCGCGCGACCATGACCTCGGGCAAGGTCATGACGACGCCGCGCTGGCGCGACTGCTCCTGGATCTTGAGGCACTCCTGGACGGTCCCGGTCGGGGCGAGGTTGTTCTTTATGACGATCTTCCCGAACAGGATGTCCGAGTACGACGGCATGACTCACCCTGTTCGGTTAACTAATTCTCGTCATTCGCGTTGGACGCATACACGGGACGAGTGAGGGTAGCACCGGCTCCGGGAGCGTTCAACCTACGGACTCCGGCCAGCTTGCAACGGCCGCCCGCCACGGCTATGATCCCGCGGCGGATGGGCGGTTTTTCCACTCACCGCCGGGAAAAGTTCCAGGGCGACCGCGGAGAACTGATGCCCCGCCTCGTGTTCATCGAGGGCCCTCGCAGCGGCGACTACTTCAAGCTCGCCGGGGACAACTATCTATTTCCGCGAAACGGCGCGATCGCTCTCGACCACAAGCGCGAGGCCGCCGCCGGTGCCTGGGCTTACATCCGCGCCACGCACGACGGCTACGAGCTCGCGAACACGGGCCCGCGCGACCGGATCCAGGTGAACGGCGAGGGAGTCCAGAAGGCCTGGCTCCACCACGGCGACCTCATCGCGATCGCCAACTCGCTCATGATCTTCGACTCGGACGAGAGCGAGGGCAGCTCCGCCGACCAGGTCGCCATGCTCCCGAACCAGGCGCAGCCGTCGTCGAGCATGCGGATCGGCCACTACATCTCGGGCGACATGGCCGGAGACGACGGGCCCGACCCGCTCTCCACGGTCTCGATCCGCCGCGAGGACGCGCCCGGCAACGAGCGGATCAACAACCGCCAGAAGCACTACGAGAACCACGAGGCCGTCCTCAAGGGCATCGCCGACGCCCGGCGCATCAAGACGCTCCTCAAGGTCAGCTCGAAGATCACGACGATCCTCGACCTCAACACCCTCCTCATGCAGCTCCTCGACATCATCTTCGAGGAGCTCCCCGCGGACCGCGGCTCGATCCTCCTCTTCGACGGCGAGACGCGCCGCCTGAGGACGATGGCGTCGAAGAGCCGCCGCGAGGGCGCGAACGTCAAGGTCAGGATCTCGAAGACGATCGTCAAGGAAGTGCTCCGCACGAAGGAGTCGATCCTCTCGGCCGACGGTCAGAGCGACAAGCGCTTCGAGATGGGCCTCTCGATCGTCGAGGAGGACATCCGCTCCGCGCTCTGCGTCCCGCTCGTGAGGAACGACAAGATCCTCGGGATCATCCACCTCGACACGTTCGAGCAGGCGCGCGCGTTCAACAAGGACGACTGCGACCTCCTCACCGCCATCGCCATGCAGGCCGCGCTCGCGATCGAGAACGCGCGCCTCGTGAAGGAGATGGCCGAGAAGGAGCGCCTCAAGTACGAGATGAACGTCGCGGCCTCGATCCAGAAGCAGCTCCTGCCGAAGCGCCTCCCGCGCTCCACGCAGGTCGAGGTCTACGGGAAGATGATCCCGGCGAAGGAGCTCGGCGGCGACTACTTCGACTTCATGGACGAGGGGAACGGCGAGTTCCACATCTGCGTCGGCGACGTGTCCGGCAAGGGTCTCCCCGCCGGCATCGTCATGGTCATGGCGCGCTCCTACTTCCGCCCGCTGACCAAGGCCTACAAGTCGCCCCAGCAGATCCTCTGCGAGGCGAACCGGCTCCTCTACGGCGACGTGCCGCGCGGCACGTTCATGTCGGCGCTCATGCTCTACTGGAACGAGCAGGCGAACAAGTTCGTCTGGTCGGGCGCCGGCCACGAGCACCTGATCGTCTACCGCGCGCGCACGCGCCGCAGCGAGGCGATCAAGGCGGGCGGCTGCGTCCTCGCCGCCGTCCGCGACGCCGACCGCCACTTCCTCGAGAACGAGCTCTCGCTCGAGTCGGGCGACGCGCTCGTCCTCTACACGGACGGCGTGACCGAGGCGAAGAACCCGGCGGGCGAGTTCTTCGCCCAGAGCGACCTGCGTCCGCTCCACCAGCTCGTGAACAACTACGGCCACCTGCCGACCGCGAAGGACCTCCTCGAGGCGATCCTCTGGGAGCTCAAGACCTTCATGCGCGACGCCGAGCAGGCGGACGACATCACGCTCGTGACCATAAAGAAGAAGTAGCGGCGCTCAGGGCTTCTTCCTGCGCGCGGCGCTCTCCTCGTGCCGGATCACTTCCTCGAGCCTGTCGACCATGTGCCGGCTGTCCGGCTTCGCGGCGGCGAGCGCGCTCAGCTCGGCGAGGTCCGCTCTCGCGGCGACGAAGTCGAAGGCGATCGCGTGGATCATCCCGCGATAGAGGAGGACGTAGTCGACCCTCTGCTCGCGGGCCGGGAGCGTGGCGATCTCGTCGAGCCCGCGCGCCGGGTCGCCGCGGGCCGCGATGAGGTAGGCGCGCTGCACGAGGACCTTGGAGCGCTCCTCGCCCGTGAGGTGCCGCAGCGCGACGGCGCCGAACTCGATCGCCTCGTCGAAGCGCTGCCTCGAGTTCAGGTAGTTGAAGCGCATGTTGATGAGGTTCGTGTGTCCGGGCGCGAGCTCGAGGCCGCGGAGGTTCAGCGCCTCGCCTTCGCGCTCGCGGCCCATCTCCCAGAGAGCACGCGCCCCCTTGAGGTGCGCCTCGATCCGCGACTCGAACATGATCGGAGCATCGAGCGGAGCGCGCACGATCCTCAGGGCCTGGCGGACGAGGCGCTCGCGCTTCGCCGGGGAGTCCTCCCCGAAGCACAGGATCTTGACCGACAGCGCGGCCTGGTCGAGGTCGCCGCTCTCGAGGTCGATGAGCGCCATGTAGGGGGCGCACGCGTCCTGATCCTCGCTGAGCACGAAGTCGTGGAACTCGGCGAACGCGAACG
>CAZYLP010000245.1:4942-10540 GCA_964648345.1 uncultured Planctomycetota bacterium
AGCCTGGCGACGCTCTCGGAGTCGACGGCGCCCGCGGCGCTCCGCGAGGCCGCGATCGCGTCGATCGCGAGCCAGATCGCCTCGAGGTGAGCCTCCTTCTTCTCGCTCACGCTCTTCGCGTTCGCCGTCCACATCTTGAGCCCCACGGCGCGCTCTGCCTTCTGGTAGCGCGTCTTCGCGGTCGCGCGGAGCTCCTGCTCCGAGACGACGGGCGGCGCGGGCGAGGGCGGCCTCGGCGGCGGCGCGGGGACGGGCGCGACGGCGGGCGGCGGCGGCGGCGGTCTTCTCGACGGGAGCGCGGCGAGGAGACCGAGGGCGCCGAGGCCGAGGAGCGCGACGACGGCGATGGCCGCCGCGACCGGACTCCGCGACTGCGCGTCCTTGCTCGCGAGGAGGGCGTCGAGCTCGGCGACGAGCGCGGCCCCGTCCGCGGGGCGCCGCGCCGCGTCGGTCTCGAGCAGGCGGTCGAGGAGCGCGTGGAAGGGCTCGGGGAGGTCGGGCCGCTCCTTGCGCGTGTCAACGCGCCGGCCCTTGTGCATCGCGAAGGCGAGCTCGGCGATCGTCCGGCCCTCGTGGGGCTTGAGACCGACGGCGAGCTCGTGAAGCACGACTCCGAGCGAGTAGACGTCGGCCGGAGGCCCGACGGCGAGGCCCGCGAGCTGCTCGGGCGCCATGTAGCCCGGTGTCCCGAGGAGCGTCCCCGAGGCCGTGAGCGACGCAGCCTGGAGGTCGCGCGCCAGCCCGAAGTCGGTCAGGCACGGCTCGCCCGAGGCGTCGAAGAGGATGTTGTCGGGCTTGAGGTCCCGGTGGACGACCCCGGCCTCGTGGCAGCGAGCGAGCGCCGCCGCGATGCCGCGGACGAGCCGGCACGCGGCGCGCCACTCCGTGCCCGGAACGGACCGGAGGCGGACGGCGAGCGAGCCGCCGGGCATGAGGTCCATGGCGTACCAGAACGTCTTGCCCTCGACTCCGAAGTCGTGGACCGTCACGACGCCACGGCCCGATGCGCGGGCGAGGACCAGCGCTTCGCGCTCGAAGCGCGCGATCGCATCGGGGTCGGAGGCGCCCGCGATCAGCTTCACGGCGCGCTCGCTGCCCGTGGGGACGTGGATGGCTCGACAGACGCGGCCCATGCCGCCGCGCCCGATCTCCGCGCCGACCTCGTAGGGCCCGAGCCTCACGTCGCGGAGTCTACTTGGGCGCGAAGCGGAGGACGACTCCCTGCTGCGTCCCGACGAGGACGTCGCGCCCCATGAAGGCCGCCGCGAGCGGGGCGTCGCCGCTCGAGGCGATGTCGATCGCATCGAGGAGCGCTCCGTTCCGCGCGTCTCTCAGCTCGACCTTCCGCCCGACGACGAGCACGCGCTCCCCGTCCGCGGAGAGGCTCGCGTCGAGGAGATCCACCGTCCCCTCGTCGCCCTCGGCCACGGGCCGCACCGACCACTTCCTGTCCCAGCGCGCGCCGGGGTTCGCTCCGGGCACGTGGAGCTGCACGGTCCCGTCCGAGCCCGTCGAGAGGACGGACTTCCCGTCGGGCGCGAAGGCGACCGACCGGACCTCGCCCGCGTGCGCCTTCGGAGCGGACCCGAGCTTGCCGCCTCGCTTCGTCGCGCGCATCTCGAGCGTCCCCGCGGGCGTCCCCGCGACGAAGCGAGCGCCGTCGGGCGAGACGGCGACCGCGGTCACGCGCGGCCCCGTGCGCGACTTCGGGTCGCTCGCCTCCGCGGAGAGGATCTCGCGGCTCGCGGCGGGGAGGTCCCAGCGGATGACCTCGCTGCCGACCGAGAACGCGACGAGCGCCTCCGCCGAGACCGCGACCGCCTCGACGTGCCCCGAGTACGTCGTGACGGGCGCGATCGCGATGCCGCGGTCGAGGTCGAAGAACGCGAGCGTGTCGTCGCGCCCGTTCGCGCCCTCGCCGTCCACGCTCGCGTCGGGTCCGCGGCTCGCGACCGCGAGCCTGCCGTCGCTCGTGAGCGCGACGCGCTCGGGGGCCGCTCCGGGGCATCGGAACGTGCGCGCGACGCGGCCCTTCTCCCAGACCTTGAGCGACCCGTCGCCGCTCGCGGTCACGACGCGCGAGCCGTCCTTCGCCGCCGCGATCGAGACGATGCGCCACGTGTGCCCGTCGCGCTCCCTGACCGTGAGGCGCTTCGCGAAGTCCACGCGCTCGACCGCGAGCCCGACGGCGATCACCGTCCCTCCGTCGGGCGTGAAGGCGGCCGCGCGGCAGAAGCCGCCCGAGATGACGGACTGGACCGCGCCTCGCTCGGTCTCGATGACGTGGAGGCCCGCGTCGCCGCTCCCCGCGACGAGGTGCTTGCCGTCGGGCGCGAAGGCGATCGTCGAGGGCCCGACCTTCCCCGAGATCCGCGTCCTGGAGATGCGCTTCTTCGTCTCGAGGTCGTGGAGCTCGACGAAGGACGAAGTGCGTCCGACGGCGAGCCGCCGTCCGTCCGCCGAGAGGGCGATCGCGCCGAAGCCGCCCTCGTCCCCCGCCTCGAGCGTGTGGATCAGCTCGATCCCGTCGAGGACGCAGACCGCATCTCCGAGCGTGAAGGCGACCCTGTCTCCCCGCGCGGCGAGCCTGTCGGTCGCGAGCTTGGCGTCGGTGAAGATGGAGCGCCTGAACGCACCGGTCTCCTCGTCCCACTCCTTCACGAGGCCGTCCGCGCCCGTCGAGACGATCGCGCCGTCCTTGGCCGCGACGCGGGCCTCGCCCTTGTGGGCTTCGAGGACCTGCTCGACCTCGCCGGCGAGGGTGAGGACGCGCACCCGGCCGTCCTTGTGGCCCGACACGACGCGCTTCCTGTGCGGCAGGAAGGCGACCGAGGTCGGCGGGCTCAGCTCGGTGCCGATCACGGCGACGAGCTCTCCCCCGGCGAGGTCGTAGACGCGGAGGCCGCGTTGCTGCGGCGAGAAGTCGAACGGCTCGGCCGCGACGACGGCGAGGCGGCCGTCCGGGGAGACGGCCACACCCGTCGTCTTGAAGCCGGGCTCATCGCGGTCGAGCGGGTAGCTCCCCCAGACCGCGGAGAGGCGGAGGGTCTTCGTCTCCGTGAAGCCGCGGGCGCGCGGCGGCAGCAAGGCCTCCTGCGCGAGCACGAGCGACGCGACGGCCACCGACGCGAGGGCCAGCGGTCGGACGACTTGCATACCCCGAGTCTACGGTGCCGGCCGGCTCTTCACGAGCGTCCGCCGCGCGAGCGGCGGGATCTTCGCCGCGAGGCCGATCGGGTGCGGCACGACCGGCGGCGGCGGGAGCTCGTTCTGGATCCGCGGCGGGAGCAGGACCTCCGGCCGCGGGATGAGCGCCGCGATCCCGACCGGGCGCTGCACGGGCGGCGGCGGCGGCGGTGGAGCGACCTTGCGCCGCTTCGGCACGCGCGAGGCGTCGAGGCGCATCGTCTTCGCGAGACTGACGAGCCGCCCCGCGACCCCGCGCGGGCCGGGCGAAGGAGGCAGATGTCCCGAGGGCACGCGCGGCACGCACTGATTGTACGCTCGGTCGGCTCGATCTTCTGCAGGCAGGGTCGAGCGCCGTCGAGTAGACTGGGGCGCGTGATCGTCCGCGCCGCAGAGGCCACCACCAGGCTCGCCCCGATCTCTCTGGGAGGGATCGAGATCCGCAATCGCGTTCTTGCCGCGCCGCTCTGCGGCGCCTCCAAGATCCCGTTCCGCGAGCTCGCGCGGCGCTACGGCGCGGACATCGCCTACACCGAGATGGTGAAGGCGTACCCGCTCGTCCGCGGCAACGACCTCAAGCGAGGAGGGGACCGGAAGACGCTCGAGCTCCTCGCGACCGAGGCGGCCGACTCGCCGTGCGGCCCGCAGATCTGCGGCGCCGACGCGGAGATCATGGCCGACGCCGCGCGCCGCCTCGAGCAGCTCGGCTTCCCGCTCGTGGACATCAACATGGGCTGCCCGGTGCCGAAGGTCGTCCGCGAGGGCGCCGGCGCGGCGCTCCTCAGGGACCCCGACAAGGTCGAGCGGATCGTGCGCGCTTGCACGAACGCGGTCGCGATCCCCGTGACGGTCAAGATCCGGAGCGGCTGGAAGGACGGCGTCTACACCGGCGAGGACATCGCGCGCGCGGTCGAGAACGGCGGCGCCAAGCTCATCACGATCCACGCGCGGCGCCGCGACCAGTTCCACTCGGGCGCGGTGGACCTCGCCGCCATGGCCGCGGTCAAGCAGGCCGTGTCGATCCCGATCGTCGGCAACGGGAGCGTGACGACCGGCGAGGGCGCGGTCCACATGATGCGCGAGTCGGGCGTGGACGCCGTCATGATCGGCCGCGGCGCGTTCGGCAAGCCCTGGCTCTTCCGCGAGGTCGCGCACGCGATCCGCACCCGGCTGGGCGGCTCGTCCGACGCGGCGCCGGAAGCGCCCTCGATCGACGAGCAGCACGAGGTCTACCGCTGGCACATCGAGCGGACCTGGGCGCTCGAGCCCTACAGGGCGCGCGGGCTCTG
Organism: uncultured Planctomycetota bacterium; assembly: GCA_964648345.1. Lineage (GTDB taxonomy): Bacteria > Planctomycetota > J058 > J058 > JACQDU01 > CAZYLP01. Next base: position 9,418 of record CAZYLP010000245.1, read on the forward strand.
CCGGAAGTACTCGGCGTGGTACCTCCACGACGCCCCGTGGAGCGCGTTCTTCCGCGACCGCGCGTTCCGCTCGCAGTCGATGGCGGAGACGCTCGCGCTCGGCGACGAGTTCTACGCGCTCAAGCGCGCCGCGAAGGCTCTCACCAACGGCGACATGCCGCCCATGCCCGCCTTCGTGGCGGAGGCGCTCAAGAAGGGTCACGTCCCCAAGGAACCCGTCGAGGAGGAGTCTTGCGATGCCTGACAAGAAGCCCCAGCCCCCGCGGGACAAGAACCAGCCGTTCCCGAAGGACGAGCCCAAGGGGACGTTCAAGGGCCTCCTCGCGAAGCTGCTCCTCTTCGTCGTCCTGTTCCTCGTGACCGCCTCGATGGTCGCGTACTCGCTCAAGATCGAGTCGTGGCCCTGGAACTGGACCTCGGAGAACTGGCAGGGCTACCTCACCTTCTCGCAGGAGAAGGCGAAGGCCGCGGGCGACGAGATCGCCGCCTACGACTGGAACAACCTCAAGACGAAGATCACCGACAAGACGAAGGGCCTCTGGAACGACGCGCCCGAGGTCGGGAAGCGGATCGAGGAGAAGCTCGGCGGCGCGAAGAGCACGACCGGCGCGAAGCCCGGCGAGCCCGCGACCGCGGTGACGCCCGCCGCCGGCGACGTCTCCGCCTCTCATCGCCTCGCGCTCGAGACCATGCGCGAGGGGATCACGCACTACCGGAAGTCTCCCGACGACCAGAAGGAGCTCCTCGCCGCGAAGAAGTGCTTCGAGGACGCCTCGGGCCACTTCGAGAAGGCCTTGAAGGAGACGAACGACGACAAGGCCAAGGCGGACATCGAGAAGGAGCTCAAGGACTGCAACCGCTACCTCGAGGACTGCCGCGCGAGGGAGAAGTCCTAGACTATGAGCGGGAACGTCCTGATCGTCGAGGACGACCGCCACCAGGCGAACGCGCTCAAGGGCCACCTCGAGCTCGAGGGGCACACCGTCTTCACGACGAACGACGGGCAGAGCGCGCTCAAGAAGCTCGACGAGACCGACTGGGACATCGTCCTCTCGGACCTCCGCCTCCCCGACATGGACGGGCTCGAGATCGACCGGCGGGCGCGCGAGGCGAAGGGCGACGA
>CAZYLP010000246.1:0-10515 GCA_964648345.1 uncultured Planctomycetota bacterium
TCGCGGGCGCGCTCCTCGCGGTCGCCGCCGCGATCCTCGTCCCCACGGCCGGCCTCCCCGCACTTCGCGGCGCGCCGCCGCCGCCTCCCGCTCCGCGCCCGGTACCACCACCGGTGACGCCGCCGCCGCGGCCCGCTCCGCCGCCCGCCCGGCCGCTCCCCGCTCTCTGCGAACCGTTCGCGCGCACGTCGCGCACGCGGCTCGATGCGGTCCTCGGTTCGCACCGCCCCGCGCACCTCGGCGACGCGCGCTCGCTCGCGATCTCGAGCGACGGCGCGCTCGCGGTCACCGCGTCGGGCGGCGGCTCGATCGAGCTCTGGGACATGGAGACGCTCGAGAGCAAGGGCTCCCTCTACGGACACAGAATGCCCGCCTCGGGCGTGGCGTTGTCGGAGGACGGGAAGACCCTCGTCTCGTGCGGAGGCGACGGGCTCCGCATCTGGGATCTGCCGAAGGGGACGCTCCGCCGCGAGGTCCCCGTGGGCGCGCTCGTGGCGCTCGCGATCACGCCGGACGGCAAGCTCGGCGTCACCGCGGGGCAGCAGGACGGGACGCTCAAGAGCTGGAACCTCGAGACCGGCGAGCAGATCCTGGCGCTCGCGATGCGCGCCTCGCCGCTCAAGTGCGTCGCGCTCAGCCGCAACGGCACGCTCGTCGCCTCGGGGAGCGAGGACGGGAGCATCCGCCTCGGCTCGGCGATCGGCAAGGGGCCACCGCGCACGCTCCAGGGGCACGTGAGCAGCGTCTACGCTCTCGCCTTCTCGAAGGACGGAGAGCGCCTCCTCTCGGCGGGGCAGGACCGCACGATCCGCCTCTGGTCCACGAGGACCGGCGAGCCGATCGCGAAGGTCTCGAGACACGACGGCGCGGTCTTCGGCGTCGCGTTCTCCCCCGACGAGCGGCGCGTCGCCTCGGCGAGCACGGACCACCGCGTCCGGCTCTGGGACATGGAGAAGGGCGAGGAGGGGGCGCGCGTGCTCGGCCTCCACTCCGAGTGGGCGCTCACCGTCGCGTTCACGCCCGACGGGCGGCGCCTCGTCTCGACGGGCCGCGACGGCTCGATCGAGGTCTGGGACGTGGAGCGCGGCGGGCGCGTCGCGCCTCTCGCGGGGCACGCGGCGGCGGTCACGTGCCTCGACGCGGCCCCCGGGCGCGCGGTCTCGGGGAGCCGCGACGGGACCGTGCGGGTCTGGGACCTCGCCGCGGCCTCCGAGCTCGGAGCGCTCCCCGGCTCGTTCGCGGAGCCGCGGTCGATCGCCCTCCTCGCCGGAGGCCGCGCGGCCGTCGCGCACACCGACCGGCGGATCACGACGTGGCACGTGGAGACGCGAGCGCTCTCGAAGACGATCGAGCCCGGCGCGACGCTCGACGCGGACCTCTCCGCGTTCGCCTGGACGCGAAGCCCCGAGGGTCCGCTCACCGCGGTGTCCGCGCGCGCGGGGCGCGTGCTCGCGCTCGGCCCGAAGGGGCCGCTCCTCGGCGACGCGACGGAGACCGGACCGCTCGCGCCGGTCGAGGTCGAGCCGGACGAGGCGCGTGGCCGCATCTCCGCGGTCGCGCTCTCGCCCGACGGATCGACGGCGGCCTTCGCGCGCGAGAAGGGCGTGGTCGAGCTCCGCGACCTCTCGAAGCGCACGCTCGTCGACTCGATCGACCTCGCCTCGAGCCTCGACGCCCCGACCAGCGTCGCGTTCGCCGACGCGCGGACGCTCCTCGTCGGGACCCGTCGCGGCGTCGTGCTCGTGTTCTCGGTGCGCTGAGCTAGCGCCGGAACCACTCCGGGTGGCTGCTCCCGAAGAGCAGGACCGCGAGCGGCTGCCCGTAGATCCTGAAGCAGAAGACGGCGATCGCGATCATGCCGAGCGTGAAGGCGAGCTTCCGCGGCGTCGAGACGATCTCGCGGAGCTGGCGGCCCCACGTCTTCGCGGCCCTGTTCGCGGGCTCGGCCTTCGGCTTCGGCGCTCCCTCGACGGGCGGCACGTAGACCGGGAGCTCGCTCTGCGTGGAGACCTTCGAGACCCCATCCTGGAGGAGGGCCCACGTCGGCCACTCGCGCGCGGCTCGCATGGGCAAGGAGGGCGGCGCCGGCCCCGCGACGCGGCGCGCGCGCGCCTCCTCGACGAGCTCGAAGAGGCGCTCGGGCGTGAAGAACGTCGCCGTCACGTCGGGGCCGAAGCCGACGACGGGCCGCGCCGCGGCGAGGAGCGTCTTCTTCTCCTTCTCGAGCGGCTGGCCGTCGAGGAGCGTCCCCTTCTGGGAGCCGAGGTCCGTCACGAACCACGCGTCGCCTTCGCGCGCGAAGGCGGCGTGACGCTTCGACATGGTCGGGCAGTTGAGCTTCACGTCCGCGTCCTCGCTCCGCCCGATCTCGACTCGATCGCTCCCGGCCTTCGCCTGGAGGCGCACGACGATCGCCTGGTCCCAGGTCCGCGGGTCGAGGTCGAGGCCGACGGTCAGGTGCGGCGCCTGGACCCTGGTCAGGAAGGCGGCCCGATCGAGCCCGGCGTGGGCCTCGAAGAAGCGCGCGAACGTGCCCGAACGGCTGTCCTCCGTCCACGGACCGCCGAGGAACTTCATGGGGGCTCAAGATAACGCCCCCCGGCGCCCGATAGCGATGTCCGGAGACTGTGCTTGGACCTGGTCGCGCGGTTGAAGGCCATCTTCACGAAGCCGGAGCCCCGGCTCGAGAAGAGCATCATGCTGCCGGTCGTCGAGCGCTGCCCCGTGCGCCGGCGCACGCTCCGCTGCGACCTCCTCCTCACGCTCGGACCGGCCTCGATCCGGATCTTCCCCTCGGGCCCGATCGAGGAGTTCCAGTTCTTCCAGCGCTTCGGGATCTCGCCCGTCCACGACGTCGAGTTCATGACCCGCCTCGACGCGGAGGACGCGGGCACCGAGAACTTCCGCGCCTACGGGATCTTCGCGCTCAAGGGGCCGTTCCGCCGCCTCCCCGAGGTCCGCCGCGACCGCGCGCTCGCGAAGCGCCTCGAGACCAAGTACGGCCTCGAGCGGCTCCCCCACGCGGGGAAGATGTCGCCGCCGAGCTTCGGGCCGGGCTTGAACCGGCTCCGCCCGCCCGCCTCGACGCGGCCGCTCCGCAAGCGGAACGGGCGCTCCTGGTTCTTCTCCGACCTCCTCGAGATCCTGCGCACCGAGCTCACGGGCCCGCAGAAGATCGCGTGGATCGAGGAGGCGATCCCGCCGCCGCCGCCTCACAGCCCGATCGTCCACCGCTACTACCTCGACGGGCACAAGCAGGCCTACCTCGTCCGCGACCACCGGGGCGCCGGCAAGCGCCTCTACGTCGCGCGCACGAGCGACGAGGCGATCGATCCCTGCCTCCTCTCGACGCGCGCTCACCGCCGGCGTGCCGTCTAGGTACACCTCGTGCGATCATGGGAGCTCCCTTGCAGGAGGAGCAGCCCGTGGCGACGACCGCGCTGACGAAGGACAACTTCAAGGAGACGCTCGAGAAGGGCGGCACGCTCCTCATCGACTGGTGGGCGCCCTGGTGCGGGCCGTGCCGCAACTTCGGTCCGGTCTACGAGGCCGCCTCCGAGAAGCACCCCGACATCGTCTTCGCGAAGGTGAACACCGAGGAGCAGCCCGAGCTCGGGGGCATGTTCCAGATCGAGTCGATCCCGACGATCATGGTCTTCCGCGACCGGATCCTCCTCTTCGCGCAGGCGGGCGCGCTCCCGGGCCACGTCCTCGAGGACCTCGTCGAGCAGGTGAAGAAGCTCGACATGGACGACGTCCGCAAGAAGATCGCCGAGGAAGAGGCCAAGAAGGGCGGCGAGAAGAAGGCGGTCTGACGCGAAGTGAACGGCTACCACCACGGACCGCGCCGCTCCGGCTTCCCCGTCCAGCTCCTGGTCGGCGTGATCATCGCGCTCGCCGGCGCGTTCTCCTACTTCTCGTCCAGCGAGCGGAACCCGATCACCGGCCGCACGCAGCGCGTCGCCCTCACGCCGCCGCAGGAGATCCAGCTCGGCCTCGCCTCCCTGCCGCGCATGGAGCAGCAGTACGGCGGCGAGGTCGCCGACCCCGGGGTCGCGGGCTACGTCGAGGCCGTCGGCCGCCGCGTCGTCGCGCGGAGCGCGGCGGCGAGGACGCCCTACCGGTTCGCGTTCCACGTGCTCGCCGACTCGCGGACCGTGAACGCGTTCGCGCTCCCGGGCGGGCAGGTCTTCGTCACCGTCGGCATGCTCCGCCACCTGACGACGGAGGCCCAGCTCGCGGGCGTCCTCGGCCACGAGTGCGGCCACGTCGTCGCGCGGCACGGCGCGCAGCACCTCGCCAAGCAGCAGTTCGCGGCGACGCTCGTCGGCGCCGTCGGCGTCGCGACGTACGACCCGCGCTCGGACCGCGGGCGAGCGGCCGCCGCGCTCGCGGCCGCGACGGCCGAGCTCGTGAACCTCCGCTACGGGCGCGAGGACGAGCTCGAGTCGGACGCCCTCGGCGTCCGCTTCCTGCGGGAGTCGGGCTACACGCCGCGCGCGATGCTCGACGTCATGAAGGTCCTCGCGTCGCTGTCGAAGGGCGGGCGCACGCCCGAGTTCTTCTCCACGCACCCGGACCCCCAGAACCGCTTCGGCCGGATCCAGGGCATGCTCCGCCCCGGCGACGAGCGCGGCGACGTGGGCGCGGACGCGTACGCCCGGAACGTCCTCCGCCGCACGGGCAAGGACTGGTAGGCTTGAGTCCGTGAAGAAGCTGCCCTCGAGCTGGGACGCGCTCACCCGGCGCCACTTCCTCTATCTGAGCGCCGGCGTCTTCCTGACGGGGTGCCCGGACGCGCCGAAGACGGCCGTCCCGCCCGGGCCGCTCCCGTCGCCGCCGGCGCCGGTGCCCTCCACGGCCGCGGCCGTCGCGAGCCGGCACGGCACCGTGATCGGCCCCGGCCGCTTCATGAAGAACAACGAGATGAAGTTCGTGCTCTCGATCGTGAACCTCGACTCCGCGCCGCGGAGCCCGCGCACGATCCCGCTCACGTTCTTCGCGCACGGAGTCGTCCCGAACCCGGTCGCGCCGGCGAAGGCCGTCCTCTTCGAGAAGAAGGGGAAGGGCTCCTGCGAGGTGGACCTCGTGAGCGGGACGGTGCTCCGCGCGATCCCGACGCTCGAGGAGCGGCAGTTCTACGGGCACGGCGACTACCTCCCCGACGGGAGCGTCCTCTTCGCGACGGAGACGGTCACGCACGGGCGCTACGAGGGCGTCATCGCCGTCCGCGACGGGAAGACGCTCGAGCTCAAGGACACCTTCCCGTCCCACGGCTCCTCGCCGCACGACTGCCGTCTCATCGACGGCGGCCGCGTCATGGTCGTCGCGAACGGCGGCGGCCCCATGGACAGCCCCGACCCGCCGAACGTCACCTACGTCGATGTGAAGACGGGGAGCCTCCTCGAGAAGGTCGAGTTCCCCGACCTGACGATCAACGCGGGCCACTTCGCGCTCTCGGCGGCGGGCGACCTCGCGGTCGTCTCCGCGCCCCGCGAGGGTCAGCCCGACTACAAGAACCGGCCCGGGGGGATCACGGTCAAGCCCGTGGGCAAGAAGCCCGTCACGCTCGCCGAGCCGCGCGAGGTCACGTCCAGGCTCATGGGCGAGGTCCTGAGCGTCTGCGTCCACGAGCCCACGAACGTCGTCGCGGCGCCGCCGCCCCTGGGCGACGTCGTCACCTTCTGGAACGTGAAGACCTGCGAGCTCGTGAAGAAGCTCGACCTCCCGCGCGCGCGCGGCGTCTCGCTGACGCTCGACGGGAAGCACTTCGTCATCACGCACGGCGACGTGGACGTGACGCTCGTGACGACGAACGGCCTCGAGCCCGTGCCCGCGGAGCGCTTCACGGGCTCGCTCCTCACGGGCTCGCACATCATCACTTACTCTCTCTGAGCCCGAGGCGGGTCGAAGGGCCTCGGCGCCGCGAGCCACGCGCGGTCGTCCGTCCTGACGGCGAAGTCCTCTCTCAGGCGCTCCTCGCCGCGGAGCTTGATGATCGTGCCGTTCCGACGCGTGAGCCGGAGGATCTCGAGCGCGCCGCCCCTCAGACGCGCGAGCGTGTCGGCCCGGCTCTCGAGCGAGCGTGACGTGTCGGACAGGCCCGGCGCCTGGCGGCTCACCTCGCGGAACCACTCGAGGGAGAGCTCGTAGAGGGCGCGCCAGCGGAGCTGACACGGCGAGCCCGGAGGACGCTCCGCGGCCATCGACGCGCCGAGGAGGAGGAAGCCCGTCAGGTCCACGCTCGCCTCGTGCACGGAGCGGGTCACGCGCACCATGCGGTCGAGGTCGAGCGCCGCGAGCGCGCCGCCCAGGCGCTCGCCGAGCGCGAGCGGCCGGAGGCGCGCGCGGAAGGGGAGCACGGCCGGCCCCGGCGAGCGCGCGAGGCCCTCGATCCTGAGGAGCGCGTCGAACGCGACCGCGGCGCGCGTCGAGGAGGCGAGCGTCTTCTGCTGCTCGAGGGCCTCGAGCCGCTTGAGGCCGCCCATGCCGGCGACGATCCGGTCGAGCTCCTCCTGCGGGACGCCGTTCGCCAGGACCGCCGCGATGCACTCGTCGGCCTTCACCTCCTCGGCGAGCACGGCATCGAACTTCTCCCAGCCCATGTCGAACTTCGGGCCGAGGGCGCCGGCGTTCGTCCGGCCGACGACGTCCCGGTCCCTCGGGTCGAAGCACTCGGCGATCGGCATGAGGCGGAGCGAGCCCGAGTTGCCGAGCCAGAGGAGGACGCACCGCGTGAGCCGGTCGAAGAGCTGCCACGCCGCGCCCGCGAGGAGGTACGGGTCGCGCGGCGCGAGCGCGAGCGCGCGAGCGAGGATCGGGCGCGCGGGCGCGATCCGCGCGACGAGCTCCTCGCGCGGCAGGTTCGCGAGCTCAGCCGCGGTCGGCTGGTACCGCCCCGCGCTGTCCGAGAGCGCCATGGCCTCGCTCGGCGTGGGCGGCGCGCCCGAGTAGCGGAACCGCTCCTCGTCCTTGCCCTCGCGGTCGTCCGCCGCGAGCGCGGCCGCGAGCGCGGGCTCGGTCGAGTCGCGGGCGAGCTCCGGGTGCTCGATCGCCCCGGGCGCGCCCCAGATGGCGAGGAGGCGCGCGAGCGCGAAGGGCGCCGCCGGCGACCCGGCCTCGCACTCCTTCACGAGGCGCTCGAAGAGAGCGACGGCTCGCTCGCGGCCGGGAGGCGCCGCCTCGAGGAGCGCCTCGAAGGCATCTCGCTCGGGCCCGGCGAGGCCGGCGCCGCGCGCCGCCGCGAGCGCCTCCCTGGCGGCGAAGAGGCCCGGCTGCCCCATCCCGGCGAGGAGGTCCACCCGGAGCCAGAGGGCGCGGGCGCCCCCCTCGCCCGGGAGCGCGGCGGCCGCCTCGAGGTCGCCGAGGACCGCCCCGACGTCCTCGAAACCGAGACCGAGCCGGCCGGGACCCAGCGCGCGCACGGGCGCGCCCAGCTCGGCGATGCGCGCCCACGCGCGGAGAGCGCGGCCCGCGGGGTCGTCCGCGCGGACGCGGAGGCGGGCCGCGGCGATCTCGGCCGCGCGCGGGATGAGCGCGCGCTCCTCGGGGACGAGGAGCCGCTCGGCGAGGCCGCCCGAGGGCTCGCCCGGCTCGCCGACGAGGCTGAGCGCCGCGGGCGCGAAGCGCGAGAGACGGATGAGCTTGCGCCTCTGGGCTCCGCGGTCGGACGGCTCGCCGCGGTCCACGGCGCGCGCGAGGCTCCGCGCGACCCGCGCCGCGATCGGGGCTCGCTCCGCGTCCGACGGCGCGAGCCGCTCGATCCGTCGGAGCGCCTCCTCGAGGCCCTCGAGCCGGGTCGCGGGCTCCTCGGCCTCGGCGATCGCCGCCTCGAGCTCGGCCGCCGCGGCGACGGCGGCTCGCTCCGCCGCGAACCGCCGCGCGACGATGACGCCGAGGGCGATCACCGCGGCCACGGCGAGCGGCACGAAGACGAACGTCGCCGGCACGCGGCGCCTTCGCGTCCCCGCCGTCCCGCCCCGCCCGACGCCGCTCCGCCCGCCGAGAAAGGCGTCGAGCTCGTCCGCGAGCGCCGCGGCCGACTCGTGGCGCGCGGAGGGCTCCTTCTCGAGGGCCCGGAGACAGATCGCATCGAGCGCGGCCGGGACCTCGCGCCGCGCGGCGCTCGGACGCTCGGGCGTCCCGCGCGCGACCTTGAGCATGAGCTCGTCGAGCGAGGCCGCGTCGAACGGCGGCCGTCCCGTGAGCGCGTAGTAGAGGACGCCGCCGAGGCCGTAGACGTCGGCGGCGGCCGTCGCGCGCGACGAGTCGCCCGCGAGCTGCTCGGGAGCCGCGTAGTGGGGCGTGCCGACGAACGAGCCCGTCCGCGTGAGGCGCTCCGACTCGACCTGGCGCGCGACGCCGAAGTCGCACACGCGGGCGCGCCCGTCCACCGCGTCCACGAGGACGTTCGCGGGCTTCACGTCGCGGTGGAGGACGCCGCGGGCGTGCGCGTGCGCGAGCCCGCGCGCCGCGTCCCGCACGAGCGCGGCCGCGCGCCGGACATCGAGCGTCCCGTCGCGCGCGAGCTTGGCGAGCGACGGGCCGGCGACGTGCTCCATGACGTAGTAGGGGTGCGGGCCCCCGGCCTCGCCCCCGTGGATCCGCACGACGTTCGCGTGCGGAGGGAGCGACGCGAGGACCGACATCTCGCGCTGGAAGCGGGCGAGGCTCATGGGAGGCAGGGCCCCGCCGCTGCGCAGGACCTTCACCGCGTAACGGCGCCCCGGCTGGGCGGGGTGGCGGGCCTCGTAGACGGCCCCCATCGCGCCCTCGCCGAGGCACGCTCCGAGCTCGTACTCGCCGGCGCGCATCGGCCGGGGTCCGAGCGCGGCTTACTTCTTCGCGCGGTCGAGGAGCTCTTGCACGGCCTTCTCGAGCGCCGGGCCGCGCGCGCCGACGAAGCGGACCTTGCCCGTGTGGTCGATGAGGTACGTCGCCGGGATCGAGTTGATGCCCCAGGCCTGCGCGACCTCGTTCTTCCAGCCCTTCCCGTCGAACGACTGGCGCCACGGGATCTTGTTGTCCTTCACGTAGGCGTCGAGCTTGGAGCGGTCCTGGTCGAGCGAGATCCCGATCACCTCGAAGCCCTTCTCGTGGAGCTTCTCGTACGTCGCGAGCACGTTCGGCATCTCGGCGACGCACGGGCCGCACCAGGTGGCCCAGAAGTCGAGGAGGACGACCTTGCCCTCGTACTTCTTCCACTCGATCGCCTCGCCCGCCGTGTCCTTGACCGTGATCGGCTTCGGCGCCATGCCGATGAGGTCCAGGCTCTTCATCTGCGAGACGTGCTGGTTCTCGGCGCGCGCGATCTTCTGGACGGCCTCCTTGCCGCCGACCGCCTCGAGGACGGCCTTCTCCGCCTCCTGGACGCCGGGCTTGAGCTTCTCGGCCAGCTCCTTCTGCTTGTCCGGCGTCTTCTCCGCGCGGACCTTGTGCTGGAAGGCGTTGATCTGCGCCATGAGCTTCAGGACCTGGGCCTTCTTCCCGCCCTCCGAGTCCTTGCCGAGCTTCTCGATGGCGGCGTCGGCGTCGCTCTGCGCGGCGTCGAAGTCGTCCTTCGCGAGCTCGAAGCGGATGAGCGACAGGCGCGCGCCCTCGTCATCGCCCGCCGCGGCGATCCGCTCCTTGCAGAGCTTGATCGCGGCCGCGATCCTTCCGCCCGTGCCGGGGTCGGAGTAGCGGTCGCTGAGCTTGTCGAGGTCGGCCTTGAACTTCGAGGCCGCGTCGTCGGCGCGCGACGGCGTGCCGAGGGCCGCGGCGACCACGAGGGCCGAGGCTCCGAGGGTGAAGCGCTTCATCGAGATCAAACGAGTCCTCCTGACAGGGCCGCCCATCGTAGCAACGGGCGGCCCGCAAGGGACGGCCTCGCGGTCGGGGGCATTCATTTCCAGCAGGGGCATTCACTTCTTGAAGGGGGCCATCCAGGCCTTCACGACCGGGCCGCCGTTCGGGTCGGGCCCGTTCTTGGCGAGGCCGTCCCGGCCCGCGAAGTAGGACTTCACCTGCTTCTTCGCCGAGGGCGAGAGGTCCGGGTCGCCGATCGCGACGGCGTGGATGTGGTACGGGAAGGAAGGCGGCGTGCGGATCCACGCCGCGAAGCCCGCCTGCCGGAGCGCGCGGACGAGCGCGGTGCGCGCGGCCGGAGCGAGGTCCACGCACCGCATGTCGAAGACGCCGCCGCCGTCGTGCGTGCCCGCGCTCGCCGCGACGACGCCCGGGTTGTAGCTCCCCTGCGAGACGTAGCGCGCCGCCGAGCGCGCGGAGGGGCAGCCGCCGTTCGTCTTCAGGTACTTCGCCGCGTTGTCGAGCATCGCGAGCGTGCGGTCGTTGAGCTTCACCTTGCCGGAGAAACCCTGGACCGTCCGGATCTGGCCGCGCGCGGAGGGCGGGATCATCGGGTCGGGCTTCGGCGCCGGCGTCGGAGGAGCAGGCGTCGGCTTCGGAGGAGCAGGCGTCGGCTTCGGAGGAGCGGGCTTCGGCGGAGCCGGCGTCGGAGTCGGAGTGGGCTTCGGC
>CAZYLP010000247.1:0-10503 GCA_964648345.1 uncultured Planctomycetota bacterium
GGCCCTCGGGCGGCACCCCGGTCGCGAGGAGCTTGCGGAACGAGCCGTTCGCCGCGAGCACCTGGTGCTGCTCGTCCACGAACGCGACGCCCTCGCCGATCCCGTCGAGCACGGCGACGAGGAGCGCGCGGTCCCGCGTGAGGCGGACGAGGCGCCCCTCGAGCCGCTCCGCGAGGAGGTTGACCGCGTGGCCGAGGCGCCCGACCTCGTCGTCGCCCGTCGCCGCGATGCGGCGCCCGAGCTCTCCGTGGCCGATCTCGTCCGCGATCCGCGACATCTGGTCGAGCTTCCGCGTCGCGAAGCGCGCCGCCATGGCGCCGACCGCGACCGCGATGACCGTCGCGACGAACGCCATGAGGAGGAGCGAGTGGCGGAGCTGCGCCGTCACGACCTCGATGTCGTCCACGGGCGTCGCGATGCGCGAGTAGCCCGCGACCTGGGTGCCGCTCATGATCGGCGCGGCGACGTACAGGTAGAGCTGACCCGTCGTCGAGGAGCGCCGCATCGCGCGGCCCGTCCCCTTCTCGCGGGCCTCCTGGATCTCGGCCCGCGAGAGGTGGTTGTCGAGCTCGCTCTCCGCGCGCGCGGTGTCCGCGATGACGACGCCGCTCGACGAGATGATCGAGACGCGCCGGTCGAGGATCACCGCGGCGCGGAGCGCCATGGGCCTCGAGAGGTCCTGCCACGAGGTCGTGTGGGCGAGCTCGTCCGCGAGGCGGCGGGCGTTGCGGCTCTGCTCCTCGGCGAGGAGGCTGCGGAGGACGGTCCTGAGCGGACCCTCGAGGAAGAGCGCGGAGGCGACGAGGAAGGCGAACGCGGCGAGGAGGACGCTCCCCACGACCTTCGTTCGGATCGAGAGTTGTACCGCCAACCGTTTCTCCGGAGGGCGACTCTATTGAGTCGGGCCCTCCGGCGCCACAGGCTGCTCGGGAGGAGCGGGGGCTTCCTCGACGAGCGTCTTGTGGTCCGCGAAGAAGGGCGAATAGCCCGGGTTCACGCCGGACTCGATGAGGAGCCTCGCGGCGCCCTTCCCGTGACGGGGCGTGATCCGGCTCGAGGAGCCGAACGTGAGGAGCCCGCCGCGGTCGCCGCCCTTCGAGACGAAGTCGCTCCAGGAGATGTCGTTCCGCGCGAGCCAGACCGCGAGCTGCGCCTCGGGCTCGCTGGTGTGCTCCCGGGCGCAGAGACCTACGACGAGCCGGTCGATCTTCGAGCCCGGCTCGAAGCGGTGGAGGACGTAGCGCTGGTCGCTCGAGGGCGGCCCCGACTCGAAGCTCGCGCAGGCGACGGGGACCGTGATCGAGTCATCCGACTGGTTCTCCGCGAGGTAGACGACCGGCGCGGAGAGGAGCGCGAGGTCCTGCTGCGAGGGCCACTTGCCGTAGCGCCTGTCGTCGTCCGGGTTCGTCCAGCGGTGATCGTCCCGGTCTCCCCGGCCGTCTGCCGCGACGCCGTACGTGCCCGGAGGGAAGGCGATCGCGATCGGCCCCTCGACGCCGGGCTTGCGCCGGACCGTCACCTGGAGCGAGCCGCCGTGGCCGCGCTGACGGTAGACGCACTCGACGGTCGCGAGCTCGGAGGCGCCGTCCCACTCGCGGACCGCCGCGTTCGCGCTCGCGAGGTCGGCCGCGGTGTCGCGGTCTCCGAGCTGGTAGCACTGCTTCATCGCCGCGGCGAGCGTGGCGACCGACCCGCCGCGCGCGCGCGCGGCCACGTCGAGCGCTTCCTCGTGGCGGCGGGCCGCCTTCACGTTCGACCGCTCGAGGGCGCGCGCGAGCTGCTCGTCGGAGAGGTCGAGCCGCGGCGCCTCGCGGGGTTCGTGCGCCGGGTGCCAGCAGGAGTACTGGTGGTAGGCGCCGCGGTCGAAGTCGCTCGTGCGGGTCGAGCGGTGCGAGCGGCAGCCGCTCGCGGCGCACGCGAGCGCGAGGGCGGCGAGCGCCCAGGCCGGCCGGGTCATCGAGATCCTCCCCGGAGAGAGAGCGTCGCGCGGCGAGTGTCACCGTTCAAGACACGGTGAGGTGACACTCCGATACGCGGCAGCCGCTTCCGGGGCGGATCGGCGCGGAAGTCCTTACCTGGGCGCGAGGAGCGGGCGGAGGAGTGCGATGAGCTCGTCCGGCGTCTGCGGGCGCTTCTTCGGGTCCTTCTCGAGCATCCGGAGGACGAGCTTGTCGCACGCCTGCGTGAGCCGCGGGTTCCTGAGGCTGGGAGCGGGCGCGGGCTCGCGGAGGTGCTTCTCCATGACGTGAGCGGCGTTCTTGCCCTCGAAGGGGTACTCGCCCGTCACGAGGTTGTAGAAGCTGACGCCGAGCGAGTAGATGTCGTACCGGACGTCCGGCTTGCACGCGGCCGAGATGTACTCGGGCGCCATGAAGTAGGGCGTCCCGAGGACGTCGTCCTGCGACGTGATCGTCGCCGTGTCGTGGATCTTGACGAGCCCGAAGTCGATGAGCTTCAGGCGATCGTCGGGGAGGACGACCATGTTCTCGGGCTTGATGTCGCGGTGGACGAAGCCGAGCGAGCCGAGCGCTCCGAGGGCGCTCGCGCACTGGGCGACGAAGCTCGCCGCGCGCGTCTCGGGGAGCGGCGCCTCGACCTCGACGATCTGCTCGAGCGTCGTGCCCTCGACGAGCTCCATCGTGAAGTAGAAGCGTCCCTTCACGGAGCCGAGCTCGTAGAACTTCACGATGTTCGGGTGGTCCACGCGCGCGATCGCGGCGCTCTCGCGGAAGAAGCGCGCCACCGCCTCGGCGTTCTGCGTCGCAGAGGCGGGGAGGACCTTGAGGGCGCAGGGCCGGTGGTCGCGCGAGAGGTCGCGCGCCCGGTAGACGGTGCCGTAGCCGCCCTTCCCGAGGATCCCGAGGACGTCGTAGCGGCCGAGCGCGGCGGGGACGTCGCCGCCCGCGAAGGCGCCGCCGTCCTCGTGCTGGAGGCGGCCGTCGTCCGAGATCGAGAGGTGCTCGGTCGCGGCCTCGCGGATGATCGGCCGCTTGCTGGCCCGCGAGCCGAGGAGCACCTCGACCTTCGTGCGGAGCTCCTTCGCCTCGATCGGCTTCAGGACGTAGTCGTCCGCGCCGGCCTCGAAGCTCGGGATGATCTGCCCTTCCTGTCCCACGGGGATGAGGACGAGGACGGACGGGGCCCGGACCGCGACGGCGGTGCCGCCCCTGGTCGCGACCTTGTCCGGCTGGAGGGCCTCGAGGAGCCGCTCCGTGCTCTCGGTCACGCGCGTGAGCACGTCGAGGTCGATGACGATGAGCTCCGGCCCGAAGGAGCGGATCGTCCGCGCGAGCGCCCCCGCGGCTCCGCGACGGAGCTCCGCGCCGCCGGTCGCGAAGACCTCGTGAGCGGTCTTGTCGAGCGCCATGACCGCCTGCTCGCGGGCGCGAGCGTCATCGGAAAGCACCAGGACGTGGGCCATTGGAAGTTCTCTCCGCCTCATATCTTTCGGACATCGTCGAGCAGAACTGTTGCACTCTCCGGGTGTGGGGTCCTCGACGCTTTCTGACGCCCTGAAGCCCTGTCTTCCGGGCCTCCGCGCTGGCCCCTCCTTTGTTCTGAAAGAGAACGGCGTCGCGGTACTAGCCGATCCCCCCCGGCGGATCATCGAAGGAGGCAACGGACATGAAGCGGCTCCTCGCTCTCCTCGCGGCGTTCGCGATCGTCTCGGGCTCGGGCTGCGCGAGCACGCTCGCGACCGGCTACACGAAGGCGAAGATCCCTTACGCGGGTACGATCGCGGACGGCCTGATCATCGTCCACGTGCCGGACGGCCCGGCTCTCTCCGCCGTGGCGCTCGTGGACCTGCCTCTCAGCTTCGCGCTCGACACGGCGCTCCTCCCGATCACGGTCCCGTGCGGCCTGGCGGCGCTGCGGTGATCGCCGCGCGACGGCTCGTCGCTCTCCTCGCGGCGTTCGCGCTCGTCTCGGGCTCGGGCTGCGCGAGCACGCTCGCGACCGGCTACACGAAGGCCGCGGTCCCGTTCGTGGGCACCTTCATCGACGGCTACATCGTGGGGACCGCACCGAGGGCTCCCGGGTACGCCGCGCTCGCGCTCCTGGACCTGCCGTTCAGCTTCGCGCTCGACACCGTGCTCCTCCCGGTCACGGGGACGCGCGCCCTCGCGAACGCGAAGTACTAGGTCCGGGCTCACGCCGGCAGGACGAGGACGACGACGCCGATCGCGACGAGGATCCAGCCCGTGAGCGCCATCTCGTTCCGGTCGAGCCACGGCGAGCGGAGCCGGTCGCGCCCCGCGAGCGTGAGCCAGGTGAGCAGGAACATCGAGAGGACCGTCACGAGGCTCGTCCCGATCGCGAGGACGAGGACGTAGTCGAGCCCGAACTTGACGCCCGAGAGGAACGCCGCGACGACCGCCTCGCAGGGCGAGAAGGTGAGCGCGAGGAACAGCGTCGCGATCGCCGCGCGGTCCGTCATCTCCTTTTGATGATGCGCGTGCTCGATGTCCTCGCGGTGGTAGACCGCCGAGCCGTGCGCGTGGGAGTGGGCGTGCTTCTTCCCGAAGCGCTGCCGCGCGATGAAGAAGAAGCCGAGCGCGAGGAGGAGACCGCCCGCGATCCACGCGCCGAAGCGGTGCACCGACTCCTCGCTGAACGAGCCGAGCACCGAGGAGCCGAGCCACCAGACCGCGAGGCCGAGGAGGCTCGTCGCGATGACGTGCCCGCCGCCCGCGAGCGCGAGCACGCCGAGCGTCTTCCTCCGGCTCCAGTTCTGGGCCCTCCCCACGACGACGAAGGGGAACCAGTGGTTCGGGAGCGCCGCGTGGAGGAGCGAGAGACCGAGCGTGAGCCCGATCGCACCCGCGCTACCGACCTTCTCGCCGGGCACCGCCGCGGCTCCTCCTCGCGCGCGAGACTCTATGCGATGCGTGCGATGGCTTCCACCGGTGTGGGAGTGTAGTTTCGGGGAGACCATGCAGCGCGCCGCACAGGGAGGGCTC
Organism: uncultured Planctomycetota bacterium; assembly: GCA_964648345.1. Lineage (GTDB taxonomy): Bacteria > Planctomycetota > J058 > J058 > JACQDU01 > CAZYLP01. The sequence continues at coordinate 4,962 of CAZYLP010000247.1, forward strand.
GCCTTGCTCGCGGCCGCCGCGTTCGCGGCGACGGCGTGGTCGCTCCGTGAATCGCCCGCGACCGCGCCCTCTGGACCCGGTTCCACCGCGGCGGTCGCGCCGATCGTCTCCCCCTCCACGATCAACCCGCAGGACTACGCGGGCCCCGCGCGCTGCGTCGAGTGCCACAAGAAGATCAACGTCTCGTGGGACGGCCACCCGCATCGGCGCATGAACCAGGACGCCACCGCGGAGACGGTCCGCGGCGACTTCTCGGGCGCCACGGCGACCTTCACGAACGGGACGGCGCGCTTCACGACCGAGAGCGGCGTCTTCACGGTGACGCTCGAGCGCGCGGGCAAGGTGCTCAGGAAGTACGTCGTCACGCGCGTCGTCGGCTCGCGCTTCATGCAGTTCTACATCGGGCGCCAGACGATCGGCCCCGAGCCCGCGGGCGACAAGCTCTACACCGAGGAGCACAAGCTCGGCTTCGGCTACTGGTTCAAGCTCAAGCTCTGGCTCCCCGTCAGCTACTTCGACCCGGTCGGCGCGGAGACGCACCCGGACGGCACGCCCGTCTACGACCCGTTCGATGGTCCGCGCGCGCACGTGTGGCGGTCGAACTGCATGCTCTGCCACAACACCGTCCCGTACCTCTACCGGCTCGGCCTCCCGGACGGTCTCGAGGGCTTCCCCGAGCTCGCGCACGACCTCGCGCCGCACCCGCTCCTCGCGGACATCGGCAAGGGCGTGGACCTCTCGCCGCGGCCCGACTCCGGGCGAAGCGTGAAGGAGAGGATCCAGCCGAAGAATCTCATCACGCTCGGGATCAGCTGCGAGGCCTGCCACTTCGGCTCCGCGGAGCACGCGCGCTCGAACGGCGACGTGCCGACGAGCTTCCTCCCGTCGAGCCCCTGGGTGCGCTGGCGCTCGAAGAAGGACGGCTCGCCCGTCGAGTCGAACCCGAAGGACCCGCGGGTCATGAACGGCGTCTGCGCCCAGTGCCACTGCGCGACGATCACGACCTACCCGAACGGAGCGGGCACCTGGAACTCGCGCGAGGCGCTCGATCTCATCGACGGCGCGTGCGCGACGAAGATCCGCTGCACGGACTGCCACGAGCCCCACACGAACGACGGCGCGGAGGCGGCGCCGACCGACGCGAAGCACGTCGCGCAGTGCGCGCGCTGCCACTCCAGGTACGCGGAGCCCGCCGCGGCGCGCGCGCACTCGAAGCACGGCGACGCGGTCACGTGCCTCGACTGCCACATGCCGCGCATCACGCAGGGCCTCGAGGAGGTCGTGCGGACGCACAGGATCTCGTCGCCCACCGAGCGCTCCATGCTCGAGAAGGGCTCGGGGAACGCGTGCAACCTCTGCCACCTCGACAGGCCGATCGGGTGGACGCTCGACGCGTTCCGGACGCAGTTCACGAAGGACATCGCCCCCACGACGTCGTGGAGCGCGTTCTACGGCGAGAAGCTCGAGAAGCCCGTCGGTCTCGTCTGGCTCGAGGGGAAGGACCCTTCGATGCGGCTCGTCGCGACGCAGGCCTACGCGCGGACGCCCGAGCTCGGCAAGAAGGCGCTGCCCGCGCTCATCCGGGCGCTCGACGACCCGATCGCGGTCAACCGCGTGTTCGACGTCTTCGCGGTGAGCCGGCTCCTCGGGCGAGATCTCACGCCGGCGGACATCGATGTGACGGCGCCCTCCGAGAAGCGGAAGAAGCAGATCGACGTGCTCCTCGCGAAGTGAGCCGTCGCCTCAGTCGCCGGAGCCGCCGCTCCGCGCGCTGGCGGCCTCGCGCTGAAGCGCGTCGAGCGTCTCCGCGAGCGCGCCGAGCGCTCTCCGCGCCCTGTCGTCGAGGATGGCGACTTCGAGATGGGCGTTCGTTACGCGGAGCTCGGCGAGGAGCTCCTCTCCGCGCTCGGTCGTGTCGCCGGAGCCGTCGCGAGGAAGGCCCAGCGGAGCCGCGCGGGCTCCGGCAGGATGAGGCCGAGCGAGGTCAGTCGTTCTCCCAGCGCGCCGGCCCGCTCGATCTCGGCGCACCGCGCCGCGCGGACGGCCTGGTCCGTCGCCGGCAACTCGTCGGCCTGGAGCAGCCCCGCGACCGAAGCTTCTCCGGCGCGCCACTTGCCGCCCTCGATGAACGCGACCTCGAGAGGCGTGAGCTCGGGGTGTGGCTCGCCCGTCGCGCGCCGCGATCGGCGAACGAGACGCCTCACGAAGCGTGCGAACAGCGCACATCCGACGATCGCGGCGAGGTAGAGCACGTGGGGGAGCATGACGGCTCGTTCGTGCAGCCGGGGTGCCACGCGCCGGCGCCCTCCTCCCGAGAGTTCGGCTCGGGCGAGAGGTCGTTTTCGCCGGAGCGCGGCCGTCAACGACGGCGTGCGGTCTTCGCTCCATCGAGCGCGGCCGCGGCGACCTTCCGGGCGTCCTGCCCTGCGCCCTCGACGAGGATCACGTCCTTCTCGCGGCGCACGAGCACCGAGTCGTCGCGGCGCGGGAAGCCCTCCTCGAAGCTCTTCGCGGCCTTCTCCGTGTCCCACGTCGTGAGCCACACGACCACGGAGCGCTGCTCGTCCTTCGCACACTCGTAGGCATCGAGGCGATCGCCGCCCCAACCCGACGAGATGGCCGCCACGTCGGCGCCGCCACGGTTCGCGAGCACCGACTGCATGCCGAGCTCGCCGAGGACGTTCGTCGCGGTGCGCCGCCACCCGTCGCCGAGCTCGGAGGACACGTCGCCGGGCTGCACGGAGACGGGCTCGTCGCGCTCGGAGGCCGTGAGCTTCTCCGGGTGGAGGACCTGCTCCGTCGAGGTCGGCGGCCGCTTCCAGAGAGCGTCCACCGCCTTCCACCCGCCCTCGCGCTTCACGCGCGAGATCATGAGGCAGCCCTTCGTGTAGGGCTCCATGTAGCGACGCCACATGTAGAGCGGCAGCTTCGCGCGGCGGCGCGCGGCCTCCTCGTAGAGATGCTTCCCCTCGGCGTAGCCGTCGAGGCGCCGCGCGTACTCGGCCTCGAGCTCGTCGCGGCCGAGCTCGCCCTCCGTCTCGGCGAGCCGGTCGAGCTTCTCGAGCTCGTTCCGCGTCTTCGCCTGGGAGAGGACCGTGATGTAGTAGGCGGTCCCCTCGATGAGGAACTGGCCGGCGAGCCCCGAGTCGTCGTCGTCCTTGCCCGCGAGGGAGTAGATCGAGGTCAGCCCGAAGCGCTGGTCGTCGAGCGCGTGCGCGAGCTCGTGGAGCATGATCGCGTCCACGGCGATGCCGGGGAGCCCGGTCTCGACGACGTAGAACGTGGCCTCGCCCGGCTGGTAGTACGCGAAGACCTGCGACGCGTAGAGCTCCTGGAGCCCCTCGAAGAGGTCGTAGCCCTTCGGGAGGAGGCCGAGCTTTCCGTAGGCGCGCGAGAGGACCCTCGAGCGCTCTCGCGGCATCCAGCCCTCGAGCCCCGCCTGGAACGCCTTCTTGCAGCCGTCCTGCGACTGGGCCTTGATCGCGACTGGCGACTCGAAGCGCGCCTCGCGCATCCCCTCGAGCTCCTTCTGGAGCTCCTTCAAGCGCGCGCGCGTCTTCACGACGAGCTCGGGCTCGTCGCCGGCGTGAGCGCCGACGAGCAGGGAGAGGGAGACCGCCATCGCGGCGACGACGAGACTCGTCTCGAACGAGCGGGACGGCATCCAACCCCCCGGCAGACGACCTGGCGCGGAGACTCTAACACCACCCCGCGTGCGCGTCCGGCGCGCGCAAGTTCGTTCGCCTGCGAACGATTCGCTAACTGAGCAAAATGACGGGTTTGCGGCTGGACACTGGACATTGACGCTGCGCGCAAGCAGTGATATCGTCCTGCCGCCCCGAATTCGTTCGCATACGAAGGGTCGGTGCCCGAGCGTCACGCGAAGAGGAGGAAATCATGGGTCTTCTCGACGGCAAGGTCGCGATCATCACGGGCTCGGGCGGCGGCATCGGCCGCGCTCACGCGCTCCTCTTCGCCAAGGAGGGAGCCAAGGTCGTCGTGAACGACCTCGGCGGCACGCGTGACGGCTCCGGAGCCGGCACGAAGATGGCCGACACCGTCGTGAACGAGATCAAGGCAGCCGGCGGTCAAGCCGTCGCGAACTACGACTCGGTCTCGACCATGGAGGGCGCCGCCAACATCGTCAAGACGGCACTCTCGGCCTTCGGCCGGGCCGACATCCTCGTCAACAACGCGGGCATCCTCCGCGACAAGACGCTCCTCAAGATGTCCGAGCAGGAGTGGGACCTCGTGAACGCCGTGCACCTGAAGGGCACGTTCGCGTGCTCGCAGGCCTTCGCGGCGCACGTGAAGGAGCGCGCCGAGAAGGGCGACCCGGGCGGCAAGATCGTCAACACGTCCTCCTACGCCGGCCTCATGGGCAACTTCGGCCAGACGAACTACGCGGCCGCCAAGGCCGGCATCTACGGCATGACGAAGGTCTGGGCCCTCGAGCTCGCGAAGATCGGCGTCAACGTGAACTGCATCGCGCCCATGGCGAAGACGCGCATGACGGACGACATCGCGCAGGTGCCGGACGACATGAAGCCCGAGCACATCTCGCCCATGGTCCTCTTCCTCTGCTCGGACCTCGCGAAGGACGTGAACGGCCGGATCCTCGGGATCCACGGCCAGCAGCTCCTCGAGTACAAGTTGATCATGACGCCCGGCGTGCCGAAGCCCGGCGCCGAGCACTGGACGCCCGCCGAGATCAAGGAGAAGCTCGCCCAGATCGGGGCCGAGGCGGGTCCGGCCGCCGGAGCGGTCGCCGCGGCGCCCGCGGCGGCCGCGCCGCAGACACCCGCGCAGATCATCGACCGGGCCTTCGAGCTCATGCCCCAGGTCTTCCTCCCCGACAAGGCGAAGGGCTGGACCGCGACGATCCACTTCCAGATCAAGGACGCGAACCCGTGGACGGTCCTCATCAAGGACGGGAAGTGCGAGACGAAGAAGGGGAGCGAGGGCACCGCGACGTGCGTCGTGAAGACGGACGCGGGGACCTACTCCGACATCCTCATCGGCAAGGAGCGCCCCGAGAAGGCGTTCATGGGCGGCAAGATCACCGCCACGAACCACGGCGACATGATGAAGTTCGGCGGCGCCTTCGACATGAAGAAGGCGAAGGAGCTCGCGGCGCCCGCCGCCGGCGCGGCTGGGAGCATCGGTGCGCCTTCGGCGGCGGCCTCTGCGGCGCCTGCTGCCGCTGCCGCTCCCGCGACGCCCGCGCAGATCATCGGCGAGGCCTTCAAGCGCCTCCCCGAGATCTTCGTCCCCGACAAGGCGAAGGGCTGGAACGCGACGATCCACTTCGAGATCAAGGGCGCCGACGACTACACGGTCAAGATCGGCGACGGGAAGTGCTCGACGGAGAAGGGCAAGGCCGGCACCGCGACCTGCGTCGTGAAGACCGACGCCCAGACCTACTCCGACATCGTCACCGGCAAGGAGCGCGCCGAGAAGGCGTTCATGGGCGGCAAGATCACCGCCACGAACCTCGGCGACATGATGAAGTTCGGCCGCGCCTTCGACATGAAGAAGGCGA
>CAZYLP010000248.1:0-10498 GCA_964648345.1 uncultured Planctomycetota bacterium
TCCCGACGAGGTTCCCCGCCGCGGTGATCTGGGTGTTCGCGTCGTCAATCGCGATGCCGAAGTCGGCTAGCTACGCTCCCTTGTCGCTCACGATGATGTTGTGGGGCTTCACGTCGCGGTGGACGATCCCGAGCTCGTGCGCCGCGTGGAGCGCGCCCGCGACCTGGTGGAGGAGGAGGGCGGCGCGCCCCGGGCTCAGCTCCTCGTTCTGGATCACGTCCCAGAGGGACTCGCCCTCGACGAGCTCCATGACGAGGAACGGCGCGCCGTCCGCGTTCACCCCCACGTCGTAGATCTGGACGCAGCCGGGGTGCTGGAGCCGCGCCATGGAGCGCGCCTCGTGCAGGAAGCGCGCCTCGCGCCGCGCGCGATGCTCGCGCTCCTCGAGCTTGTCCGCCCGGATCATCTTGAGCGCCGCGGTCCGCTTGAGCTGCCGGTCGAAGCACCGGTAGACGGCGCCCATGCCGCCCTGGCCGAGGACCGCCTCGAGCTCGTAGCGCCCCGCGACGACGCCGAGACTCGGCCCCGCGGGCCCGGATGCGCCGGCATCCTCGGCGCTGCGCGTGACGCCGCCTCCGGGCCCGGGCACCGGCGCCGTCGGCGGGATCGCCTCGGGCCGTGGCGTCGACTCGATGAAGAGAGAGCCGCCGGGCGGCGTCGCGTCCTCGACCATGACCTGGCTCCGAGGGTAACCGCGCGCTTGTCGCGCCGCCTCCCGTACGCGAACGTGGCGGCCTCAGGGCGACCGGAGGGAGCACCGCGGTGAACGTCGAGAATTCCAAACGGCTCCTCGCGCGAGCGCAGAGCGTGATCCCCGGCGGGGTCAACAGCCCGGTGCGCGCGTTCTCGGCGGTCGGGGGCGAGCCGCTCTTCATCCAGGCCGCGCGCGGCGCGACGGTCCTCGACGCCGACGGGATCGAGTACCTCGACTACATAGGCTCCTGGGGCCCCATGCTCCTCGGTCACGCGAGCCCCGTGATCCTCGAGGCGATCCACCGCCAGACCTCGCGCGGCACGAGCTACGGCGCGCCGACCGAGCTCGAGGTCGAGCTCGCGGAGCTCCTCTGCTCCGCGGTCCCGAGCATCGAGATGGTCCGCCTCGTCTCCTCCGGCACCGAGGCGTGCATGAGCGCGCTCCGCGTCGCCCGGGCCTTCACGGGTCGCGACGCGATCGTGAAGTTCGAGGGCCACTACCACGGCCACGCGGACTCCCTCCTCGTGAAGGCGGGCTCGGGCGCCGCGACGTTCGGCCAGCCTTCGAGCTCGGGCGTCCCCGCGGACCTCGCGAAGCACACGCTCGTCGCGAAGTGGAACGACATCGACTCCGTGAAGCAGGCCCTCGACGAGGCGCCGGTCGCGGCCGTGATCCTCGAGCCCTTCCCCGGCAACATGGGCGTCGTCCCGCCCGAGAAGGGCTTCCTCGAAGCGGTGAGGAAGGCGACGAGCCAGAAGGGCGCGCTGCTCATCTACGACGAGGTCATGACCGGCTTCCGCGTCGCGTGGAGCGGGGCGCAGAGCCTCCAGAAGATCGACCCCGACCTCACGTGCCTCGGGAAGGTCGTCGGCGGCGGCATGCCGCTCGCGGCCTTCGGAGGCAAGCGCAAGATCATGGAGAAGCTCGCGCCCCTGGGCGGCTGCTACCAGGCCGGCACGCTCTCCGGGAACCCGCTCGCCGTCGCCGCGGGCCTCGCGCAGCTCCGCGAGCTCGAGCGCCTCGGCGCGAAGGCGTCCGCCGACCTCGAGTCGCGCGGCGCGCAGCTCGAGCGTGGTCTCGTCGCCGCAGCGAAGGACGCGCGCGTCCCCTGCACGATCCGCCGGCAGGGCTCGATGATCACGCCCTTCTTCGTGGACGGTCCGGTGCGCTCGTGGGACGACGCCGCCAGGTGCGACACGAAGAAGTTCGGCCGCTTCTTCAAGGCCATGCTCGAGCGGCGGATCATCCTCCCGCCGTCCCAGTTCGAGGCGTGGTTCATCTCGCTCGCCCACACTCCGGGCGACATCGAGCGCACCGTCGCCGCGGCCGCCGAGGCGATGAAGGCGTGACGGAACCGGCCCTCGACTCGCTGCGCTCGCTCGGGCAAGCGGGTCCTGGACCTCACCCTCCGCGCGAGCTCGCCGTCGTGACGATCATCACGGCGGCGCTCTTCGTCGCCGCGACGCAGGTGCCGGCAGGCGGCGAGGGGACGTTCCTCAAGGCCCTCCGCCCGACGCTCATCGTCCTCGCGTGGGTCGCGCCGTCGTGGCTCGCGCTCGAGCGGCGGAAGAAGGACCCGCTCCACGCGCTCGCGCTCGGGACCCGGCCCCGCGATCCGATCTCGTGGGCCGTCGCGCTCGCGACGCTCCCGCTCTACGCGATCGGCTTCGTCCTCCGGTCGGGGTCCGCGTGGAAGGCCCCCGCGTTCGACGGCTGGTCGGTCTCGCGCCATCTCTTCTTCGCCGCGCTGCCCGAGGAGCTCTTCTTCCGCGGGGCCTTCCAGCCCTCGCTGCCGGTGAAGAAGCCGTGGGTCGCGATCATCATCACATCGGCGGTCTTCGCGCTCGCTCACTTCGCGTTCGAGAGGAATCCGGAGCGGCTCCTCGTCTTCTTCCCGTCGCTCGTCTTCGGATGGCTGCGCGTTCGAACGGGTTCCGTCGTCCCGGGGATCGTCTTCCACGCCCTCTGCAACGTCGTCGAGGACTACGTGAGGAGGGGCGCCGCGTAGCGTCGAATCCCCGAGGCGGAGGGGGAAAGCATGCGCGCGTGGAGAGCACGACCTCCTTCGTCAAAGAGGCGCACCGCTGCCCGTTCTGCCACGAAGATGTCTCGGTCACCGGCGACGACTGGGTCGCCTGCAAGCAGTGCCTCGCCCGCCACCACGTAGGCTGCTGGAGCGAGGGCGACCGCTGCTCCGCGTGCCAGGGCGGCACGCCCCTCGTCCCTCCGACGACCGGCCGGTTCCGGCCCATGCCCTCCCCCGACGGACCGCGGCCGGGCGAAGGCGTCAGCGCCGATGCGATCCGCTTCGTGACCTCGCAGGCGCTCGACGAGGAGCATCGGCGCCACGTCGCCCTCACCGCCGCGCTCCTCGCGCCGCTCACGCTCGGCGTCTACCCGGTCCTCGCGAGCGAGCACGCCTTCGCGAACCACTCCACGAACAACAGGACCGACGAGCGCCCGCTCCCTTGCGTCTCGCGCGAGCTCGTCGGACGGCTCCGCGTCGCGCGCGAGCACGCGTACGAGTGGAACCGCGGCCTCGGCGTCCTCCGCGCGGCGATCCCCGGCATCGCGCTCGTCCTCTCGATGATCGCCTTCGGCTTCGCCTTCGCGTCGTGGGTCGAGGCGCGTCACCTCGACGACCCGAAGCTCGCCTACGTCTGCCAGCTCATCGCGCTCGGCTCGTCGTTCATCTACCTCCACGTCTTCCGCGAGACCGTCCGGCGCCACGAGTTCCATCAGTTCTTCGTGAAGCTCGTGAGCGAGGCCGTGCCGCCCAACCGCGCCAAGGAGGACCTCCTTCTCACGCGGAAGGCCTGGAACGGCCGCCGCGCGCTCGTCGCGCTCTTCACTCTCCTCGCGCTCCTCCCCGGCGTCGGCTTCGCGCTCCTCCCCGTCGCCGGGGCGCGGATGCGCGGCGCTCTCCTCCTCCACGAGGAGCACGAGGACGCGTTCCCGAGGCCGAAACGGTAGTCAGTCGGCCCGGTGAAGCGCGGCGTCCACGGCGTGCGCTTCCTCGATGAGCGCGGCGGCCGACGAGGTCCGCTGCCCCGGGTCGCGAGCGAGGAGGTGCGAGAGGAGGTTCTCGAGCTGGAGCGGGAGCCCCGGGCAGAGCTCGTTCACGGGCGGCATGCCCTCGTTGACGATCTTGGCGATGAGCCGGACGGGGTCGCGCTCGTCGAGCGGCGGGCGGCCGAGGAGGAGCTCGAGCGCGCAGACGCCGAGCGCGTAGAGGTCCACGCGGTGGTCGAACTTGTCGCTCTCGAAGACCTCGGGCGCGAGGTAGAGCGGCGTCCCGATGAACTCCTCGCTGAGGGTGATGCCGTGGTCGTCCTCGTGCTTCGCGAGACCGAAGTCGCCGAGGATGTAGTTGCCGTCGCCGTCGAAGAAGATGTTCCCGGGCTTCAAGTCCCGGTGCACGAGGCCCCGCGAGTGGAGGTAGCCGAGCGGCTCCGCCAGGCCCGTGACCATGTCGAGCGCGTCCTCGGCGGAGCCGGGGCCCTGCCGCTCGATGCGATCGCGGAGCGTGCCCCCGGTCAGGTGCTGCATGACGTAGTAGAAGCACCCGTCGTGGCGGCCGGCCTCGACGAAGCCCACGAGGCGCGGGTGGTCGAGCTCGGAGAGGACGTCGATCTCGCGCCGGAAGCGGAGGAGCGCCTCCGGGTTCACGGTGAGGTGCGGCCAGACGACCTTGAGCGCGAAGGCCTCGCCCGTGGGGTCGCCGATCTTCGTCGCCTTGAAGACCGCCGCGGTGCCGCCGCGGCCGATCGGCTCGAGGAGGTCGTAGCTCCCGATCTTCTTCGGGATCGAGGAGGGCGGCCGGATGTTGTGCGCGGCGCCGAGGTGCCGGATCGCCTTCTCGAGCTTCGCCCCGAGCTCGCTCTCGTTCACGGGCTTGATGAGGTAATCGACGGCGCCCGCCTTGAAGGCATCCTCGAGCGTCGACTGCTCGTCGACCGAGGAGATGACGATCACGGGTGGCGCGCTCTCGCCGAGACGCTTCCGCACCTCGGAGACGACCTGGAGGCCCGAGAGCCCGGGCATCTGCATGTCCGTGATGACCGCGAGCGGCTGGTCGGCGGCGAGCGCCTCGACGCCGACGCGCGGATCGTCGTAGCTCCGGACGTCGTACCCCCGCTTCGCGAGAGTGCGAGCCACGAAGCCCAGGACGACCCGGTCGTCGTCGATGACGACGACGCGGCGCTGATCCGGAAAGAAGGCTGCGTTCTCCGTCACGCCGACCTTTCCCTCATCCCCGGCGCACGCCCGCGCGAGCGCCTCTCCGACTCGGGAGTGAGAGTAGCGGCGGCCTCCGACGCTTTCCAGCGGCCTTCTCCCGTCAGGACTTGCGTCCAGGTAGAATCTCCGCTCGATGGCCGTCTTCTCGAACTTGCGGACGAAGATCAAGAAGCGCGTCCAGGGAGCGCTCGGGGAGGCGGTCTGGAGCGTCGCCGTCCACGGCAAGGGGTGGCTCTGTCCTTACTGCGCCAAGCTCGCCGTCGATGACCTCCCGCAGGACGAGAAGAAGCGCGTCGAGGCGATCGTCGACCACCTCCTCGAGGACCCGTGCCCCGACCTCCACCTCGGCGAGGGCACGCTCCGCCCGCTCGCCGAGCTCAAGCGCGAGGCGAACTACCGCGAGCTCCGCCGCCGGGTGAAGAAGGAGCTCACGCGGAACGCCGCGTGGCAGCTCATGGACACGCGGCGGCGATGGTTCTGCCCGTTCTGCGGCGAGCCCACCGACATCGAGGTCCCGAAGGACCGGACGATGACCGAGGCCGTCCTCCGCGACCTGTGTCTCCACGTGGAGACCTGCTTCGCCTACTCGCACGGCAAGGGGCAGGAGAAGCCCATCGAGACGCTCAAGGCGATCGTCAAGAACGTCAACCGGGGGAAGAAGCTCGCCGACGACGTGCGGCGGAAGCTCGAGGGCGACCCTCTCTGGCGCCAGAAGGACCAGAAGGCGCGCTGGACGTGCCCGTTCTGCCTCAGGGTCCTCGAGCACATCGACCTCTCCTCGAACCTCGTCATGTTCGAGACCGCGCCCGCGCTCATCGCCCAGCACCTCCTCTCGCCCTGCGAGCCGTGGAAGTCGGGGCAGGCCGCGCGCGCGGTGGCCACTCCCTCGATGACTCCCTCGCAAGGGATGGCGCGCATCGTCCGGCAGGAGCCGCTCCCGCTGAAGCCGCGGAGCGACGTGCAGCGCATCGACAACGGAAGACCCCACAAGACGTTCCGCCAGATGGAGAGCTCGGGCGAGTTCGACCTCATCGACGACCCCGAGGTGAAGCGGCTCACGGGCTCGGGCTCGGGCCGTCATCGCCCGTCCGCGAAGAACAGCTCGACCGTCAACACCTCGCCCGACTCGAGCGCGTCCGTCGAATGGCGCCGCGAGATCGAGCGCGAGCTCGCGGCCGTGAAGAACGCCGTGCCCGGCGTTCAGGAGCTCTCGGGCTCCCTCGAGGACACCGAGCAGGCCGACGCGCGCGAGGCGCAGAAGGTCGCGGAGAGCCTCCCGGGCTTCGAGCTGCGCCTCCTCATCAAGGCGGCCCAGCCCGCGCGCGGAGACTTCGCCGAGGTCATCCGCCTCGACCGCGAGCGCCTCGGGCTCATCATCGGCGGCGTCACGGGCACCGAGACCGAGGGTGCCCTCGTCGCGGCCATGGCGCGCAACCTCATGCGCATCCACGCGCGCACCGAGCGCGACCCGGCGCAGGTCCTGAAGAACGTGAACGCCGAGGTCTTCCAGGACCTCGATGCGCGCACGTTCGTCGCCGCGACCTATGCGGTCCTCGACGGGCCGCGACGCACGCTCCTCGTCGCTCGCGCCGGCATGACCGCCCCGATCATCATGAACCCGCGCCGGAGCCCGAGCTTCTCGCTCCTCGACGCGGAGGGGATGGTCATGGGCATCGACAAGGGCCCGATCTTCGATCAAACGGTCGTGACCCGCCCCGTCGAGCTCGCCCAGGGCGACCTCGTCGTCTTCGCGGCGAACGGCGTGCTCGAGGTCCGGAACCGAGCCCGCGAGGAGCTCGGCCTCGAGCGCCTCATGGGCGCCGTGAGACGATACGGGACGCACGAGGCCGAGTATCTGACCCACAAGCTCGGCCAGCTCCTCGGCGAGTACTCCAAGGACACCGACCCTTCATCGGACGCGTGCGTCCTCGCAATCCGTTACACCGGAACGGCTTGAGCCGCGGATTTTGTCCACAAGATCCCCCGTCAACGAGCGTCTACGCTATGGTGCCGAACGATCCCGAAGCCGAAGACGCACGCCTCATCGCGCGCTTCTGCTCGGGGGAGACGCAGGTCTTCTCGGCGCTCGTCGAGCGCCACATGAAGCTTGCCGGTGCCGTGGCCTATTCCGTGACGGGTGACTTCCACGCGTCGCGAGATGTGGTCCAGGAGAGCTTCCTCAAGGTCTACCAGAGCCTCGCGTCGGTGAAGGAGCCGGAGAAGTTCAAGAGCTGGCTCCGCAACGTGGTCCGTACGACCGCGCTCGACTGGCGACGGAGGAACAAGAAGGGTGTCCAGTCGCTCGACACCCTGGACAACGAGGAGGCCGGGCCCGAGGCGCCGGAGGCGGGGCCCGCCGAACAGGTGACCGACAAGGACGAGCTACGGAGGAAAGTTCGCGAAGAGATCGAGAAGCTCCCCGAGTCGCATCGCGAGGTCGTCGCTCTCAAGTACCTCGACGGCCGCAGCTACGAAGAGATCGGGGCGCTCACGGGTCTCAGCCAGGCGACGATCGAGAGTCGCTTGTTCCGCGCGAGACAGAAGCTCAAGAGTCGGTTCGAGAGGATCCTGGGACCCAACAACGAGATCAAGCAGCCGTGATGAGCCGTAGACGAGGGAGACCGAAGTCGTGACCGAGACCATGAAAGGCTGTGAGGAGGCGCGGTCGCTCGCTTCGCGCGAGCTCGACGGCGAGCTCGACGCGGCGGGCCTCGTCCGCCTCGAAGCGCACCTCTCCTCCTGCGCTCCCTGCCGCAGCGAGCGGGCGAGCCTCGATCGCATCGACGGTCTCCTCGTGGACGCCTTCGCCGGCCATCCGTTCGACGAGCGGCTCGTCCGCGACATCGTCCGCATGGCCGAGGCCCGCTCGGTGAAGCCCGCCGCGGTCGCGGCTCCGCGCGGCGCGATCATCAAGTTCCGCGCGGGCGGCCTCGTCGCCGCGGCCGCCGCGGCCGTCGTCCTCGCCGCCGTCGGCATCGGCTTCATGGGCGGCGCACCCGACGACGCGAAGCCGGTCGCGCCGGCGCGTCCGGTCCTCGCCAAGGCCGTGGGCGCGGGTCTCCGCGTCGGCGGCGCCCCGGGCGACGCGCGCGAGGGGCTCCCCGTCCGCGAGGGCGAGATCGTCATCAACCACCAGGGTGACGGCTCGTTGTTCCTCGATGACGGGACGCGCGTGGACCTCCGCCCCGACACCGCGGTCGCTCTCCGCCGCGAGCAGGACGGCGGCATCACCGTCCAGATCGGCCCCAAGGGCACCGAGACCAAGACGGGCGCCGTCTTCTGCGAGGTCGCCAAGCAGAAGCGCCACGCCTTCCGCGTCATGACGGGCACGCTCTCGGCCGAGGTCCTCGGGACGAAGTTCCTCGTCCGCGCGATGGGCAACGAGTCGGGCGTCTCCGTGATCGAGGGCCGCGTCCTCGTCCGCTCCGGCCGCAAGGACGTGATCCTCACCCGCGACCAGGAAGCGGTCGTCGAGGACGCGCAGCCGTCCATCCTCCTCCCCCGCCCCATCTCCGACGCGCGTCAGGTTCTCGCGTGGAACCACCGCGTCCTCGAGACCCTCCCCGCCCCGGCGGCGCCGATCCGTCCGACCGCGCCGGTCAACTCCGCGCGTCCGACGGCGGCGCCGACGCACTCGGCTCCGACGGACGGCCTCGACGCTCCGGTCGACAAGCCGGAGCACAAGAAGAAGTAACACCGACAGGACCCGCTCCGACGGGCGTCCTCCCCGGACCGGAAGAGGATTTCCTAGACTCCTCGGCCGGGGAGGTCCACCCATGGCCGAGAACGACGTCCGCCTCTCGATCCTCAACACGCTCCTCACGACGCCGCACCGCGACCTCGATGCGCTGTGGCCCCTCCACGCCGACATGGTCAAGCGCGACCCGCGCTTCTACCCGCGCCTCGCGGCCTGGTACTTCGACAAGGGCGAGGTCCGCGACCACAAGGAAGTGTTCGTCGCGGCGCTCTCGCTCTCGGACTTCCCGGGCCACCGCGAGGTCGGCCTCGCGCTCCTCCGGCGGCTGCCGCCGTACGAGGTCGCGCGCATCGTGGACTTCATCCACGGCGACAAGAAGGCCGAGGAGAAGAACGAGAAGCGGAAGGGCAAGAAGGGCAGGGGCAAGGGCAAGGAGAAGCACGCGAAGCTCGCGCCCCGGGGCCTGTTCAAGAACATCCCCCGGTCGATGAAGACCGAGGTCGAGCGCTACATCCGCGAGCGCGAGGCCGAGCCCGAGACGTTCGACATGGTCGCGCTCCACGGCCGGAAGGTGCTGAAGCGGCTCTACGCGCTCCTGCACATCAAGCCGGGCGAGCGCGCCCAGAAGATCATCTTCGAGGACGACCCGCCGGCGGATTCGAAGCTCGCGGCCCTCAAGGCCATCGCCAAGATGGACGACCCGGTCGCGCAGGCGCGCGCCATCGTCGAGAGCAAGATCCCGTTCCGGATCGCGGTCGGCGCGATCAAGCGGATCACGCCCTCGGCGCTCGTGGCGCTCGTGAACGCGATGTCGCCCCAGGAGCTCGTGAACCACCTCGCGTCGCTGCGCAAGCACGGCGCGTTCGAGGACGCGGGCCTGAAGGCGCTCATCGAGGAGCGGCTCGAGGCGGCCAAGAAGGACGGCCGCGTCCAGGCCTTCAAGGCCGAGGTCGCGGCCGAGGCGGCGGGCCTCGAGGGCGACATGAAGTCGAAGCTCGTCGAGATCGCGGACGCGCGCACGAAGGCCAAGGGCCGGATCAAGCGCGCGACGGCGCTCCTCTGCGACAAGTCGGGCTCGATGAACGAAGCGATCGCCGTGACGAAGCGCCTCGGCTCGATGATCGCCTCCATCATGGACGCTCCCCTCTTCTGCTACGCGTTCGACTCGGTCGCATACCCGATCGAGACGGGCGACGACAAGCTCGAGAGCTGGGAGAAGGCGTTCCTCGGGATCACGGCCGACGGCAACACCTCGTGCGGCGCGCCGCTCCAGGCGCTCCGCAAGAAGAAGCAGTCGGTCGAGCAGATCGTGATCGTCACGGACGAGGGCGAGAACACGGCGCCCTTCTTCGTGAACGAGCTCCAGAAGTACCAGGAGGAGTGCGGCGTCGACCCGCAGGTCGTCATCATCCGCGTGGGCTCGGCGTCGAACCACCTCCAGGCGCAGATCGCGAAGGCCGGCTACCAGGTCGACGTGTTCCCGTTCTCGGGCGATTACTACGCCCTCCCGAACGTGATCCCGTTCCTGCTGCAGCCGTCGAAGGTCGAGCTGGTGCTCGAGATCATGGAGTACCCGCTCCCGGAGAGGGAGAAGGTGCTCGTCTGAGAACGAGAACGAGAACGAGAACGAGTGCATGAAGACGGTCGGTGAGTGGGTCCTCGGTGAGCTCCTCGGGGAGGGTGCGTTCGGGCAGGTCTTCCGTGCCCACGCGCAGTCCGACCCGAAGCGGCTCGCCGCCGTGAAGGTCCCGCGCGACGACCGCGGCGCGGCGCTCCTCCGCTCGGAGAGCGCCGCGCAGGCCCGCCTCGCCTCGGTGCACATCCCGAAGGTGCTGGGCGTCTCCTCGGAGCCGCCCTACATCGCGGTC
>CAZYLP010000249.1:0-10472 GCA_964648345.1 uncultured Planctomycetota bacterium
GTCGAAGAGCGGGACGACGACGAGCGCGCCCTCCTCCGCCGCGTCGAGGCCGAGGGCGGCCTCCACGGCCGAGTCCACGAAGCCGCCGATCGGGAGCGCGACGAGGCCGAGCCGCGCCGCGGACATGACGAGGTTCCCGAGCACGTGCCCCGAGTCGAGGAGGATCCGCCGGTAAGCCCGCTGCTCGTAGCGCCACGCGCTCCGCCAGAAGATGCCCGTCAGGACAACGAGCGCGCGCGCGTCGTCGAGGAACTTCCCCGCGCCCGTCGCGGCCGCGATCGCGCCGAACGGGTCGTCGCCGTCCGCCGCGCGCGCGAGGGAGAGGTCTCGGATGTCGAGGTTCCACGCGCCGGCCGGGATCCCGTCCACCATGCCGTCCCGGACGACGAGGTACGCCTCGGTCGGATACAGGCCGCCCGCCGAGGGAGAGGCGCGCATGAGGAACGGCATGTCGCCCGGCTGAGGGATGACGCGCGTGACCCCGTTCGTGAAGTAGAGGAGCCGCGCCACGTGCGCGAGCCCGAGCTTCTCGTTCGAGAGCGCGGGCAGCGGGAGGCCCGCGAGCGCGTCCGCGAGCATGGGCCCCTTGAGGCCGAGGTGCGGCGAGAGCGCGACCGCCTCGCGGCCGTCGTAGTCCTTCCAGAGGGACGGCTTCTTCTCCCAGTCGAGGTGGTGCTGGCTCTTCGCGATCCCCTCGGGCGAGTACTTCGTCGCGTCGTGGTAACGTTCGGCGATCGACGGCGCGGCGATCGACGGCCCTTCGCTCATGCTTTCATCTCCCTCACCGCGGTGCTCCCGCTGGTCGCCCTGTGCGCGATCGACGCGCAGAGCGCGGAGGCGACGCTCGAGAACGCGAGACGGTCCCAGGGGATCTCCTCGGGCTTGAACAGCCCGACCTCCTGGACCTCGTGGAGCGCGCGCGGCGGGCCCCCGCCCACCACGTCGCAGTCGTAGTACATGACGATCACGGGGCTCCCTCGATGCGCGAAGACGCCGAGGAGCTCGCGCGTCTCGACGACGAGCCCGGTCTCCTCGAACGTCTCGCGCGCCGCTCCCTGGTGCGGCGGCTCGCCGCGCTCGCAGTAGCCGCCGGGGCTCGAGTAGAAACCGATCCGCGGCGCGATCCCTCGCTTCACGAGGACGATCCGGCCGTCGTACCAGGGCACGCAGCACGAGGCGACCTTCGGGTCCACGAACGTCTGGATGCCGCAACCGGTGCACGGCCAGCCGTTCGTGTCGGGGTCGCGAGGTCCGAGGGGCTTGCTGCAGTCGGCGCAGAAGCGGGGGACGTCGATGTGGACGGGGAGGGCGCTCATGGCAGAGAGAGATTACCCGCTCGACGAGCCGCGAGGTTCAGTCGTTGAGCCGCGCGACCATCTTCCCGAAGCGGTCGTTCGCGAAGCGGAGCTCGACCAGCTCGTCGCTGAACCGCGAGATCTCGACCGCCGGCCCCGCGGAGGCGTGGCCCTCGTGGGGCGCACGCTGCGGGAGGAGATGGTGGAACGCCCAGCCCGCCGGCGCCGCGACGAGGATGCAGACGAGCGCCTGGAGGATCTGGAGCGTCTCGTTGAAACGGATGTGCTTCATGCTCTCGACCAGCAGGAGCGAGCCGAGGAGTCCGCCGAACACGACGAGCGCGACCAGGACCGACGCCGCGACGCGGAGGAGGACCGTCTTCTGCATGTGCGACGCGCACTCGCCGCAGCTCGGGACGCGGAGCGTGCGGCTGTGTTGCACGGTCGCGTAGCCGTAGTCCTCGCTCACCCGCTTCGAGACGGTGACGAAGCTCGTCGCCTGACCCATGCAGCAGCAGCAGGAAGGTGGGAAAGCGACTCCACGACCCTCGATGACGTAGCGCTTCATACCCAGACCTTTCCCGTCCGCAGAGGGCGCAAGGACAGCGCCAATGGCCCGGGCGGTGGGGCACCACGAGTTGCGTCGAATGCCCTGCAACGAGGACGAGTCGGTCCCGTCCCAGCTGAGACGGTACCTCCCTGGCGCATCGAGCGGTCCCGAGCTAACTTGCACCGATCGCAAGGGGAGATCGACCCAATGTCGATGTGGCGGCGCTTCAAGCGGATGGTGCGGTCGTGGTTCGGCTGGGCCGCCGAGCTGGGCGAGGACCCCGAGCTCATCCTCAAGCAGAACATCCGCGACCTCGAGGCCGAGGTCCCGAAGTTGAACGAGCAGCTCGCCGTGATCGGCGGCCAGAAGGCCGTGGCGGAGCGCGAGCTGACGAAGATGAAGGACCAGCAGACCGACCTCCTCAACAAGGCCAAGGCGTCGCTCAAGGCGAACCGCCGCGACATCGCCGCGCAGTACGCGACCGAGCTCGAGAAGCTCCGCCCGCAGATCGCCGAGAAGGAGCGCCAGGTCGTCGCCGCGAAGGAAGCCTACGAGAAGGCCCAGGCCGCGAAGAAGGTCTTCATGGCCGAGAAGGACAAGAAGATCCAGGAGGCGCAGCGCGCCCTCGGCGCCAAGCGCCAGGCCGACTGGAACGAGAAGGTCGCGAACACGCTCGCCAACTTCCAGTTCGCCGGCGTGGACCAGACGCACGACGAGATGATCCGCAAGATCGAGGAGCAGACCGCCCGCTCCGAGGCGAAGCTCCAGATGGCGCTCGAGGGCAAGCAGGGCGCCGCGCTCGTACAGATCGAGGAGGACGCGAAGAAGATCCAGGCCGAGGAGACGCTCCGGCAGCTCGAGATGGAGATGGGTCTCGCATCGCCCGAGCGCGCGCCGAGCGAGGCCGCCGGCAACGAGAAGACGATGGGCCCCCGGGAGCGCGAGAAGGCCTAGAGCGAGCTTGCGAGCTCGGAGGTAGAGACCCATGCCCGTGAACGCGAGCTTCCCTTCCTGGGCGAACGAGCTCGCCGAGAAGTACCGCGGCGGGACGATCATCGAGTTCATCGTCCACGGCGCCGTGCACGACCTCGTGCGCGCGCAGACCGCGAAGGGCGACCGCGAGTACGTCGGCCTCAAGACGTTCCTCGAGGACCACATCTTCCCGCGGCGCGACGCCGTGATCACCTACGACGTGTCGCGCGGCATCACCTTCACGAAGGACGAGACCGCGGCGGACTTCAACCGCGTCGTCCAGGCGATCGACACCGCTTCGGGCACCAACTACGCCCAGCAAGGCCTCCCGCGCGACGCGCGGCGCGCGCTGTATCTCATCGAGCGCTTCCTGCGCGCGAAGGTGGACCCGCGCGGCCCGGTGAAGCCGAAGTCGGTCGGCGTCATCATCGACTTCGCGAACATGGTCTCCCCCGCGGGCGACCCGTCGCACATGTCCTCCGAGGAGCAGGCGACGCTCGTCACGCTCCTCCGCTGGGCGAACGAGCCGGTCTTCGTGAACGCCGACCTCACGGTCATCCTCGTCTGCGAGAACCTCGCCGAGCTCAACCCGACGCTCGTGAAGAGCCCGTACATCGGCAAGGTCGAGATCAAGCTCCCCGACGAGAAGGAGCGGCACGAGTTCCTCGAGCACCGCTTCGGCGTCATGCCCGCCCTCCAGCGGCTGACCAAGGTCGATCTCAAGGTCATGTCGAAGCTCACCGCGGGCCTCTCGCGCGTGAACCTCCACCACGTGACCGCGCACGCCGCGAAGAACGAGGCGGTCATCGACTCGGACTTCCTCAACCGCCAGAAGAAGGACCTGATCGAGAAGGAGTGCTACGGCCTCCTCGAGTTCCTCGCGCCGCGCTTCACGATGGAGTCGGTCTCCGGCCTCGGCGCCGCGAAGAAAGCGCTCGAGGAGGACGCCAAGCTCATCCGCGAAGGCCGCGTGGACGCGCTCCCGATGGGCTACCTGATCATGGGCCCGGTCGGCACCGGCAAGACCTTCTTGATCCAGTGCTACACGGGCTCGATCGGGATCCCTTGCGTCAAGCTCCTCAACTTCCGCTCGCAGTGGCAGGGCGTGACCGAGGGCAACTGGGAGAAGATCCTGAACGTCCTCAAGGCCACGGGCCCCGTCGGCGTGATCATCGACGAGGCCGACGCCGCGCTCGGTAACCGCGACTCGTCGGGCGACTCGGGGACGAGCTCGCGCATCTTCTCGCAGCTCGCCGCGACCATGGGCGACACCCGCTACCGCGGGCACATCCTCTGGTTCCTCATCACGTGCCGCCCCGACATCCTGCCGATCGACCTGAAGCGCCAGGGCCGCGCCGAGGTCCACATCCCGCTCTTCTATCCGGAGACGGACGAGGAGCAGAAGACCATGATCACGATCCTCGCGAAGAAGGTCGGCGCGAACATGGCGCCCGACGCTCTCGAGGGGATCCAGCTGCCCAAGCGCACGGGGTCGGTGGACCTCTCGGAGTACGAGTTCCACGAGCACGACGAGAACTGCCACCACGGCGCCGGGGAGGCGGAGGGGGCGGAGCCCCCTCATGCAGACGAGTGCCCGCCGACGCTCACGGACATCATCAACAGCCAGACGGCCCTCTCGGGCGCCGAGATCGAGGCCCTCCTCGTCCGCTGCAAGCGCCGCGCGTATCTCAACGGCCGCGAGCAGGTGACGAAGGCCGAGGTCGAGGAGGAGGCGAAGGCCTTCTCGCCCGCGCTCTCTTACTCCGAGCTCGCGCTCCAGCTCGCGACGGCGATCGTGGAGTGTTCGGACATGCGCTTCCTGCCGCCCAAGTTCCGCAAGCTCGACCGGGGGCAGCTCCAGCTCATCGTGCAGAAGCTCGCGTCTCTCTATTAGACTTTTGCCAAGGAAGTCACAGAGAGCACAGAGGGGTGGAGGACCTGTCGCTCTTCTGGAGAGTGAGGAGCGGCCATCGTCGCCGGTTTCGCCGACTCTCTGTGTCCTCTGTGACCTCTGTGGCAAAGAACGGAGAACAGGCAGGCGGAACGATGTCATCCAGCCTGGACTGGAACTCCGCTGCCCCCGGAGGCGTGAACATCTCGCAGGTGCCGTATGCTCGCTTGCCTGAACTCCATGGCCCACGACGGAGAGCCAAGAAGTCTCGCTCCTGTCGGGTTCCTCGCCGCTTCGCTGATCCTCGGGTTCGGTGCTCTCGTCGGCCGTCTAACGAATACTCTAATCCTCAGCTGACGGCCGATCGACGACGAGGCGGTGCGCCGACGGCTGGATCTCCGCCGAGCCAGCCTCAGGCCAGGACTTCCCGACGGCATGCGACGCGCTCTGTGCCCTCCGGGAAGGGATGAAATGCTCCTTGGTTGCATCAACGCCATGCGCGAAGCGCAGAGGCAGATGGCCGCTGAGGCCGCGACCGCCTTCGCGCCCGCTTCGGTCGGAGATCTCACGGCGGTCGGGACGTTCGTCGCGCTGATCGCGCTCCTCCTCGTCCGCCGCCATGTCGTCACGCTGTGGGACCGGCTCGCGCTCCTCGGCATGGGGGCGTTCATGGGCACGTTCGGCGGCGTCCTGTTCGGCTTCAAGCTCGAGGCCATGCCGTGGAACATGGTGACGGTCGCGGCCGCCACGGGGCTCGTGGTCGTGTTCCACTTCCGACGGAGAGCGCCCGCGAAGGAACGGCCCGTGACGATCGTGCGCCCCGTGCGCGTGGATCCTCCGGCGCGTCGCCCCGACCGGAAGCGCGAGCCCGTCGGAGTTTAGGCCACGACGACCTTTCAAGGGAACTCGCGGTGATTCCTCGGGTGAGCACGGGAATGCTCGCCTGCTCGAACGCCATGCTCCCCGAACCGACACCCGTCGAACGCGCCGTCGACCACGTCGTCGCTGCGGTCGTTCCGGGCTCGATCGGCGACCTCGCCCCGCTCGGGGTCGTGGTCGCCACGGTCGCAGTCGTGCTGCTCCGGCGAAGACTCACCGGCCGGACGGAGCGAACACTCGTCCTCGTCCTCGGAGCGCTCGCAGGAGCGCTCGTCGGGACGCTCCTCGGGCGGAGCTTCTCGCTCTCGCCCCTCGGCATCGCGACGGTGCCGTTGCTCGTCGGCATCGCCGTCGTGGTCGGCCTTCCTGCAAGGAGCGGCTCCGTCGTAACGAAGAGAGATGCTCGACCTCGCCTGCGACAACGCGATGCAGACCGTCTTCGAAGCCCACGGCTCCCTCGCGTGGCCCTCGCTGACGCCTGCGAGCGTGGGCGACCTCGCTCCGTGCGGGCTCCTGCTCGCCGCGATCCTGCTCCACTTCCTGCGCCATCACTCTCTGAGGTTCATCGATCGACTTCTCGTCGTCGGGCTCGGAGCTCTGCTGGCCACGGCGGTAGGAGCCGGAGTCGGCCTCTCGTTCCGACTGACGGCGCTCGGCGTTCTCTCGATCCCGCTCGTTGCGGGGACCGCGATGTGGTTCGAGGGCCGCGCGCACTTCGAACGGCGTGACTGAAGCGAGTCCCTTCGAAGAACGGACGTGATCGGCGTCCCGTTCTGACCGCCGAAGGACGCCGAAAGTCGGCCGCCGCCGAAGGGCGCCGACCGAGGTCGTCGCCCTTCGGCGGCGACTGACCTCGTTTGCCAGTTCGACCACGACGCGCTTGCTCCGCAATCGAGGTTGGTCGCCGCGAGAGGCCCCGATCGAAGATCGGCGGCCTCTCGCGGCGGCCTACTTTCGGCGTCCTTCGGCGGTCAAAAAATGAAACGCCGATCACGTCACTCAGGTCAACGACCCAGGACGTTGATGAGCCCCTTCGACGTTTGACCGCAAGAAGTCGCGGCCGCCGCGGGTGCGAGCGACTTCATGACCGCGACGGCCGGGCGCGGGACGTCGCCGTCCCAGAAGCTGAACCGCTTGTCGTGCGCCTGCTCGTCGATCAGACGCCACACGAACACGCCCGCGAACCCGAGCTTCTTCGCGTCCTCGACGACGCCCTTCACGATCCTCGCCTGGAGCGTCGGGTCGATCGCCTGCTTCTTCTGGCCGATCTCCCCGATCACGATCGGGACTCCCTGCGAGCGCGCCCTGGCGACGAGCTCCTTCCCCTTCTCGATCCTCGTCGAGTCCGAGTACATGTGGACGTCGAGGAAGTCGAGCCCGAGCCCGTCGAAGCGGCCCTTGAGCAGGTCCTTGATCGAGTCGCCCCAGCCCGAGCTCACGGTCGTCCTGAGACCCTTCGCGCGCCCGTGAACGAAGCGCGTCCAGCCCGACATGAAGCGGCGCGCGCCGTCCCAGCCGTCCGGCCAGAAGTTGTGGTGCATCGAGCCCTGGATCTCGTTCATGACGTCGAACGCGTAGACGGTGTCGGGCTTCTCCATGATCGCGTCGAGCACGGGGCCGAGGACGTTCTGCTGAAAGCGGGTCCCGAAGCCGTACTTGTCGTTCAGGATGTTCCAGCGACGGTCGAACTCGATGCCGCTCGGAGGCCCGAAGAAGTTGCCGTCGAAGCCGGTCCAGTAGAGCTTCACGCGCTCCTCGCGCGCGAGCTCGCCCACGCGGCGGATGTTCGCGAGGAACTGCTGATCGACGCCGACCGGGTCGTGGAGGTCGTAGATCACGCCCTCGCACGGCTGCCCCTCGAAGAGCCACACGCGGAGCGTCGAGCCGCCGCTCTCGCGCGTCCGAGCGAGGACCTTCCGCCACTCGTTCTCGTCGAACGCCGAGGTGAGGTCCCGCCCGAACTTCCCCTCGATCCAGCCCTGGTTGTAGCCGAGGACGAAGCCGTCCTGGGCCACGACGGGCGAGGAGAGGAGAGCGAGGAGGGCGAAGGCACCGAGGAGATTCCGCATGGAGGAGGAGGCGTGCAATGACGGGACCACGCTAAGTCCTTCGCGCAGTGGCCGTCCGCAACCAGGCGGTGCCGTCCCTGAAGAGAAGAAACGCCGCGGACACGAAGGGGAGTGCGGAACCCGCACGCCTTCGCCCGGAGCGCCCTCATCCAGGCATACTGGCGAGCATGCACTCCCGCGTTCAGGCCGCGATGTCGAGGGCCGAGCAGCTCCTCCACGGATCGTGGCAGCCCGTGGCCGCGGACGGTCGAGCGCGTTCGCGCCCCGTCGCGATCGGCGACCTCCAGTCGAGCTTCGAGCACGTCGCGCGGATCCTGCACAACCACTCGCTGCTCGGGAGCGACGGGCAACTCGCCCCCGACGTCTTCCTGATTTCGGTGGGCGATCACTACGACTACTCGGGCGCCTCGATCGAGGCGGTCGGCCGCGAGGGCCAGAAGATCCTCCGCTGGCTCGCGGCCCACCCGCCGGACCAGGTCGTCATCCTCGCCGGCAACCACGACCTCTCCCGCGTGCAGGAGCTCGCGCTCCAGACGGACGCCTCGTTCGCGGAGGCGCGCGGCCTCGCTCGCGCCGCGGAGGAGCTGCGGAAGAAGGAGAACAAGTCCGCGGCCGAGGAGCGCGAGCACACGGAGCGCGTCGAGCGCTTCCACGCGGCTTACCCCGACCTCGCGACGCCCGAGCTCGCGGACCGCGACTACGCCACCTTCACGGAGGAGCAGCAGCGCTTCGTGCAGGCGCTCCTCGTCGCGGGCCGGATCAGGCTCGCGCACGTCGGCCGCACGCGCGAAGGGGCCGAGATCCTCTTCACGCACGCGGGCGTGAACCGGAACGACATCGAGCTCCTCGGCAAGCCGCGCGAGGAGCCGCACGCGATCGCGGACGCGCTCAACGCGTTCCTCGACGCGGCGGTGAAGCGGGTCGCGCCCGCCTGGACGCGCGGCGAGAGGGCCGCGCTCGACCTCTCCCCGCTCCACGTCTCGGGCAGGGGCGGACGCGAGGGGGGAGGCCTCCTCTACCACCGGCCCGTCCTCCCCATGCGCGCGCTCGACGACGCGCTCGCGCCCAGGATCTACGAGGCCTCGCAGCTCCCCGCGCTCGTGCAGGCGTGCGGGCACACGGGCCACAAGAAGTCGCTCAAGGATCTCAAGGGCGCGCTCACGCCCTCCGCGCTCGGCTTCCTGCGCGGAGGGCTGCGGACGCTCTCCGTCACGGAGGAGGGCGTCCGCTACGAGGCCGGGATCGTTCCGGGCGCCGAGCGCGTGCTCCACATGATCGATGCGGAGATCAACTACGTCGCGCCCGACGCCTACCCGATCCTCGAGCTCAGCGCGGGGACAGCTCGCCGATCTTCTTCTTGATCCGCTCCGCGTCGGGCGACTTCGGGTCGATCTCGATCGCGCGCTGCAGGTCCGCGATCGCGCCCTCGCGGTCGCCGTTCTGCGCGCGCGCGTCGGCGCGGAACCGGTAGGCGCCCGCCTCCTTCGGGTTGAGCTCGATCGCTCGCGTGAAGTCCTCCATGGCCTTGTCGTTCTCGCCCGTCTGGAGCTCCGCCATGCCGCGGAGGATCCAGCCCTGCGCGCTCCGAGGGTCGAGCTCGATGATGCGGTCGCACTCCCTGCGCGCGCCCTTCAGGTCCTTCTTCGCGAAGAGGATGTGCGCCTTGACGGCGCGCGGCTCGATGGCCTGAGGGTTGATCGCGATCGCGCGCTCGGCGCTCTCGAGCGCGTCGTCGAGCCGCGCCTTCCGCGCGAGGATCTGCGCGCGCATGACGTACGGGCCCCCGTCGTCGGGCGCCGTCGCGATCGCCTTCTCGAGGATCATGAGCG
Source organism: uncultured Planctomycetota bacterium (assembly GCA_964648345.1). Lineage (GTDB taxonomy): Bacteria > Planctomycetota > J058 > J058 > JACQDU01 > CAZYLP01. Next base: position 9,486 of record CAZYLP010000249.1, read on the forward strand.
CGTCGTCGAGCTGACCCTGCTTGTGGGCCATGGCCGCCTTCTCGAGCATCGCCTTCACGTTCGCCGGGCCGCCGGGGCCGGGGCCCTTCTCGCCCGCGTGGGCCTTCATGTCGGCGTGCATGCGCTTCTCCTCGTCGCGCCGCGCGCCCTCGAGGAACTCGCGCACCTCGCCGTGGAACTTCTCGTGGAAGACGAAGAACTTCGCCGCCTGCGATGCCGAGAGGATCTCGCGGACCTTCGCGTGGGTCGCCTCGTCCGCCTGGTGGACGGCCTTCTCGATCTCGCCGAGCTTCTCGAGGAGGCCCGGGAGGCCGTCCTCCTTGCCCTCGCGGACCGACTGCTCGAGCGTGCGCATGATCTTGCCGCGGTCCTCCATGAGCGCGTTCACCTTCTCGTCGTGGCGGTTCACGAGCGGGAAGAGCTTCGCGGCGGCCGCCTCGTCGAGGTCGAGCTCCTGCGTGAGCCGCGCCATGCGCATGGCCTGGATCTTCTTCCTGAGCTCCTTGTGCTGCTCGGGGCTCGGGCCGCCGGGGCCCGGCCCGGGCCCGTGGCCGGGGCCTTCGGGCCGCATGGGCGGCTTCGGCGGCTGCGGCGGGTCCGGCCGCTCCTGGGCCCGGGCGGTGCCGAGGCCGAGGAGAAGAGCGAGCGCGGCAGTGAGGATCGTACGGCGCATCCTTGTCCTCCTTGATGGCGTCGAGTGAGAGAGCGCGGGCCTAGCGAGCGAGACGCGCGAGCGCGCGTTCGAGCGACGGCCCGTCGAGTCGTTCGATGAGGAGATCCGTCGAGTCCGCGCGGACCGCGAGCGCGAGCGCGGCGTCGTCCGCGAGCGGCTCCGGGCGCCGGTCGTCCGCGGTCCGCGCGAGCTCGCGCGCGCCGGCGCACCGGAGGAGCTCGAGCTCGTCGAGGCTCGCGCGCGCGATGAGCTCGGGCCCCTCGGGCGCGACGAGCCGCGCGTCCACGTCTCCCGGCTCGGGGAGCGGGGAGGAC
>CAZYLP010000250.1:0-10410 GCA_964648345.1 uncultured Planctomycetota bacterium
CCGGACTCGCCGATGCCGGACGGCGGGCCGAAGTACGTCTACTCGGACAAGACGTTCTCGAAGGGGCCGACGCCGACCTTCACGGACCCGAAGACGGCGTTCCTCGAGGCGAACAAGGCCGCGAACATGAAGGACGGGACGCTGAACGGCGTCCCGGTCAAGCTCCACCCGACCTACGACCGCGGGCTCAAGGGGGATCAGGTCCCGCGCTCCCTCTCCGCGAACAACTGGAGCGAGCGCGTCTTCCTCCGCGAGACTCTCCCCGGCGAGCCGCTCGTCACCGAGTACAGCGAGGAGAGGAAGCAGCTCGTCTACCTCGCTCACTGCTGGTTCCACCCGACCGTCTACAAGCAGCTGAAGGGGCTCCTCCCCGATGTCACCGACGACGAGATCAAGGAGCTCCACCCGAAGCACAAGCTCAAGGTCCTCCTCACCGGCTTCCAGGACTTCCCCGCCGCGAGCATCACGAACCACCCGTTCTGGTTCGACCCGACGCAGGGAGCGCTCCGGCCGCCCGCGCAGCGCGTGCCCCAGAGGAACTCGTCGGGCTACGCGGTCTCGAGCTTCGACGCGAAGACGATCGACGAGACGATCACCGGCGAGTGCGACCTGACCGTGATCAAGATCCAGGACCTCCCCGTCGCGTACCAGCGCGCGGCGAAGCTCGTCCTCATGAAGATCGAGTCCGAGCGCCCGGACATCGTCATCTCGTTCGGCTGGGGCGCCGACGAGTTCGTCTTCCTCGACGCCAAGAAGAAGAAGGACACGCGCGTCGCGGACGCGGACGTCGAGTTCACGGCGAGCAACATGCGGAACGACTTCTACACGGATCCGCCGCCGCGCGGCGCGCCGCCGATCCGCATGGTGCTCCCCTCGCCCGGGGAGTGGCCGCCCGTCGCGAAGGGCCGGCCCGAGAACTGGACGCCCGCCGAGCGCGCGTGGATCACGGCGTACCCGGACAACGACCGCGTGAGCTTCGGCGCGACGGTGATCGACCCGGACGGCCCCACGCTCACCGAGTCCACCCTCCCGGTCGAGGAGATCGTCGACGCGATCACGAAGGCGGGCCAGAAGGCCGCCGTGGACCGGAAGCCGTTCGGCGGCGCGGGTCACTACATCTGCAACGAGGTCTTCTACACGGGCGCGCGACGCCAGGCGGAGAACAAGGCGATCGGCGGGTTCATCCACCTGCCCGAGTTCTCGAGCGACCCCTCCGCGCAGAAGAGGCTCGTGGACGTCGTGAAGATGGCCGTCGAGCAGGCGGTCAAGTTCCTCCGCGAGTCGAGGCACTGATGAGACGAGCGGCAGCGAGGCGCGGTGCATGAGCGACGGGAAGGACGATCTCCCGACCGGCAAGAAGCACGTCCTTCACCTGAAGGCGCTCGAGGACATCACGATCCAGCTCCTCGACACGGAGGGGAAGCCCGAGAAGGGCCGCGCGCGCCTCACGCTCCCGGACGGCAACACGGTCGAGAAGGACCTCGACGCCGAGGGGAAGATCGAGGCGAAGAAGGTCCTCCCGGGCATGGTCAAGCTCGAGTTCCCGGTCGCGAAGGGCCGCGATCCCTCGATCGAGCTCGGCGACGTCGACGTCACCGTCCTCGACGACGAGGACGAACCGGTGAGGAACCAGAGCTTCAAGATCACCTTCGCGGACGGGACCTCGAAGGACGGGAAGACCGGCCCGGACGGAAGGATCGTCCTCCACCACGTGCCGAAGGGCGAGTACACGCTCGAGCTCACGGGGGCTCGGGGCGAGCTCCGGCGCCCGGGCCAGGAGCGTCCCTGAATGGGCGACGAGGACAAGAAGAGCCCGACGATCAAGGGCACGACCGGCGGTTCGACGACGGTCGTCCTCGGGCCCACTCCGCCCGCGAGCGTCTCCGTGACCATCGAGAAGATGGATGCACCCGAGCCCGAGCGCTTCGTGCCGCTCGCGCCGGGGAAGGACAAGGTCACCGTCCACTACTCGCTCGAGCCGAAGAAGAGTCGATTCGACAAGCTCACGATCACGATCGTGGACGCGACGGGCGCCGTGGTCTTCGAGCGCGTCTACACGAAGAAGGACAAGACCGCGGAGGCGGCCGCGCGCGCCCAGGACGCGGGCAGCGGCTGCGACTTCGTGTGGGACGGCCGCGAGTCCGTGCCCGGGAAGGGCTACAAGGGCCTCCACCCGCACGTCCACGTGAAGGGCTCGCCCTTCGAGATCCGGATCAAGGCCGAGCTCGCGGGCGTCGCGGGCGAGAGCGCGGGCCAGAAGGTCTCGGCGACGCCGCTCGTGGACAAGGCGATCGTCGTCTCGCGCGTCAACAAGGGCGCGTGGGACGACACGAACAAGCTCGTCGCCAACGCGGACCAGGTGGACGTGCTCGGCCTCATCCGCGCGCAGATGCGCGAGCCGGCCGACCGCGAGTGGTTCGCCGTCGCCCCTGCGGAGGCGGGCTCCGCGAAGGCCGGCAAGGAGAAGATCACCTTCGCCGTCTGGGACGAGGCGAAGCACGGCGCGCTCGAGGTGAGGTGGCAGACGATCACGCCGCGGAAGAACGGCCGCGGGATCATGGGCCACAAGGACGTGAACCGCCAGAACAGCGAGCGGAAGACGACCGAGGGCGAGTACACGAACGTCGTCTCGAACGGCCCGGAGGAGGGGAAGTGGATCGGGCTCGACACGATCGAGTACGAGCACGAGGACGCCGGCACCGGCTCCTCCCCGAACCCGGACACCGAGGACGGCACCGTCCGCTGGCACTTCGACGTGGACTACGCGCTCGACGGGATCAAGCTCGGCGCGAAGGCTCCGGGGAGCGCGGGCCGCCACGACGCGACGCCGCCGAGCGCGAAGTTCCCCGTGAAGAGCGGGGTCGCCTCGGGCGACTACGTGTCCTGGGGGATCGCGAACACCGTCCACCGGACGAGCCGGCGCGGCTCGAACGCGAACCTCTACCTGAGCTACATCGAGGCCTACAAGCGCGTGCCGTGGGTCTACGGGAGCATCGACCCGCAGGTCCTCAACTTCGTCGGCTTCGACTGCGCCGACGTGTGCTTCGGCGCCGCGATCTTCGCGGGGGTGACCCAGCAGCGCGCCTTCACGAACGCGAACAACCTCTGCCGCGTCGCGAAGTACACGACCCGCCGGGCGAAGCTCCCGATCATGTACTTCGACGACTCGGGGAAGATCTTCAGCATCCAGGACGACAAGGAGCTGACGGTCGCGGCCGGCACGACGCCCGACGTGGTGAACGTGGGCGACGTCATGTTCTTCGACTGGGACGGCGAGGTGAACGAGAAGGGCGCCGGCAAGTGGAAGCACACGACCGTCGTCTGGGCCGCGCCCTCGGGGAAGATCGACCTCGACACCGAGCTCGTGATGGCACACCACAACGGCTTCCACGTCGAGACGATCCGCGAGCTCGTCAACCCGCCGCGGAAGCAGACGCGCTGGACGGTCTGCTTCTGGACGTGAGCCTCGCGGGCTCGTCGCTCCGAGCACTGGAGCCAGCCTGACCGCTCACCAGGGTCGCGTGCTGCAACCCCGCCGTGCGGCAACGCCACCTCTCCCTGGCGCTTGGGTGAACCGCATTTCATTTCATGCACCCAATTCCCGAGAGGTGCGTATTCGACTCCCTTGAGTTTCACGATGGGAGTGCTGACCCGACACAAGCCCCTGAGACGACCGCAAATCACCTTCGCGCATGGGGTCGATGGGTTTGGCGAGCCACGTGCTCGTTCACCCCTCAACGGACGAACGACTTCGACAGGGAGGTCCCATGCGTCCCACGACTCGCGGCGCTTTCGCGCTGTTCTCACTGGTCGCGCTACTCGCAGTCGCGACCCCGGCTCATGCTCAATGGAAGGCGGAGGGGGGCGTCCTCATCCGCGGGAAGATCGTCACCATGGACGATCAGGGCACCGTGAAGAACGGCTCTCTCTACATCAAAGACGGTGTGGTGAAGCAGATCCTCCCGGCCAACGCGCCCGTTCCGGCGGGGGCGATCGAGGTCGACACCAAGGGAGGGTTGATCTTCCCGGGCCTCATGAACCTCCACAACCACATCGCCTACAACTTCGAGGAGCTCTACAACCTCCCGAAGAAGTACACGAACCGCCACCAGTGGCCGGGCGCCCGCGAGTACGGGCCCGCGGTCAACAACCCGAAGAACCTCGTCTCGAAGGGCGAGTACTACGACGTCGGGACCGAGTCGCTCAAGTACGCCGAGGTGAAGTGCCTCGCGGGCGGCGAGACGACGGTCCAGGGCACGGACGCGGACGGCGGCGCCTCCACGATCCTCGTGCGCAACGTCGAGCTCGCGAACTTCGGGCAGGACAAGATCAGCCAGAGCGTCCTCCCGATCGACCAGCGGTTCATCGTGGACCTCGCGAACCAGAAGAAGAAGATCACCGGCTCGGACGGCTACTTCTTCCACCTCGCCGAGGGCATCGACACGGTCTCGCGGAGCGAGTACTTCAACCCGACCTACGACAAGAACAAGAACGCCGGCATCCCGAAGAACGTGCCCGGCCTCAAGAACCTCGGGCTCGTCGTCCCGTCGCTGATCGGGATCCACTGCACCGGTCTCAAGGAAGAGGACTTCCAGGACTGGGCGAAGATCCTCCGCGACGAGGGCTCGGGCGCGGTGCCGAAGGTCGTCTGGTCGCCGCTCTCGAACCTCCTCCTCTACGGCAAGACGACGGACATCCTCGGCGCGCGGAAGCACGGCGCCCTGATCGCGCTCGGCACCGACTGGAGCCCCTCGGGGAGCAAGAACCTCCTCTGGGAGCTCAAGATCGCCGACTCGGTCAACAGCCAGCACTTCGACGGCAAGCTCACGACGCGTGACCTGGTCGCCATGGTGACGTGCAACCCGGCGAAGATGGTCAAGTGGGACAACAAGGTCGGCACGATCAAGGTCGGCATGACCGCGGATCTCATGATCGTCGACAAGGCGGGCGGGAACGATCCCTACCGCGGTCTGATCGACTCCATGGAGCAGAACGTCCAGCTCGTCCTCGTCGGCGGCGACCCGCTCTACGGCGACGAGACGGTGCTCAAGACCCTCAAGGTCTACGACAACACGCCGGCCTACGAGACGGTGGGCACGCCCGGCGGCCGCACGAAGGTGCTCGACCTCAAGCGCCGCGGCGTCCCGAAGGGCAACCAGTCGCTCGAGGAGATCCAGAACGCCCTCCTCAAGGCGCTCAGGATGGACCCGGCCGAGCTGGCCGCGAAGCTCAACACGCCCGAGGGCACCGGGCCGGACCGCTTCAAGGACCGGAACACGATCAAGACCTACCTCCGCACGAAGCTGGCGGCGGCGGGCAAGCCGGTCCCGGCGAGCCTGAACGACGCGAGCGCGCCGATCACCGCGGACCAGGTCGGGCAGTTCTTCAAGTACAAGTTCCCGGATGCGAAGCCGATCACGCGGCTCGACCCGATCTTCCAGCAGGGCGACATGCGCTACTGGGAGCTCCTCAAGGGGAACATCTTCTTCCGGGACACGAACCCGCCCCTCGACCTGAAGAAGCTCTACAGCTACGACAAGGCGATCACGCCGGGCTTCCTCAGCAAGATCCCCGGTGGTTGAGAGTCACCGGTCGTAACGGGTGAGTGGAGCGCGCCCCCGGAGAGATCCGGGGGCGCGCCATTTCCGGAGCCCCGCTATGCTCAGGAAGTGAACGCCGAGGAGTCGACCCCGGCAGCGACCCGACGCGAAGAGGACCTCCAGCTCCTCCTGCGCGCGATCCCGCACAAGCCCGGCTTCTTCGAGCGCCACGCGGTGAGCTTCCTCAGGCAGCGCTCGCGCGAGAACTCGAAGCGGCGGCCGGTGCCGACGGCCGAGAACCCGATCCACGTCCTCACGGGCGACGAGCGCGCGGCGGTCAACGCGATCGTGAAGCGGACGGTCCTCCGCTGCTTCCTCGTCGGCGCCGCGAGCGCGGCCTTCTGCGCGGGGACGTTCCTCGTCCTCCCGTTCCTCGGCGCGACCTCCGCGGTCGCGCGCTGGGGCGGCGTCGGGGTCGCGAGCGCGGTCGCGACCGTCCTCGAGCTCTGGGCGATCTACTTCGAGCACCTCGACGCCGTCTCGAGCATGCTCCTCGTCACGGGCGCGCGCGTCGCGCCCTCGCACGAGTCCGCCTTCGAGGAGGAGATCGCCCACGCCCTCGCGCGCGCGTCGCTCGACCTCCCCGACCCGACGCGCGTCTTCGAGGAGATCGACCCTCGCCGCGAGACCAACAAGGTCGCGCTCCTCGCGGCGGTGATCCTCTACAAGGGGAAGCGCGGGATCTCGAACTACGTCGGGAAGCAGGTCTTCCTCCACCTCGTGCCCGCCGGCGCCCTCCGCACCTTCGCGCCCTTCGTCTCCGTGCCGATCACCGGCGCCTGGAACGCGCTCGTCTCGTGGCGCGTCCTCCGCGAGGCGCGCCTCCGCGCCGTCGGCCCCTCCGCGGTCCGCGAGATCTGCGAGCGGCTCCTCGCGCCGACCCGCGAGCACGACCTCTCCGAGGCGTGCCGGGTCTCTCTCCTCCGCGCGGTGGGCGTCGCCATGGTCCGGAAGCACGCCGCGCATCCCAACCTCCTCGCGCTCCTCCACGGGATCGCGCCGAGCGTCGGCGCGGTCCGCGCGGAGTGCCTCGACGAGCCGAAGAAGTTCATCGAGGGGCTGAGAGCGCTCGAGGGCGTCGAGAAGCGGCTCGTCGTCACGATCTTCCAGGTGGCGAGCGTCCTCGACGGCCGGATCGGGAGGAGACTGAGAGCGCTCATCCGGGAAGCGAGAGCGGCGTGCGGCCTCCCCGCCGAGACGGGACCCGTCGTCGAGCTGAGGGACCTCTTCATGCGCGGAGAGCGCATCGAGGCCGCGCGGATCGACGCGCTCGGAGACCCGATCACCAGCCCCTGACCGTCAAGAAATCGGAGGGGTCCGCATGCCCCCTGGTCGCAACTCCCGTTGACGGGCCCGGGGCTCGCGGAGTTACGGGCGCGGGGAGAGCACACCTCGTCGGCCCGATCGTTGCGCTCGGTCACTCCGGGGTGGAGAGATGACCGTTCGCTGGTTGCTCGTGCTGCTGCTCGCCGTCCTCGCCGGCTGCGCTCCGTCCAGGAGCCCCCTCGGCGACCCGAGCCAGGGACCCAACCTCATCGTGAGGAACACGGAGAACTACCACAGCCAGACCGTCTACGTGGACGGCGTGAAGCTCGGCACCGTCGAGAAGGACTACGAGGGGGAGTTCACCGTGAGGCCCGGGCGTCACGAGGTCGAGCTACGGAACGGCAACGACCTCAACCCGCGCCGGACGGTCGGTGTCTTCGACTTCGCGTACGGCAAGGTCGTGAGGATTTGACCGGCGGACCGCGGCCCAGGTTCTGTCCGCCAGCGACGCGGCGACGGGGAGGAGCGCGAGGAGATTGACACAGGCCACCGCGCGCCAGAAGACCTGTTTGGGCTCCCCACCCGTCTCGTTGAAGAAGCGACCGATGAGACCGGCCCAGATCGCGAGGCCGACGAGCTGGACGCCGACGTCGACGCGGGCGAGCCGGAGAACGACGAGTGGCGCCGCTCCCACGGCGAGGAACCCCGCCAGGGCCAGGAAGCTCGGGTCCGCGACGTAGGGATGATGGAAGCTCATGACCTCGCTCGCGCCGAGCGGCACCGCGAGATGGCGGTGCGCCTGGGCGGCCCCGAGCACGGCCAGGAGCGCGACGGGAGACGCGAGCGCCAGCACGCGGGACGGCCCGACGTGTCTCCGTCGCGACTCGAGCGCCATCTCGAGCAAGACGAGACACCCACCCAGCGCGGCGCCGACGAGGAAGGGGAACCCGACGGACGGAGGCGAGCGGTCGCGACAGCAGCCGTCGTCGTATCGGGCTCCCGTCACTTCGTAGGTGGTCACGAAGACGACGGCCGCGACGGTCCCGAAGAACGCGGCGTGCGTCAGCGCGCGGCCCGCGGCGCCCGCGAGGACGCGCCGGGTCCGTCCCGGACCCGACGCCGCCGCCGACACCGCATCGACGAGCGTCGCCACCGCGGGGAGGAGAGCGAGGACGACCGCGCCGAGGACCGTCCGTTGCGCCACCTTCGCCGCGGTCGCCGAATCGGGCAGACCCGAGAAGACGGCGCCGAGGAGGCCCGCCCAGGCGCCCAGCCCGAAGATCTGGGCCCACGGCGCGACGGACCGGAGTCGGAGGGCTGGGAGCGGTGCCGCGCCGAACACAAGGAGTCCGGCCAGACGCTGGAACGAGGGATCGACCATCAGGTCCTCGAAGCCAGGCGCGGTCCCGAATCCGGCACCCCCGAGAGCCCCGGCCAGGTAACGCTCCTCGAGGGCGCCGCCGAGCACGGCCGCCGCGAGAAAGAAGGGCGCGCCGACGATCGCGAGCCCGTGCGAGCCGCCGAAACGCACGAGGGCCTCGAACAGGACGAGGGACGCCCCGGATGCGAAGCCCACGAACGCGACCGTGCTCGGGCGCAGACAGGAGCGGTCGAGCTCACCCAGTGTCCCGATCGTCACGACGAGGAGCACGGCGAAGAGAGCGCCCTGGACCAGGACTCGTCCGGCCAGTCCGAGCGGCCCCGGAAGAGAGCCCCGTTCCATGAGTTCGCCCTTTCCCTTGCGCGCATCCCTCGAGCAACGGACGCGCCCCCGGGGAGGGAGACGACTAACTGGCGGGCCGGAACCCATTTCGGGATTTCACGGCGTCATCGAGACGTGACCGCGGACGAGCGCCTCGACGGCGAGCGGGCGCCGGGAGTCAGTTCGTCCCGAGCGGCTGGTTCGAGATCGGCGGCTGGTTCGCGTTGCTTCCGCCCATCACGGTCTTGCCGCCGCCGGGCCCCGACACGCGGCTCTCCTGCCGCGCCCCGCCTTCGCCCTCGGCGAACATGCAGAGCTGCTTCGACCACTCGGTCGAGGTCGAGCCGTTCACGCCGTAGGCGGTACGCCCGGAGTGCTTCGCGACCTCGTCGGTGTAGCGATAGTCGACGCGCCACGTCTCGTAACGGTTGGCGCCGCCCGAGTGACAGGCGGAGACGATGTACTTCGCGTCGAGCGTCGTCCCGCGCTTCATGGCGCGGACCCAGTTCCAGTAGTCCTCGCCGTTGTAGGTCGAGCTGATCTGACTGAACCGGCTGTTCTGGAACATGGGGCCGTCCCAGCCGCCGTGGCCCACGACGACGACGCGCTGGAAGGTGTGGCCGCTCGTCTCGCCGCCGAGGAGCGCGTCCGCGAAGGCCTGCCACTGGCCGCCCATGATCGTCACGGTGTAGCCCTTGGCGCGGTAGTACTTCTCGCACTGCTGCGCGAAGACCTTCATGCCGTTCTCGTGGGTGCCGTAGACGATGAGCGCCTCCTTCTTCCGGATGAGGCGGCACTTCGTCTTCTTGCCCTTGAGCTCGGAGATGGCCTTGAGGTCTCCCTTGCCCGCGTCGTTGACGATGAGGAACCGCGTCGCGACGGGGGTGTGGTTCGAGCCGTCGAGGTTGTTCGCGATCCCCGTGTTCGTGCTGTCGAGCGGGATCCGCCAGGTTCGCGGCCCATCCACCGGCGCCGTGTGCGAGAAGACGAAGTCACCCGCCTTCCCGGCGAGGGTGAGCTCGCCCTCGACCTTGCGGGAGACGGTGAGGGTCCCCGTGAGGCCGCCCGAGATCTCCCAGGTGCCGACGAAGGGCGTCTCGATGCTCTGCGTGTGGACCAAGGCCACGCACGGGGTGATGACGACCGCGACCGTGCCCGATTCGACCGGGGCAGGTTGCGCGTGCGCGAAGGAAGCGATGGAAAGAACGAAGAAGACCGCGAGGCTCAGTCGAGACGTCATGAAGTGGCTTCTCCCAGCTCGCCCGAGGAGATCGCAAGTACAGGCCCAACCCGGGGTTTCGAGCGCAACGCACCACCTGGGCGTCATTTGCACACGATGGCCGCATCGGCCTCGCCGTGCGGCTGTCGCAACAAACTATCCAGGCTGGCCTTGGCTCGTCGCGGCAATGCTTCCGATCTGAGACGGATCCCTGGTCCGACCCTTTACGTCCCCCAGATCCGCGTCCAGACTCGTGGGAACTCTCGAACCCGCTCGCGTGTCTCATCCCGCTGGAGGTTCGTGTGTCCCGGTCCCGGTCGTTCCTCCTCCTGCCGCTCCTCCTCCTCGCACTCCACCCCGCGACCGCCTTCGCCTGAAAGGCGGAGCCGGACTACTTCGACCTCGACGTGGTCACGTTCGAGGCGAAGAACGTGGTGGTGGCGCGCACCTCGCTGACGGAGGGGCGCGTCGAGGTCCTCGAGTCGTGGCGCGGAAGCCTCGTCCCCGGGACGCGGCTCGAGCTCCCCGAGATCGCCGCGGTGGCGTCCGACTCGCGGCTGCTCGTCTGGGTCCAGGGGACCGCGACGCGGAACCTCCTCCGGGGCGAGCGCATGGTGCTCTTC
>CAZYLP010000251.1:0-10403 GCA_964648345.1 uncultured Planctomycetota bacterium
GGGAAGACACATGCGCGGACTCGTCATCGGAGTCGCCGGCTTGCTCGCGCCGGCCATCACGCTCGCGGCGATCGTCGTGACGGCGCCCGAGGAGTCGCAGGGCTGCGCGAGGAGCTCGCTCGTCAAGCGCGTGGTCGCCCGCTCGAAGCGGCCGGCCATGGCGCGCGAGCTCCGGTCGCCCGTGGACGCGAAGCTGTTCGCCGCGGCGAACAAGGCGAGCGACAAGCCCGACGACGCGGAGGCGCGCGCGCAGTACGCGCACCTCCTCGCCACGAAAGCCCGCGAGGTCGGGAACGCGGCCTACCACCTCATGGCGGAGAAGGAGGCGCGCGCCGCTCTCCTCCGCGCTCCGCGGAGCGAGCTCGCGCTCTCCGCGCTCGCGATCGCGCTCATGGGCCAGCACCGCTTCGTGGACACGCTCACCCTCCTCGAGCAGGAGAAGGGGCCGACGACCGTCTGGCGTCTCGCCTGCACGGTGGACGCTCTCTCCGAGGTCGGTCGCTACGAGGAGGCGGTCCTCGTCGCGCAGAAGCTCGTGGACCTGAAGCCGGGCTCCGAGGCTTACTCGCGCGTCGCGCTCCTCCGCGAGCTCCACGGCGACCCCGAGGGTGCGCTCGAGGTCTGGGGCCGCGCGCTCGAGACGTGCGCGCCGAGGAGCCTCGACTACGCCTGGTGCGCCGCGCAGGCCGGCGACGTTCAGGTCCGCCGCGGCGACTTCGAGGCGGCGCGCGACGCCTACACCGCGTCGCTCGAAGCGAGCCCGGACTTCTACCTCGCGCGCGTCGGTCTCGCGCGCTGCTCGATCGCCCAGGGCCGTCTCCGTGACGCGGAGGGCATGCTCCTCGGCCTCGCGGAGAGCCACGGCGACGTCTCCACGCTCGCGCTCCTCGCCGACGTTCAGAGCGCCCTCGGTCGCGCCGAGGACGCGGCCGCGACCGTCGAGGAGATGCTCGCCTCCGAGCGCGCCTCCGCCGCGCAGGGTGCGCCGGACCCGCGTGGCCTCGCGACGTATCTCGCGGACCACGGTCGGGACGTGAAGTCGGCCGTGATGATGATGGATGCGGCGGGCGGTCCGACGATCGCGAACGAGGACGTGCGCGCCTGGGCGCTCCTCGTCGCCGGCAAGCCGCTCGAGGCTCGCGAGCACGCGAAGGCGGCGCGCCGCACGGGGAGCAAGAACCCCCACGTCCTCTTCCACGCGGGCGCGATCGAGCTCGCGTGCGGCGAGCGCGAGTCGGGTCGCGCTCTCGTCGAGGCGGCGCTCGCGGGCGGTCTGCGAGCCGACCTCGTGGCCACGAGCCGCGCCAAGGCGCTGCTCGAGCAATCCACCAGACCGTGAGACCCGTAGACTATACTGCCGCCCCTCGAAGGTGGGGGGTGGCCCAGGAAGACAAGGACCTCGAGCTCATGCAGAGGCTCGCTCAAGGAGACGAGAGCGCACTGTCCGAGCTCTTCGAGCGTCACGGAAGCTCCGTCTACGGCCTCGCTCGCAAGGTCGTCTCGGACGCGCAGCTCGCCGAGGAGGTCCTCCAGGACGCCTTCCTGAGGGTCGCGCGCGAGGCGCGCGCCTACCGGCCGAGCACCGCGGGCGTCCTGCCCTGGCTGCTCCGGATCGCGCGCAACGCCGCGATCGACATCGTCCGCAAGCGCAAGCGCGACAAGCGCGCCGCGGGGGACGACATGCTCGAGGCCGTCGCGGACGTCCGCGTCTCGGGCGCCCTCGACGGCGTCGCCCTCGAGGAGTTCTCCTCCGAGGTCAAGAAGGCGCTCGCCGAGCTCCCCGACGGGCCGCGCAAGGCGCTCGACCTCGCTTACTTCGCGGGCCTCACCCAGAGCGAGATCGCGGTCAAGCTCGGGATCCCTCTCGGGACCGCGAAGACCTGGGTGCGGAGCGGGCTCCTCTCGCTGCGCGATCGGCTGGGGCGATTCCTCGGCGAAGGGAGTGACGCATGAGCGAGCACCTCGAACGCGCCCTCGCGGAGGCTTACTCGCTCGGCGCTCTCGACCCGCCGGAGAAGAAGCTCTTCGAGGCTCACCTCGGGAGCTGCCGGATCTGCCGCGAGTCCGTCGGCGGCGCGGCGGTCGTCGTCAACTCGCTCGCCCTCTCTGCGCCCAAGGAGCCGCCCCCGAAGGGATCGGGGGATCGGCTCATGGCGCTTTATAGACAGGAACGCGCAGCGGACCCGCCTCCACCATCGCGCGGCACGGGTGGCCTCGGGAACACGCTCGCCGGTGTCTTCGCTCTCATCGGTCTCGGCGTCGCTGGTTGGGGTTACCACGAGCGCGACCGGGCCGAGGGGCTCAAGAACGACATCGAGAGCCTCAAGAACGAGAAGAAGGCGCTCGAGTCCCAGGTGGACAAGTGCCAGAACGAAAAGGACGTCCTCGGCGCTCCGGACATAACGTTCTTCAAGGACTTCGAGAAGAAGAACGGCTACTCGGGGAACACGCCCACGATCGCCTATAGCCCGACCAAGGGTGTCGCGGTCCTGGGCGAAAGCATGCCCTCGCCCGCCGAAGGCAAGGTCTACAAGCTCTGGCTCGTCTCGCTCGCAGGCGGGAAGATCACGGGCGTCACGGGCATGGGAGTGTTCAAGACGGGGACCTTCATCGACAAGTCGCCGGGCAAGCCGGCCGACACGATCAGGTTCGCGATCTCCGAGGAGAGCAATCCTGACGTCGAGAAGCCGACGCGGCCGATCCTAATGCCGGCGTGATCGGCGATCCGATTTTTTGGCCACAGAGTTCACAGAGGTCACAGAGAGTCGGCGTTCCTCTCCGTCTCGCGAAGACGAGGGGGACGCCGAGACGCTCTCTGTGCACTCTGTGACCTCTGTGGCAAAAATGGATCGCCGATCACGCCGCGCTTCGAAGCGGCGACAGAGGAGCACCGCCCGGACAGCCGGCGACGGGGCAGTGCCTGAGCTCCTCCCAGCACTCGTCGTGCACGACCGTCGAGCATCGATCGCACGAGACGACGCGCGTGTCCTCGTCGCTCAGGTTCGCGTGGCAGTACCCGCACCGCGCGTGCTCGTGCCGCTCGCAGCCGACGAGGCGCACGACGACGGCTCGCTGATCGACGAGGTGCGCGATCTGCGCGATCCGCGCGAGGAGCTGCCCGTAAGCATCGACGAGCACCTGGCTCGCGTTGACCGTGAGCACGACGCTCCCCTTTCCGAACGCGAGCCGCTCGACGCCCTGGAACAGGAAGGCGCCGTCGATCTCGTCGCGGACCTCGTGCCGCACGAGGACGTTCCCCGCGCGCGGGTCCTCGCTCTCGAGGAAGTAGCGCCCGTCGAACGCGCGGTCGCCGCTCGACGTCCGCTTCTTCCAGCCGATCCGCGCGAGGAGCCCTCCGAACCCGTTCTCGCGCGTGACGACGAGCGAGGGAGCCGCGGGCGCAGCGACCGCGAGATGAGCCACGTACATGGGCTGCTTGCCACCCTGGCACGAGAAGCTGACCTGCGCGCCCGTCCCGTCCGCGAGCGTGCCCGAGAAGTGAGCCGGAGTCGGCCCCGGGCCGGTACCGTTCACGGTGCCCCAGAGCCCGAGCTCGGGGCCCACGGCGCCGACGAACTCCTCGGCGTTCGAGTAGCTCCGGCCGCCGATGGTCACGCGCCGCATCTGCTTCTGCGAGACCACGATGATGGTCACGATGAAGCCGATCCAGAACAGGAAGAAGAGGGGGGCGAAGATGAACGGCAGCACGTGGACGCTGGCGAGCATGACATCACCTTCGAGGAGGAGAGGGGCAAAGGCCACTCCCCGCTCAAGTCAAACCGGTGCCGTGACGGGGGTTGCAGGTTGCAACGCCCTCAGTGCTGCTCGCCTCTCTTCTTGCGACGCCGCCAGAGGGTCGCGCGGTCCACGCCGAGGACCTTCGCGGCCTCCTCGATCGTCTTCGTCGAGGCGAGGACGCGCTCTATGTGCTCCTCCTCGATCGTCGCGAGGGGGACCGGGTCGCCGAGCCTCGGACCCGACGCGACCCCGGCGTCGCCGCCGATCGGTTGCGGGAGGAGCGAGACGTCGATCACGTCGCCCGAGGCGAGGATCGCGGCGCGCTCGAGCGCGTTCTTGAGCTCGCGGAGGTTGCCGGGCCACCGGTAAGCCTGGAGCTTCTCGAGGACGCCGGCGCCGAACTCGAGCGGCCGCGCGCGGCGGCGCGAGAGGAACGCGAGGAGCGAGAGGGCTATGTCCTTCACGTCCTCGGGGCGCTCGCGGAGCGGCGGGACGAGGACCTCGACGACGTTGATCCTGAAGAGGAGGTCCTCGCGGAACTTCCCGGTCCGCACGAGCTCCGCGAGGTCGCGGTTCGTCGCGGCGATCACGCGCACGTCCGCGTGCCGCGGCGAGGCCTCGCCGACGCGCTCGTACTCGCGCTCCTGGAGGAGGCGGAGGAGCTTCGCCTGGAGGCCGAGCTCGACCTCGCCGACCTCGTCGAGGAAGAGCGTCCCGCCGCGCGCGGCCTCGACCTTGCCGAGCAGCTCCTCGACCGCGCCCGTGAAGGCGCCCTGGACGTGGCCGAAGAGCTCGCTCGCGAAGAGATCGCCCGTGAGCGCCGCGCCGCTCACGGTCACGAAGGGCTTGTCGCGCCGCGCGCTCTTCGCGTGGACGGCGCGCGCGAGGACGCTCTTCCCGGTCCCCGTCTCGCCGCGGATGAGGAGCGTCGCGTCGGACGCCGCCGCCTTGAAGGCGAGGTCGAGCGCGGCCTTGAAGACGGGGCTCTTCGTCGCGAGGTCGGCCTCGGGCACGTGCTCGTGGAGGCGCTCCTCGAGCTCCGACACGCGCCGCTCGGTGCGGCGTTGAGCGGCGAGCTGCGCGAGGACGTGCCGGATCTGAGCGGGCGTGAACGGCTTCGGCAGGTAGTTCGTCGCGCCGCGCTTGATCGCCTCGACGGCGGACTCGAAGCTCGCGTGAGCGGTGATGACGACGATCGCGAGCGAGCTCTGCCGCGCGAGGAGCTTCGGGATCAGCTCGAGCCCGTCGTCCGCGCCGAACTTGAGGTCGAGCAGGACGAGGTCGAGCGTCTCGCGCCCCGCGGCGCCGAGCGCCTCGTGCGCGTTCGCGGCCTCGACGACGCGGGCGCCCTCGGCCTCGAGGCAGACGCGGAGCGCCTTCCGGATGTTGGTCTCGTCGTCGGCGACGAGGACGGTCCACGCGGTCACGAGGACACCTTCACCGAG
This sequence comes from uncultured Planctomycetota bacterium, assembly GCA_964648345.1. Lineage (GTDB taxonomy): Bacteria > Planctomycetota > J058 > J058 > JACQDU01 > CAZYLP01. The sequence goes on from CAZYLP010000251.1 coordinate 5,184, forward strand.
GGTAACCGGAACCAGAAGCGGCTGCCCTCGCCGACCGTGCTCTCGACGCCGATCTCGCCCTCGTGCGCGAAGACGATGTCGCGCGCGATCGCGAGGCCGAGGCCCGTGCCGCCCGAGGGCGAGCCGGGCACGCGGTAGAACTTCTCGAAGAGGCGCGGCCGGTGCTCGGGCGCGATCCCGGGCCCGGTGTCGGCGACCTCGAAGCGCACGCCGCCCTCGTCGTCGAAGGCGCGCGCCGTGATCCGTCCTCCCTGCGGCGTGTGCTTGAGCGCGTTCACGAGCATGTTCGTGAGGACGAGGACGGCGCTCTCCTCGTCCACCGCGACGAGCGGCGCCTCGACGGCCTCGGCCGTCAGCGTGACGCCCTTGTCCGCCGCCGCCAACCGCTGCGCCGCGACCGACTTCTCGACGAGGGCGCGCGGAGAGACGGGCCGGCGCCGTCCGACGAGCGAGCCGCCCTCGATCCGCGCCGCGGAGAGGATCCCCTCGACGATCGCGTGGAGGCGCTCCGCGTCGTCGCGCGCCGCGGCGAGGAGCTCCTCCTGCTTCGCGGTGATCGGACCCGTCGCTCCCTCGAGCGTGAGGTGGATCGCCATGCGGAGCGACGTGAGCGGCGTCTTGATCTCGTGGGCGACGGTCGCGAGGAGGTCGTTCTTGAGCTCGTCGGCGCGGCGGAGAGAGGTCACGTCGCGGAGGAGGACCGTCACGCCGACCACGGCCCCCGAGGCCTCGGAGCGGATCGGGGTCGCGAGCGGCTGGAGGTAGTGAGGCTTGCCGCCGACGAGGACCGCCTGCGAGCCCTCGAGGCCGCGCGGCGTCTGCGGCCCCTTGCCCTGGAGCACGGCGTCGCGGACGGCGACGATCCCGGCGCGCAGCTCGGTGCCGAGCGGCGCGAGCGGGTCCGTGGCGTTCGGGTCGAGGGCGAGCTTCGCGCGCGCGGCCTCGTTCGCGCGGCGGAACGAGCCGTCCTCGTTGAACGCGATCACCGGGTCGTGGAGGCTGTCGATCGCGGCCTGCGCGGCATCGGTCGCCTCGAGGAGCTCGCCGAGCGTGCTCTTCCTGTAAGCGCGGAGCTTCTCCGCCATGCGGCCGAACTCGCGGACGAGCGTGTCGATCTCGCCCTGGCCGGCGCCCGGCGCGAGCGTCACGCCCTGGACGGCGAGGTCGAGGTCTCCCTCGCCGATCCGCCGCGCGCTCTCGGCGAGGCGCGCGAGCGGACGCGCGATCTGGTTCGCGAAGACGTAGCCCGTGAGCATGGCGACGAGGAGCGCGGCGACGCTCACCATGCTGAGCGTCTGGACGACCTCCTTCGCGAAGCCGCTCGCCGAGGTGGACTTCCTCACCATGGAGTCGCGGTTCAAGTGGAGGACCCGCGTCGTGGCCTCCTGGAGCTCGCGGGCGAGCGGCCGCACGCGCTCGAAGTAGAGCCGTTCCCGCTCGGAGCGCTCCCGGGCCGCGGCCGCCTCGCGGACCGCGGCGCGCCAGCGCGTGCGCACCGCGCCGAGCGCGTCGGTCGCGGAGCGCTCGCCCTCCTCCGTGATGTTGTTGTCCTGGACGAGGAACTCCTTCTCGAAGCGGTCGAGAGCCGCGGCGACCGACGCGACCGGCGCCACGTCCTCGCGTGCTCCGCGCGCGAGGAGAGCGTCCACGTCGTCCGCGGCCGCCTCCATGTGCTCGATGGCGACGAGCGAGCGGAGGTTGTCGGCGAGGATCGCGTCCGACTTCTCGCTCAACTTCACGATCGTCCCGAGCGCGTAGGCCGCGACGGCCGCCACGACGAGCGCGAGCGGAGCCTGCGCGAGGAGGAGCCGCGTCCGCAGCCTCACGGCTCCTCCTCGAAGGTCATGACGTGGATGTCCATGCCCTGCGCGCCGCGCATGAGCCGGTCGATCACCGAGCCGCGGAGGAGCTCGCGCCACCGCGACCAGCGCGTGCGCCCGACGACGATGTGCTGGACGCCGTGCGTGCGCGCGAAGTCGAGGATCGCCGTCGCGATCGCCGCGCCCTCGAGCTTGACCGTCTCCGCGCCGAGCGAGCGCGCGAGCTCGAGGTGCTCCGTGAGGCGCCGCTCGATCGCCGCGTCCACGGCCGCGCCGGGCGTCTCGACGTAGACGACGTACCACCGCTGGTTGAGGCGTCCCGCGAGGCGCGAGCCGCGCCGGAGGAGCTCCTTCGCCTGCGGCGAGTTCGACGCGAGGCAGACGAGCACGCGGTCCGCGGTCGCCGAGGCGGCCTCCATGGCGGCGCGGCGGATCGCTCCCGTCTTCGAGCGCTCGCGGCGGCGGCCCACGTCCTCCGCGAGCTCGCGGAGCGTGACCTCGCGGAGGCTCGCGAGGTTCTCCGCGCGGAAGAAGCCCTCGAGCGCCTCCTCGACCTTCCCGGCGCGGTGGACCTTGCCGGCCTTCACGCGGTCGATCAGCTCCTCGACCGGGACGTCCACGTTCACGATCTGGTCCGCGTGCGCGAGGAACGAGTCGGGGACGGTCTCGCGCACGACCGTGCCCGTCTCGCGGCGGACGAGGTCGTTCAGGCTCTCGACGTGCTGGATGTTGAGCGCGCCGATCACGTTCACCCCGGCCTCGAGGAGCTCGATCACGTCCTCGAAGCGCTTCCGGTGCCGGCTCCCGGGGGCGTTCGTGTGCGGGATCTCGTCCACGATGGCGATCGTGGGCTTCCGCGCGAGGACGGCGTCCGTGTCCATCTCCTCGACGGCGACGCCGAGGCGCTCGACGCGCCGGCGCGGCACGGCCTCGAGGCCCTCGACGAGAGCGAGCGTCTCGGCGCGCTCGTGGGGCTCGACGTAGCCGAGGACGACGTCCACTCCGCGCCGCTTGAGACCGTGCGCCTCCTCGAGCATGCGGAACGTCTTCCCGACGCCGGCCGCGAAGCCGAGGTAGAGCTTGAGCCGCCCCCGTCGAGAGCGCTCGAGGAGCTCGAGGAAGTCCTCCGGTCTGGTCGTCTCGCGCGCCATGTCGGTCATTGCAGTTTGCCACGTCCCGCTCGCGTCGGCGTCGCACGTTGTCACTCTGGAGAGCGGCGTGCCCGGTCTTGCGCGCGACGACCTCGCGGCACGTCGGGTGCGTGCAATGGGGGCTCCCATGTCCCGGACCATCCGCTCGCTTCTCGTCGTGCTGCTCATCGTCGCGGCCGCCACGGCGACGGGGCGCGGAGAGGACGCCGCGCCGCCTCCCAAGGAGGCCGAGCTCGAGGGGCTCCGCAGACGCCTCGAGGCGCTCGAGGCCAAGGAGCGCGCGCGCGATGCGGCCCAGCCCCAGAAGCAGGGAGCGCCCGGCGACGCCCCCTCGACGCCCTCGGAGAACAAGGACTACCGGCCGGAAGTGATCCCGTTCGACGGCTTCGACCTCACGTGGGCGCCGGGTCACTTCTCGCCGAAGGAGGCCGTCCTCAAATGGGGGCCGTTCACGGGCGAGGTCCGGGCCGACGTCGCCTATCACTACTCGCTCGCGCGCCCGCGCGACGACACGATCTCGGGCTCGAGCGAGGTCTTCAGGCACAACGAGGTGCAGGTCACCCAGCTCGGAGCGGGCGGCGACTTCTACTACAAGGGCGCGCACGCGCGGTTCCTCACGCAGCTCGGCATGTACTCGCAGACGACGCCGCGGAACGACTCGAGTCCGAACCGAGGCCAGTGGAACCTCGACAACGCCTACCGCTACCTCTCGGAGGCGTACGCGGGCTACCACCTCGACGTCATGGGCGGGATCAACATCCAGGCCGGGATCTTCATGTCGTACGTCGGGCTGTGGAGCTACTACAACTTCGACAACTGGACATACCAACCGTCGTACGTCTCCTCGAACACGCCCTGGTTCTTCAACGGCGTGCGCGTCCAGTGGTATCCGATCAAGAACTTGAAGATCGAGCCGTGGCTCGTGAACGGCTGGCAGGCCTACGGCAAGTTCAGCGAGGGGACGTGGAACGACGGCTGGGGCTTCGGCCTCCAGGTGAAGTGGGCGCCCGCCGAGTGGCTCATCATCCTCGGTAACCAGTACTACGGGACCGACACGTTGAACACGCCCGGACGGCGCCGGATCCACACGGACGACAGCATCATGGTCCGCTACTGGAACGACCCCGCCGTCTTCCTGAGCCGCGCGGCCGCTTCGCTCACGGTGGACTACGGCAACGAGGACGGCGGCGGGGTCTCGTACAACAAGCAGTACTTCGTCGGCATGATGGCCTACCACCGCGTCTGGTTCTGGGAGAACAAGGTCGGCTTCACGATCGGCGGCGGATTCATCAAGAACCCGGGCCGCTACCTCGTCCTCCTCCCGCCGGTGAACGGCGCGACCGCCGCGTCCGGCACTCCGTCCTTCACCGCGAACCCCGGCGACAGGTTCACGGCGTTCGACTGGCAGGCGACGGTCGACTTCATGCCGGTCGAGAACGTGATCTTCCGCGTCGAGTACACGCGGCGCGTGGCGAACGTGAACTACTTCGCGGGGCGAGGCGGTGTCACTCCCCCCGGAGGCAACCAGGCTCCGGCAGGCTCGGCGGTCGCCGGCTTCGAGCCCGACCTGAGGAGCGCGGAGAACCGCTTCACGGTCGCGCTCATGGTGAGGTTCTGACCGTCGGGAGGTTGCCGGACGCAACGAGCCACGGAGCGGACGTTGCGCGCTGCAACGGGGGGTGACGCCCCGTCCCAGGTTGCAGGGCTCGGAGTCCGGCGCGAAGTGTGCAACGCCTAGCGCGGCACGACCATGGCCCCCGAGACCCCCGAGCAGCACTTCTTCGACAGCGGCGTCGGGCCTGCCCCGATCCTCTCGAAGGAGCCCATCGCGCCCGTCGTCGAGACCCGGCCCGCCACTCTCTGGGGGAAGGTCCGCCGCACCCTCGTCGGTCCGCCCCGGAACCCGCGCGAGGAGAAGGTCCACCACGAGATCGCGCTCGTCGCGTTCCTCGCGTGGGTCGGCCTCGGCGCGGACGGCCTCTCGTCGTCGGCCTACGGCCCCGAGGAGGCGTTCAAGGCGCTCATGCACGGCGGCGAGGACCACACGTACCTCGCCGTTTTCCTCGCGCTCGCGACGGCGCTCACGGTCTTCATCATCAGCTACGGCTACAGCTGGATCATCGAGCAGTTCCCGGCGGGCGGCGGCGGCTACAGCGTCGCGACGCAGCTCCTCGGCGCCAAGGCGGGCGTCGTGTCGGGCTCGGCGCTCCTCGTGGACTACATGCTCACGATCTCGATCTCGATCGCGG
>CAZYLP010000252.1:0-9187 GCA_964648345.1 uncultured Planctomycetota bacterium
TCTTCCACGACCGCTCACCGACCCACGCCACCGCCGTCTTCCCCGCGGAGTGGCCGCTGTTCCAGGGCCATTTCCCCGGCCGGCCGGTGGTCCCGGCCTACGTCCTCGTCGGCCTCGTCCTCGCCCACGCCGAGCACGCCGTCGGCTCCTCGCTCGAGCTGAGGACGCTCGACCGCATGAAGCTCTCCCGTGGCATCGCCCCCGGCGAGCCCGTCACGTCCGAGCTCGAGCCGCCCTCGCGTCAGGGAGACGTCGTGACGGTGCGCTCGAGGCTCTCCTCCGCGGGCGCCGAGGTCGGGACGCTCGCGATCTCCGCGCGCGTCGGCGCGTGAAACGGCTCGGCGAGGATCTCCGCGTGACGCGCGGCGATCTCTTGCCGGAGCTTGCGGCGGAACTCGTCCACGTCGCCCTCGATCCGGCGCGGCGCGAGGAACTCGATCGTGATCCGGTAGGGCCCGAGCGGGACGACGCCGCCGACGGGCATGAAGACGCCCGAGCCCACGATCACCATGGGGAGGATCGGCGCGCCGGTCGCGGCCGCGACTTCGAACGCGCCCTTCTTGAAGCGACGGATCCCCTTCCCGCGGGCGCGTGACCCCTCGGCGAAGAAGATCACGGAGACGCCGCGCTCGATGCAGCGGACGGCCTCCTCGATCGTGGCGCCCACGTCGCCGATCGTCCCGACCTCGCGGTCGTCGGCGAGCGCGGGCTCCGGGAGGAACAGGATCCCGCTCGCCCACGCCGCGAGGCCGATGATCGGGATCCGGCGGTTCGACTGCTTCGAGACGAGACGCGCGGGCCGCGGCGCGAAGGCGAGCGAGAGGCACGTGTCGAGGCTCGACTCGTGGTTCGACACGATCACGTACGCGGAATCTCGAGAGCCTTCCTTCGGGATGTGCCCGCGCACGCGCTCCTGCGTCATCCACACGCACCAGGTGAGGAAGCCCCGGAAGCCGAACTGCCCGAGGCGAGCCGTGTGGCGCCGCTCGGGGTCGAAGCCGAGGAGGACGAACAGCAGCACGAAGGGCCCGAACAGGAACGCGTAGCCTGCGAAGAGCGCGAGGAGCCCGAGGTGGACGTAGACGCTCCGCGGGAGCTTCTCGAGGAAGGTCTCCGGTTTCACGACGCCGCCCCCAGGACCCGGAGGTCGCCCCTCGCGACCTCGCGCTCGCCGACCCTCGCGACTCCCTCGAAGGCCGCGAGCGGCCCCATGCGCGTCTGGAGCTTCACATAGAGCCGCACCTCGTCGCCCGGGACGGCCCGGTGCGGGAAGGAGAAGCGCGTGAGCGCGGCGAGCACACCCTCGAGGCGCGCCTCCGGCGGCGCGTTCGCCGCCGCGTGGAGCGCGCAGGTCTGGGCCAGAGCCTCGACGAGGGCCTCGGCGGCCAGCGCTCCGGCGCGGAGCCACGGGCCGTCGGCGACGACGAGGGCGGCCTCGGCCGACTCCGCGTCGGCGCGGAGGAGACGCTCCACGAGCCGGGCGGGGGCCTTGTGCGGGATCCGGTCGATGACGCCTTCGTGACTCATTGGAGCTGTCGCGCTTGCAGCGGTCCGTTAGTCTAGCTGACCGTGTCCGACGCGACCCAGACACAGTTGATCGCCGCGAGCGCCGAGCTCGCCGTGCGCTTCCCCGAGGTGGACGCCCAGCAGGTCGTCTGGCACGGGAACTACCTCAAGTACCTCGAGCTCGGCCGCGACGCCGTCCTCGCGAAGGGCGACCTGACGCCGGCGCGGTTCCTCGCCCAGGGCTACGCGGCGCCGATCGTGGAGTGCGACGTGCGCTACAAGTCGCCCCTCCGGCTCGACGACAAGGCGCGCGTGGACGCGCGGCTCAGGTGGGAAGGGATCCCGCGGCTCGACTTCGAGTACGAGGTCGTGCGCCTCGCGGACGGCGTCGTCGCCGCGACCGCGACGACGCGGCAGGTGCTCACCGACCAGGCAGGCGAGCTCGTGCTCGTCCTCCCCGACTTCCTCCGCGCGTGGGCGCAGCGGTGCGGACTCCATGTCTGAGCTCGCCGCCGTCATCGGTGCCGGGGCGACGGACTTCAGGCCGTGCGTCCTCGTCCCGGTCTTCGACAACGCGCAGACCGTGGGCAACGTCGTCGCGGGCGCGCGCAAGCTCGGCTACTCCGTGCTCGTCGTGGACGACGGCTCGCGCGACGGCTCGGGCGAGCGCGCGCACGACGCGGGCGGCGAGGTCGTCACCCACTCCGAGAACCGCGGCAAGGGCGCCGCGCTCAAGACGGGCTTCCGCGAGGCCTTCTCGCGCGGCTTCACGCACGCGGTCTCGATCGACGCCGACGGCCAGCACTTCCCGGACGACATCCCGCTCCTCGTCGAGGCGGCCCGCGCGAGCCGGAACGCCCTCGTCGTCGGCGCGCGCGAGTGGCAGGGCGACCGCCACGTCCAGGGGAAGAGCCACTTCGGCCGCTCCTTCTCGAACTTCTGGGTCTGGTTCGAGACCGGCGTGCGGGTCGCCGACTCGCAGTGCGGCCTCCGCGTCTACCCGCTCCAGCACGTGACCCGCCTCGCGCTCGGGCGCGACCGCTTCGACCTCGAGGTCGAGGTCATCGTCCGCTCCGCGTGGGCGGGCCTCCCCGTCCTCTCGGTCCCCGTCAGGGTCCACTACCCGCCGCCCGAGGAGCGGATCTCTCACTTCAAGCTCTTCCGCGACAACGTGCGGATCTCGTGGCTCAACACGGCCCTCGTCGCCCGGCGCTTGCTGCCGTGGCCGCACCGGAAGCTCATCTAACCCCGGCCGCGCCGCCTCAGGAGCGAAGGCGTCACCAGGAAGATCGCGAGCAGCGAGCAGCTCGTGCCGACGAGCGCGACGACGCCGACCGACCAGAGAGCGGGGTGCTTCGCGAGGAGGAGGCTCGCCATGCCCGCGAGCGTCGTCGCCGAGTAGGCGACCACGGCCCCGCGCGCCTGCTCGACCTCGTCGGGCGCGCCCGCCTCCTGGAGATAGCCGCTCGCGAGGAAGAGCACGTAATCGACCGAGAGCCCGAACGTGAGGATCGGGATCAGGAAGTTGATGAGGTTGAGCTTCGTGCCCGTCAGCGCGAAGACGCCCGCCGACCACACGAGCCCGACGACGAGCGGGATCGCCGCGGCGAGCACGTGCCGCGGGCGGCGGAGCGCGGGCACGAGGAGAGCGAGCACGACGACGAGGCCGAGCGCGCTGCTCGTCACGAGCCGCTCGCGGACGAGCGCGCCGATCACGCGCGCGAAGGCTCGCCCCGAGGTGACGAACGCGCCCGTCTCGCGCTCGAGCCCGGGGACCCACGCGAGCGAGTCGTCGCCGGTCGCGGTGGGCCGGACGATCGTCGTCACGAGCCACCCTCGCTCGTCGCGCGTGACGCGCGGCCCGACGAGCCCCTTGAGCGGCCCCGCGAGCACGGCCTCCGCGTCCACGAGCGCGCCCTCGCCCTCGAGGCGAGCGAAGAACGGCTCGAACGCGCGCGCCGAGAAGCGATGCGCCGCGCCGAGCCGGACGAGCCGCTCGCGGATGGCGGCGCGCCGCTCCTCGGTCCAGAAGGCGCGCCACGCCTGGCGGCGCGCCTCCTGCGTGCTCCGCGAAGGCAGGAGCGGCGCCACCGAGCTCACGCCGGTCACGACGCCGGCCTCGCGGAGCGCGACGAGCGCGGCGTAGACGCGGTCGTCCTGCGCGAGCGCCTCCTCGAGCGTGTCGCCGCGCGCGACGACGAGCGCGAAGCCGCCGCCGCTCCCCCAGCGCGCGTCGAGCTCGGCCTCGTCCGCGCGCACCGCGGGCGACTTGAGCTCGATCTCGCGCGGGTCGTCCTCGAACCGGAGCCCGAGCCCCGCGTAGCCGAGCCCGAGCGTCGCGGCGACCACGAGAGCGAGGACTCCCTTCTCGTAGCGCTCGACGAACGCCATGAAGAAGCGGATCGGGCCGCCCGCCTGCGGGAGCGGTCGCGGCGCCTTGCTGCTCGGGAGGAGGAGCGGGTGGATGAGGAGACAGAACGCGACCGTGCCCGCGAGCGAGGTCGTCGCGAAGACCGCGAGGTCGCGCTGCCCGGGGAAGCCCGACGCCGCGAGCGCGATGAACGCGGCCGCGATCGACGCGCCCGCGGCGAGCGTCGGACCCGTCACGCGCTCGACCGCGGAGACCGCAGGCTCGGGGTGCCCGTCGCGCGCGCGCACCTCGTAGAAGTAGTAGAGGTGCACGATGAAGTCGTCCGCGAGCCCGAGGAGGATCCCGCCGAAGCCGACGGCGATCGCGTTCACCTTCCCGAGGATGAGAGCACACGACGCGATCCCGAAGACCGCGCCGAAGACGAGCGGGAGCGCCGTGAGCGGGATCACCCACCAGCGCGGGAAGATGAGGGCGTAGACGAGCAGCATGAAGCCGAGCGAGACGACCGACGAGAGCCACGAGTCGCGCTTGATCGCCCGGGCGTTCTCGATCGACGAGCGGTGCCCTCCGGCGACGATCGCGTGGAGCGCGCCGCTCCCCGGCGCGGCCACGTTCGCGGCGCGCGTCGCGGACTGGACGAGCGTCAGGACCTCCTCCGCGTCCCGGGTGCGGCTCGCCGCCATGCGCGGCTCGACGAGGAACAGGGCGTGCCGTCCGTCGGCGGAGACGATCCGGCCGCGCTCGTAGCGCGCGCCGCCCGCGGCCGACCGGAGCTCCTGGACGCGCTTCCAGAAAGCACCCTCGAGACCGAGAGGGTCGCGGAGGATCACCGTCTTCCCGCCCTGCCCCTCGATCGTGTTGATCGTCACGAAGTGATCGCGGAGCCTGTCGCGGAGCAGGTCGTCCGCCGTGTACTGCGAGACGATCGCCGCGGCCTCCGCGGGCGCGACGAGCGCGGGCAGCGAGCGCTCGGCGAGCCCGAGCAGCTCCGTCGCGATCTCGAGAGCATCCTTCTCCGCGGGCCCCGTGTAGATGCTCGAGATGAGCGGCGAGACGGCGAGCTCCTTCGCGAAGGTGCGCGCCGCGGCGGCGAGACGCTCCGGGTCCTCCGCGGGCCCCAGGTCCACGCGCATCGTCTGGAGCGCCTTGAGCGCCGTGAACGCGCGCCGGTGCTCGGAGATCCGCGGGTCGTCCACGGGCAGGAACGCGAGGAGGTCCTCGTCGAAGCGGAGCCCGCTCGCGACGACGGCGAGCGCGGCCGTCGCGACCGCGACGGCCGCGAAGGTCGCTCCGCGGCGCGCTCGCAGCATCCGCACGACGCCGGCGACGGAGGAGCCGAGGCTCATCGCTCCTCGCTTACTTGTCCGCGATCTCGAAGGTCTTCGCGTCGAGATCCTTGTTGAGCTCGACGCCCTCGAAGACGAGGTCGGTGCGGTCGCCGCCCTTCTCCTCGATGACGATCGACTCGATCGTCGCGAAGCCCTCGGCGAACTTGATGAGCACCTTCGCATTCAAGTACTTGAGCTTGTCGTTCTTCGGGACGAGCGCGATCGTCCGGCCGTCCTTCTCGATCGACGGCTCGAAGGTCCCCTTCACGTCGTCGAAGTCGCCCGAGTACCACGTGAACATCTGCTTCACGGCGACGTCGATCCCGGGCTTCTCGGCGAGGGAGAACTTCTCGACCGTCTTCTTGTGCTCGTTCCAGCGCGCGCCCTTGTCGCCGGCGATGACGAGGATCGACTTGAAGGGGGCGGCGATCTCCCAGCGGAGCTTGGACGGCCGCTCGATGGCGAAGGAGCCCGAGCTCTCGACCTTGTCGTCGAACGCCGCGAGCCGCTTCGTCTGCTTGAAGCGGCCGCGGGTCGTCTTCACGTCCGCCATGCCCTTCTTCACCTTCGCGACGAAGTCGTCGAGGGGCTTCGGCTCCTCCGCGATCGAGACCGCGGCGAGAGCGAGGACGAGAAGAGCGGCGGACGGTCTCACGGAAGGCCGCAGTGCGGGCACGAGGCCGAGCCCTTCGGGCGCGGCTCGCCGCACGTCGTGCACGGAGCGGTCGGCGTCCCCGGCGGAGGCGGCGCGACGGTCGGGGGCGCCTCGGTCGGCGGGGGGAGCATGTCCTTCGGCTGCTGCTGCTTCACGAAGGGCTGCTCGGGCTTGGCGAACGGCCCGGCCCCGATCACGAGAGGCGGCATGTTCTCGATGAGGCCGCTCCCGTCCGTGGGCTGGATCCAGAGCCAGAGACGGAACGACGTCCCCGCGAGCGGCCGGCTCGGCTCGCCGAAGACCATCTTGAACTTCTCCGTCTTGCCCGGCCCGATCGTGATGTTCGACTGCGGCGTCGTCTTCCGCTTGCGGCGGTCGCCGTTCGTGTCCTCGAGCTCGCACCGGTCGTAGAAGACCTGGATGAACCTGTCCCGGCGGTTCGTGACCTTCATCGGGATGATGAGGACGCCCGCCTTGAGGATCGTCTCCTCGGCCGACGCGTCGATCCGTACGGAGGCATCCGCGGGCCGCGCGGCCACGGCGTCCTGCCGCACCTTGGTCTTGCAGCCCGCGACGACGACGAGCACGCCCAGGAAGAGAAGCGCCTTCCGCATCACGCACCTCATGGGGGAGAGATTAGCACGCTAGAATCGCCCTTTGTGACGCCTCGTCGGCGACGGATCTTCAAGGCTCTCCTCGCGATCGTGCTCGGCCTCGCGGGCGCGCTCGTCTCGTTCTCCGTCTGGGTCGAGGCGGTCGCGATCGCGCCGGAGCCCGTGCTCGCCGGGCCGGCCCGGATCGTGGACCAGCCGGTCTACGAGGAGCCGGCGGGCGTCGCCCGGATCGGCCGCTCGTGGTCGCGGGTCCACCGGGGCGTCCGCTTCATGCGGCTCGAGGGAGACCCGTTCGAGCTCGGCTTCGCGAACGGCAAGCTCTCGGGCGACGCGCCCGAGAGGCTCGAGGACGTCCTCTACCGCGCGAAGGACGCGTGGGTCCCGTCGAAGACGGCGCAGTGGGCGCTGAGGAAGTTCGTCCTCTTCCAGCACCGGAACCTCTCCGCGTTCATCCCCGAGGCGCGCCGCCTCGAGATCCTCGGCCTCGCGCGCGCCGCGCGCCGCGACCGCCACTCCGAGGACGGGCCGCTCTACCACCGGATCCTCGGCTACCACACGATCCACGACGTGGGGCACATGCTCATCGACAACCCCCTCCTCCAGGGGCACTACGACGAGCTCCGCTCCGGCTGCACCGCCTTCGCCGCGAGCAAGCCCGCGACGAAGGACGGCCGCGTCCTCCTCGCGCGCAACTTCGACTTCGAGGCCGGCCGCATCTTCGACGAGGAGAAGGTCGTCATCGCCTGCCGGCCCGCGAGCGGGATCCCGTTCGTCCACGTCGCGTGGAGCGGCATGGTCGGCGCCGTGAGCGGCCTCAACGCCGCGGGCATCGCGTGCGCGCTCAACTCGGGCGCGAGCGACGACGACGCGTCGTGCGGCATGCCCGTCTCGCTCGTCGTGCGCGACGTGCTCGAGCGAGCGAGCACGCTCGACGAGGCCGTCGCGATCATCCGCTCGGCGCCCGTCTTCGTGTCCGACAGCTACGTCCTCGCCTCGGGCAAGGAGGACAGGGTCCTCGTCGTCGAGAAGTCGCCCGGCCGCTGCGCGGTGCGCGACGCGAAGGACGGGCTCCTTCTCGTCGCGAACCACTTCCTCGCCCCCGAGTTCGCGAAGGACTCGACGAACGCGAAGCGGCGGAGCGACGCCACGACCGAGGAGCGGCTCGGCCGCCTCGAGGAGCTCACGACGCCTCTCCGCGGCCAGCTCGACGCGGAGAGCGCGCTCTCGGTCCTCCGCGACCGGCGCGGTCCCAAGGGCGCCGACGTGGGCCTCGGCAACCGCGGCGCGATCGACGCGCTCGTCGCGACTCACTCGGTCGTCATCGACGCGACCGAGCGCGTCCTCTGGGTCTCCTGTGCGCCCCACACGCTCGGGCGCTTCCTCCGCGTCCCGATCGATGCGCTCCTCGGCGACCCGAAGTGGGCGCCGTCGGACGAGGGCTCGTTCGCCGAGGACCCGCTCCTCGCGGGCCCCTACGAGCAGCACCTCGCGAAGCGGAAGAAGCTCATCGCGGCGCGCGACGCCTTCGCGGCGGGCGAGCTCGGCCGCGCGCAGGCGCTCGCCGAGGAGGCGCGCGCGCTCGACCCGCGGTTCTACGAGCCCGAGGAGCTGCTGGCGCGGATCGCGAAGGAGTCGGGCGACCTCGCCGGCGCGAAGGAGCACGCGAAGGCCGCGCTCGAGAGGTGGCCGCCGTTCCTTGCGCTCAGGACGGAGCTCGAAGCGCTCGTGCGGTGACGGCGTGCTCGGGATTCCATCGTGCTGCGGCGGCAGTAGCTCACCGTTCATGACGCCTTCAGACGGCGGTCGTCGCAACACTCGCTTAGAGCGTCGAGGTCGTTTCGGTCTTCGCAACGACCCTGTGACCGCGGGCGAGGAGGGCCCGAAGGCGTGGTCGGCAGAGACAGCGTCGTCGGCCTGAAAGCGTGGTTGCCGGCAACGAGCGTGGAGGGCCGGCGGGCGTGGTGGGCAGAGACAGCGTCGTCGGCCTGAAAGCGTGGTTGCCCGGCGACGAGCGTGGAGGGCCGGCGGGCGTGGTGGGCAGAGACAGCGTCGTCGGCCCGAAGGCGTGGTTGCCGGCAGCGAGCGTGGAGGGCCGGCGGGCGTGGTGGGCAGAGACAACGTCGTCGGCCCGAAGGCGTGGTTGCCGGCGACGAGTGGGGTGGGCCCGCGAAGCAGGACCGCCACCTGAGGTGCATTCAAGGCCTCGTCGCGATCGGCGTCCTCGCGATGAGGCCGCGGATGCACCGAGTGAGTGCAGGTGAGGCTCCATCGCGCGCGATGAGGCCCTGGATGCACCGAGGGAGTGCAGGCGAGGCTCCATCGCGGGGAGGGTCCTCGCGACGGGGGCTCAGATGCACATCGACAGGGTCGTCGGCTCGCGACGGGGGCTCAGATGCACATCGACTGGGTCGTCGGCTCGTGACGGGGGCTCAGATGCACATCGACTGGGTCGTCGGCTCGTGACGGGGGCTCAGATGCACATCGACTGGGCCGTCGGCTTGTGAGAGCAGGCTCCGCTTGTCCGAGCCACCGTCGCGCGCGACGGGTCGGAGGCAAGCAAGTCGTGCTCGCGCTCCCGCATGGCTCTGGCGCGGATGGCCGCGTCCGGACACCGCCTTCGCGGCGGATCGTCTGGAGCCGTCGAGGTCTTCGCGCTGGCACGACCCGCGCTCTCGTCACTGGTCTCAGGGTGAGGAGAGGGTTCCATGAGAAC
>CAZYLP010000252.1:9197-10400 GCA_964648345.1 uncultured Planctomycetota bacterium
ACCCGCATCGGCATGAGAACGAAGAGCGCGCTACTCGCGGGGCTGATGCTCGTCTCGATGTTCGCGCCGGTCGTCGACGCGAAGCCGAAGAACGGAGGCACGACGGCGCCGAAGCCGAAGCCGGCGCCGGCCAGGCCCGCGAAGGCGAAGGTGGCCGAGGCGAAGAAGGCGCCGAAGGCGGCGAAGGCGGGCGTCTCCGCGGCGAGGCCCGCGCCGAAGCGGAACCCGATGACGCCGGCCGAGAAGAAGGAGGCGCGCCGCGAGCGCCTCGAGCGGAAGCGCGAGAAGAAGCAGGAGCGCCTCGAGCGGAAGCGCCGCAAGGAGAAGAAGGCGCGCCAGCGGAAGGTCCACAAGATGATGCAGAAGGCCGAGGCGATCAACCGCCGCCACTTCCCGTACGTCTGGGGCGGCGGGCACAACTCGAGCTTCAGCGGCCCGTACGACTGCTCGGGCGCGGTCTCGGCGGTCCTCCACGCCGGGGGCTACCTCCGCAGCCCCAAGGTCTCGGGCGAGCTCGCGCACTTCGGGAAGAGCGGCCCGGGCAAGGTCACGATCTTCGCGAACTCGGGGCACGTCTACATGCGCATCAAGCACAAGTACTTCGGCACCTCGTCCGAGAACCCGAGAGGCGGCGCCGGCTTCTTCAGCGGCGAACGCCGGCCCGGGTTCGCGGTGAGGCACGCGCCGCTCGGTCGCTAGCCCCTCGACTCGGGGACACGGTCAACTTCCGAAGACGTCTTCCACGACGATCTTGTGGTGCCGCAGCCGGTGGTAGAGCGTCGGTCTAGGAATCCCCAGGATGTCGGCCGCGCGCACCTTGTTCCAGTTGGAGGCCCGGAGAGCGGCGATGATCGTCCGCCGCTCGGCCTCCTCGAGCGTCACGGGCGCCTCCTCGGGGGCGCCCGCGCTCCTTCCTTGGCCGGGTGCGACCTGACCGAGGACGGCGGGTGAGAGGTCGTCGAGCTTGACGACCGTGCCGCCGCCGAGAGCGAGGACGCGCTTCACCTCGTTCTCGAGCTCGCGGACGTTGCCCGGCCACGAGTGGTTGAGGAGCGCGCGGAGCGCGTCGGGAGCGACCTCGACCTTCGCGCCCTTCTTCGCGTGTGCCTCGAGGAAGGACGCGACGAGCGCGGGGATGTCGTCGCGGCGCTCGCGGAGGGACGGGATCTTCACGACGAGGACGTTGAGGCGGAAGTAGAGGTC
>CAZYLP010000253.1:0-10388 GCA_964648345.1 uncultured Planctomycetota bacterium
CACGCCGCGGGCCTCGTCCACCGCGACGTGAAGCCCGCGACCGTCCTCCTCGACGCGGAGGGGAGGGCGACGCTCACCGACTTCGGGCTGGTGGCGTTCATGAACGCCGACGCACGCTCCCGGCTCACCGCGACGGGCGAGATCGTCGGCACTCCGGTGACGGCCTCGCCCGAGCAGATCCTCTCCGGGCGAGTGGATGCGCGCTCGGACCTCTACTCCCTCGGCGCGACGCTCTACCTCCTGCTCACCGGCAACCCCCTCTTCCCGGGCACCGCGGCCGCCGTCTACGCGCAGCACCTCCACCAGCCGGCGCCGTCACCGTCGAGCCTCGTCGCGGATCTCCCGGACGGCTTCTCGGACCTGGTGCGGCGGCTCCTCGCGAAGCGGCCGGACGATCGTCCGGCGTCGGCCGGAGCCGTCGCGTCCGAGCTGGAGGCGCTGGCGGCGACCACGCGCCCTCCGGTCGCGAAGGGTGAGCGCCGCGGCCGTCCGGCCCGGAGCGCCGCGCTCGCGGTCGTCGCGCTCGGCGTCGGGGGCGTGAGCGTGCTGCTCGCGACGGGCCCCGGGACGGTCCCTCCTTCACCGGAGAGCGCCGTCCCGAAGGCGCCGGGAGAGACGTCCGGGGTCCGCCCGGTCTCGAGCCCCACCAACGCCAACTCCGGGGCCGGCCCCGGGAGGGGACAACCTCGCGCGCCCATCCCGCGCGAGGCCCTTCGCTTCGTTCACGGAAAGCGGCTGAGCCTGATCGACGCGCTGGGCGGTTCGCTCGCCGGTCCTGCCGGTCGGTACTCGGAGGTGCGGTGCCTCTCCCCCTCGTTCGACGGAACCAGGGCCGTGGTCGGTCATGCGGACGGCGGTGTCACGGTCTGGGACCTCGCGACGGGCGCGTGCCTCCGGTCGGAACGCGTCACGAACGGGACGCCGATCAAGAGCGCGTCGCTCGGACCCGACGCGCAGGGGCTGATCGCCGTGGACGAGGAGTCCACCTGGATCTGGACGGAGCGGAGCGGGCCGGTGGAGGTCGCGCGTCTCGGGCGGCCCGCCGCCGCCCTCATGATCGGCCCGGCCCTGGCCGTCTGCGCCGACACCCGGCGACTTCTCACCTTCTGGGAGATCGGCGTGGACAGCAGCGCGCCCTCGACCCTCCTGACCGCGTCGAGGCCGCTCAACGCCGTGACGACGCCCGACAGGAGGTGGCTCCTCCTCGGCGGCGAGTACGGCGACGTGGAGCTCGTGGACCTCGCGACGCGGACCCCGGGCCCCACGGCTCGCGTCCACACCATGGAGGTCCGCGCTCTCGCGCTCTCGGCGGACGGTTCGTTGTTCGCCACGGGCGGCGCCGAGGGCTACGTCGCCCTGTGGCGGAGGGAAGGCTTCGACAAGGGAGCCACGGCGATCGCGAACCGACACCTCGAGGGGACGAGGGCGGAGTCGCTCGCGTTCGTCGGCACGGCGAACCTCGTCGCCCAGGTCAACGGCGGCAAGGTGACCGTGCTCGGCACGGAGAGCCTCGACGTGCTCGAGAGTCTCGACCTCTCCACGGGAGGAGACGTCGCGACCGCCGTCATGGGAGTGAAGGACTCGACGGACTTCCTCGTGGGCTCGAGGCGCGGGTGGGTCTATCGTTTCCGGCTTCGCTAGCCGGTGCTCGACCGGGCACACTGCACGCGTGCGCGTCGGCCCCTACGACCTCCTCTCCGAGCTCGGCCGCGGCGCCATGGGCGTCGTCTACCGCGTTCGCTCGGCGACCGGCGAGGAGGTCGCGCTCAAGCTCCTCGCCCGCTCGGACTCGACGGCCTTCGACCGCTTCGACCGGGAGCGGCGGCTCCTCGGCTCCTTCACGGCGCGGGACGGCTTCGTGCCTCTCCTCGACGCGGGCGTCGCGCGCGAAGGCGCGTTCCTCGTCATGCCTCTCGTCGCGGGCGGGACTCTCCGCGACCGGCTCCGTCGCGGTCCGCTCGGCGTCGAGGCGACGATCGCGCTCGGCCTCTCGCTCGCCCACGCGCTCGGCCGCGCGCACGAGAAGGGGATCGTGCACCGGGATCTCAAGCCCGAGAACATCCTCTTCTCGAAGGAAGGCGCTCCCCTCGTCTCGGACCTCGGGATCGCGAAGCACTTCGACCGCTCGGCGCCGGGCGCGAGCCAGAGCGTCAGCTTCTCCGAGCGGGGCGACCTCGTCGGCACGGCGGGCTACATGGCGCCCGAGCAGATGAGCGCGGCGAGCTCGGCCGGGCCGCCCGCCGACGTCTTCGCGCTCGGAGCGATCCTCTACGAGTGTCTCGACGGCCGGCCCGCCTTCACGGGGCAGAGCCTCCTCGACATCCTCGCGCGCGTCGTGGACGGCAGCTTCGAGCCGCTCTCGAAAGCGAGCGGCGCGCCGCGCTGGCTCCGCAAGGTCGTCGAGCGGTGCCTCAAGGCCGAGCCGGGCCGCCGCTACCGGGACGGGCTCGCTCTCCGGCGTGCGCTCGAAGCGGGGCCGCGGAGCGGGCGTCGGACGGCGGCGCTCCTCGCGGTGGGAGCGGCCGGGCTCGGGGCCGTCGGTCTCGTGGTGCTCCGGCCTTCGCGCGAGACCGGCGGCCCGACTCCACCGACCACCGCCGTCGTGAAGTCGGCGACGCCGACGAGAGTCTCGAGCAAGGGGGCGACGGCCGAAACGCTCACCGCGCAGGGCTTCTTCGAGCGCGGCGTCGAGCGCGCGGCGAAGGACGACGACCGGGGCGCCCTCGAGGACTTCACGGCCGCGATCGAGCGCGACGCGACGCTCGCCGAGGCGTGGGCGAACCGGGGGCACGCGAAGTCGAGGCTCGGCCAGCCCGGCGGGGCGCTCGCGGACTTCGACAAGGCGATCGAGCTCGCGCCCACGCTCGCCCCGGCGTGGCGTTCTCGCGGGCACTTGAAGGTGATGTTGGGCTCACGGGACGAGGCGCTCGCGGACCTCGACCGGGCGATCGAGCTCGCGCCGCGCGACGCGGTCGCGTGGCAGTACCGGGGCGAGGTCAAGGCGACCAGGGGCGACACGGAGGGCGCGATCCTCGACTTCGACCAGTCGCTCGCGCTGAGGCCCGACGTGGCGCACGTGCACCTCAACCGGGCGCGTCTGCGCGCGAAGAAGGGCGACCGGCGCGGGGCGCTCGCGGACTACACGAGAGCGACCGAGCTGCGCCCCGACTTCGCGCTCGCGTGGGCGGGGCGTGCGTCGATCGAGGTCATCGAGCGCGAGAACGAGAACGCGATCGCCTCCGCTTCGCGCGCGCTCGAGCTCGACCCCAAGATCGCCGAGGCATGGGCGAACCGCGGGTCCGCGCGCGCGAACACGGGCGACTTCGCGGGGGCGTGGGACGACCTCTCGCGCGCGGTCGAGCTCGCGCCCCTCGACGGGAGCACGTGGCGCATCCGCGGGCACATCGCCTTGAAGCGCGGCGACCGCGTGGCCGGGCTCGCGGACCTCGACAAGGCGGTCCAGCTCTCGCCCAACGACCGCGCCGCGTTCCACCTCCGCGGCGTCGCGAAGCTCGAGACGGGCGACGCCAGGGGCGCCCTCGCCGACTTCGAGCAGGCCCTCGCCCTCGGGGGCCTCGACCCCATCGTCCTGTCGAACCGCGCGAAGGCGAAGGCGAAGCTGGGCGACGACGCGGGCGCGATCGCGGACTACGAGCGGGTGCTCGAGCTCGCGCCCGACTCGGCAGTGGCGAAGCAGGTGCGGCCGGAGCTCGAGGCGCTCAGGGCGCGGCGGGAGAAGTGAGCGTGCGCGATGACCGGCTGGCTCGGAGGAGTTACGACGTCCGTTTCGAAGCGTGACCGGGACGCGGACGCGAGTGGTATGCTCCCACCGTTCCGGCACGGAGCGCTCGGGGGAGCGCGAATGGCCGTGAGGAACGGGGGGTTCGCATGATCCGCAGTGTCGCGTTCGCCGCGCTCGCCGTGGCGACTCTTGGCATCTCGACGACCTTCGCCGCACCGGCGGGGCCGCCGAAGCTGGCGGTGACGACGCCGCCCGGGATCGCGGTCAACGTGCCGTTCAGCGTGGACGTCTCGATCACCGACGCCTTCGGCACGGTGATCAACACGAACTCGGACCGGATCTACATGTCCGTGAACGGGGTCGGCGTCGGCAACCGGACCACGGTCGCCGGTCGGGTCACGTTCACGAACGTCCGCGCGAGCAGCACTCCCGTGAGGATCGTGTGCTCGTGCCCCGCGCGCCTCATCACGAAGACGGTCACCGTCGCGGCGGGCGCGCCGCCGGTCATCACGAGCAACGGCTCGACGACCTTCAACGAGGGCGCCAACGGTTCGTTCCTCGTCCAGACGACCGGCACGCCCACGCCGACGATCACGGCCGGCGCGGCCGCGGGTAGCTCGGTGCCGCTGGACGTGACGTTCACGGACAACGGCGACGGGACCGGGACGCTCTCCGGGATTCCGCAGGCCGGAACCGCCGGGGATTACTTCCTCACGATCACGGCGGCGAACGGTGTCGGGCCGAATGCGGTCCAGACGTTCAAGCTCACGGTGTCGAACGCGCCCCAGGCCTTCGGGGTCTACGTTCGTGACGTCGCGCCCTGGGCTCCGGAGGGCGAGGCCGCGAACGTCGCGGCCATGACGGCCGTCTTCGGTGCGAACTGGACGATCGCCACGTTCAGCACCCCCGTTGCGACGATCTTCGGTCCCCCCCACACGTTCGTCTTCCTCGAGGGCGGCGACAGCAACGCCCTCGAGCTCGCGGCGTTCCTCACCGCCAACCGGACGGCCATCGAGAACTGGGTCGCCGCGGGGGGGAAGCTCTTCCTCAATGCGGCTCCGAACGAGGGTGGCAACATCGACTTCGGTTTCGGAGGGGTGACGCTCATGTACTCGGACCCCGGCGACAACGCGGTCGCCGTGAACGTGGGACACCCGATCTTCTCGGGGCCGCTCGTTCCGGTCGTGACCAGCTATACGGGCACCAACGCCTCGCACGCGACGGTGACCGGCAACCCCGCGCTCGTGCCGATCCTCGTGAACGAGAACAACAGGTTCAGCCTCTCCGAGCTCGCCTTCGGGAGCGGGAAGGTCCTCTTCGGCGGTCTCACGACGTCGAACTTCTGGTCCCCGGATCCCGAGGCGGGGAACCTCAAGGCGAACATCATCGCCTACACGGCCAACTGAGGCTGGAGGGCGCCGGAGCTGACCCGATCCGTGTCCGGGTCAGCTCCTTCGCGGGGCACGCGCACGTGATCCTCACGGGCGTGTGCCTCGCGCGAAGCCCCGCGATCGTCGCGTGGCCTGCGGTCGTGAGGACGCTCCCCGCGTCCTCGCCGTTCACGCGCACGTAGATCCGATCTCCACTCGACGCGAGCCGGAGGCCGTACTCGTCGGTGAGAGTCACCGTCACGGAGAACGGCCCGCCCGGCGTGATCTCACTGCATTCGATCACGATCGGATCCGTGCTCGGATCGCCCTCGATCTCGAAGGGCGTCGTCGTCACGCTCTCGAGTCCGGGCGAGGAGACGACGAGCGTGTAGGTGCCCGCCGCGCGGATGTTCGGTGCCACGTTCACGATCGACGAGGGGCCCTGGTTGACCCAGGCCTTCGTCTCGAGCCCGAGCGGCACGAGATCGAGGAGGTGATCGCCCGTGAAGTCGGCGATGAGGACGCGCGTCGCTTTCGTCGCGAGCGTCGTGCTCCTCGCCGCGAGAGTCGCGCCGTCGCCGAAGAGGACGTGGAGCGACCCGTCCGCCACGACGACCGCGAGGTCGAAGTGGCCGTCGCTGTCGAGGTCGGCGGCCGCGAAGTGCTTCGCCCCCGCGAGCGGCGGCGCCGAGACCCACGGCGTGAAGTGAGCGGCCTCGAGTGAGCCCTGGGCGTTCGCGTTGCGGAAGACCTGGACTCCGTTCGCAGGCACGAGCGCGAGCACGTCGGGCTTTCCGTCGAGGTCGAAGTCGCCGCAAGCGACCGCGGTCGCCGGGCTCCCCGTCGCGAGCGTGAAGGGAGCCGCGAGCTCGCCCTTCTTCCCGAGGCCGCGGATGATCGTGACGCCGCCCTCGTCCGCGACGAGGAGGTCCATGTTGCCGTCGTGGTCGAGGTCCTTCGCGAAGGCGTG
This sequence comes from uncultured Planctomycetota bacterium, assembly GCA_964648345.1. Classification (GTDB taxonomy): domain Bacteria; phylum Planctomycetota; class J058; order J058; family JACQDU01; genus CAZYLP01. The sequence goes on from CAZYLP010000253.1 coordinate 6,083, forward strand.
CGCCGGGTTCTTCCCGGTCGGGACCTTCGCGTGCTCGGTGAAGCTCGCCTTCCCGTCGTTGAGGAGGATCCGCAGCACCGCGTTCTTCGCGTCGCCGACGGCGAGGTCGTAGGCGCCGTCCTCGTTGAGATCCGCGAGGACGATCGACGCGATCACCGTGTCGTTGAACGCGTGGACCGGCTGGGCCACGAAGTCGCCCTTCCCCTGGCCGGCGTTCGCGGGGTCCTCCACGCCCTTGAAGACCTGGACGTAGGCCGGGTCCTTCATGGCGACGATCGCGTCCACGAGCCCGTCGCCGTCCATGTCGGCGAGCTTCACGTCCACGGGCGTGCCGCCGAAGCCGAAGGCCGCGCTCGAGACCGGCGCGAGCGTCCCGTCGGACTTCGTGAAGAAGACCTGGAGCCTCGTCGCCTCGAGGAGGACGAGGTCGGAGTGATCGTCTCCGTTGAGGTCGGTCGCCGCTCCGCCGAGGATTTGCGTGCTCGGCGCGGCGAGCTCCTGCCGCGGTCCGAAGGACGTCGCGCCGGCATTGAGGTCGATGAGGCCGTCCACCGACTTCACGATCGTCGTCCCGTGGAGCGTGGTCGCGGAGCTGTTCGCGCCGATCGAGAGCGTGACGGTCGGTTGATCCGGGCCGATGAGCGGCTTCCCGGAGTCGTCGTGCACCGCGATCTGGAGCGGGATCGCCTTGCCGGCGTAGTGCTTCGCGGACGGCTGCTTCAGGATCACGAGCCTTCTCGTGGCGGTCGCGACAGGCCCCTTCGTGACGGGGTCCGTGCCTCGGGTCGCGACGACGACCATGACGGCCGCCATGCCGGCGAAGGCGGCGGCGTAGACGTACTGCTGCTTCATGTCAGGGGTTCCGTCCGGCGAGAAGGGTAGCGTTTCGCTCGGTCGCGGGGCCAGGCCTCGGTTGTTATGCTCTCCTGTCGCACATGTGCGGATTCCGTGCTCGGGGGAGCGCGGCCGTGCGTGAAACGGAGGGGGAATCGTGAAGCGGGCATTCGCGCGGTTGCCGATGGTCGTCGCCGGTGTCATCGCGGGGAGAAACCGAGCGGACATCACGATCTTCCCGCCGGACATCTACTCGACGCAGAGCGGGGACAAGTACGTGATCATCTCCAACGCGCTTCTCTACAAGTGAGCGGCCGCTGAGGGAGGAACTCGTGAGGACAAACCTGAAGCTCAGTCTCGCGCTCGCGGTAGTCTCGCTCTCGACCATCTGGGGCGCCACGGCCGAAGCGGCTCAGACGAACCTCGTCGTGGCCGGGCCGCCCGCGGTCGCGGTCAACGTGCCGTTCAACGTGGACGTGACGCTCACGAACTCGTTCAACCAGCCGATCACCACGGCGACGGACCGGGTCTACCTCACGATCAATGGCGTCGGCGCCGGCAACATGGCCCTTCGCGGCGGGACGGTACGATTCGTCGGCGTCCGCGCGAGCCGGACTCCGGTCACGATCACGGCCTCGTGCCCTTCGCGCTACCTCACGAAGACGATCACGGTCGCGGGCGCGCCGGTCGGGACTCCCCCGTCGATCACGTCGCCGAGTTTCATCAACTTCACCGAGGGTACGCAGGGGACGTTCATCGTCACCTCGAACGGACCGCCGACGCCGACCGTCTCCGCGGCCTCGCCGCCGGGTACGCCGTTCCTCCCCGCCGGCGTCACCTTCACGAACAACGGCAACGGGACGGCGACCCTCGGTGGCTCTCCGGCTCCGGGGACCGCGGGGACCTACGTCTTCACGATCACAGCCTCGAACGGCATCGCTCCGAACGCAGCGCAGACGTTCACGCTCACCGTCCAGTCGGACAAGCCTAAGGTCCTTCTCGCCCACGCCGACGAGCCTGACGCGGTGTTGACCGTCCAGGCCTACCTCGTCGCGTCCGGGAAGTTCTCCCAGGTGGATATCCACGACTCCCGGAGTTTCGGCGACGGGATCCCGAGCGTCGCGATGCTGCAGAACTACGACGTGGTCCTCGCCTGGTCGAACTACTCCTGGGCCAACAAGACCGAGATGGGTAACAACCTCCACACGTACCTCACGGGGGGGGGACGAGTCGTCACCGCGCAGTTCTCGGCGTTTCTTTCGAACGACAACGACATCCAGGGCGCGTGGACGGCGAACAACGACAACCTGATCGGTTACGGCTCTTCGGCCAATTTCGGGGCCGCGAGCATGATCATAGACCTGCCCGGCCACCCGCTCATGACCGGAGTCGCCACGTTCTCCACGACCAGCGCGTACCATCAGGTGAACGGGGCCGTGAACGGCGGGGTCGTCGTCGCTCACTGGAACGATGGGTCTGCCCTCGTGGTCGCAGGAGTCGTCGGCGGTCGCAATCGCGTCGATCTGAACTTCCTGCCGCCGCTCAACTACTGGTCCACCGATACGGGCGACAAGGCGCAGATCGTCGTCAACGCGCTGCTCTACAAGTAGCGACGACAGGAGGGTCCATTGAACCGAACGCTCGGGCTCGTCGCCATCGCCGTCGTGACTCTCGGAGTCTCGACGGCCGACGCGGCCCAGACGAACCTCGTGGTGGCCGGGCCGCCCGCGGTCGCGGTCAACGTGCCGTTCAACGTGGACGTCACGCTGACGAACTCCTTCGGGCTTCCGATCACGACGGCGACCGACCGGGTCTACCTGACCGTGAACGGCGTGGGCGCGGGCAACCTCGCCTTGCGCAACGGGACCGTCCGGTTCGTCGGCGTTCGCGCCAGTCGCACGCCCGTCACGGTCACGGCCTCGTGCCCGACGCGGTACCTCACGAAGACGATCACGATCGCGGGCGGCGGCGTGCCGCCGAGCATCACGAGCGGGTCCTTCACGAACTTCACCGAGGGGACCCAGGGCTCCTTCGTGTTCACGACGATCGGGACTCCCGCTCCGCGCGTCACGCTCGGCGCCCCTCCGGGCGTGCCGGGCCTCCCTTCCGGTGTGACATACGTCGATAACGGGAACGGGACGGGCATGCTCGCGGGGACGCCGGCCCTCGGGACCGCCGGGACCTACACCCTCACGGTCACGGCCTCGAACGGCGTGGGGACGAACGCGACGCAGACGTTCACGCTCACCGTGAACCCGGCCGGCCCGCCGTCGCGAGAGATCCGCTACTCGCTCGTGGGCTCGACCCCGGGGAGCCGACGGCTCGTCATCACCTGGAACAACCTCGCGTTCTACCCCGGCAGCCCCGAGACCGGGACCTTCCAGGCGATCCTCTTCGAGGGGACGAACCAGATCGTCTTCCAGTACCTCCGCATGGAAGGAAACCAGAGCGACCTCAACTTCAACGAGGACCTCCCGGCGACGATCGGCATCAACCAGGGTGACGGCGTGAGGTCCTTCAGCATCCCGGAGGGTCTCGTCAACCCGCCCGGGGTCGTGACGACGAACAGGCGGATCGAGTTCAACCCCGACGGGAGCGGCAGCTACACCGTCACGGGGGTCCTGCCGGCGACGTGGGATCCCTCGGCCGACGTCGGGAGCCTCGGGTCGTTCGAAGCCGCGCCGCAGGAAGACGACATGACGGGGGTCAACATCCTCCCGGGGACCTTCACGTTCACGTTCTTCGGCGGGGCCCCCATAACGAGCCTCCAGGTCACGACGAACGGGTACATCACTTTCGACCCGACCACGTCCGGCCCTTTCACGGCCGACTTCACGCCCGAGCCCTTCCCTATCCTGGGAGGCTCGGGTCGGCCGCACATCGCGGTCTTCTGGGATGACCTCTGGGGCTTGCCCGACCAGGGCGGCGGCGAGTGACCGACGGCTCGCGATCCTGACCGATCGATCCCGAGAACTGGTAGACTCCTTCGCGCACCAGGGCGGCTGGCCGGTCAGGGGATCGCGCTCGAGTGCCAAGGGGGGAATCGTGAGGACTTCTCTCGCCCGGGCTGCGGCGCTGGCCGCGTGCTTCGTGCTACCGGCCATGCTCCAGGCGGACGCCGCACAGACGAACCTCGTCGTCACCGGGCCGAGCTCGGTCACGGTCAACTCGCCGTTCAACGTGGACGTGACCCTGACCAACTCCTTCGGCGCGACGATCACGTCGGCGACGGATCGGGTCTACCTGTCCGTGAACGGCGTGGGCGCGGGCAACCTCGCGCTGCGCCTGGGGACGGTCCGCTTCGTCGGCGTCCGAGCGAGCCGCACACCCGTCACGGTCACGGCCTCGTGCCCGACGCGCTACCTGACGAAGACGATCACGATTCCGGGTGCCCCCGTCGGTACTCCGCCGGCGATCACGAGCGCCGCCTTCGACAACTTCACCGTGGGCACGGCGCAGACCTTCACGGTCA
>CAZYLP010000254.1:0-10342 GCA_964648345.1 uncultured Planctomycetota bacterium
GCTTCGCCCCGCGGCCTCAGGATCGTCGAGATCGCGGGCGTGGACCGCGACGCGTGCTGCGGCACGCACGTCGCCGCGACCGGCGAGCTGGGCCTCGTGAAGGTGCTCGCCACCGAGCGCGCCAAGAAGGGCGAGACGCGCCTCACGTTCGTCGTCGGTCAGAGAGCGGTCCGCGCGTTCCAGGAGCGGCAGGCGGTCCTCGACGAGCTCTCGGGCTCGCTCACGACGAGCTTCCGCGACCTCCCGGCCCGCGTCGCCAAGATCCAGGACGCCGAGAAGGCCTCGCGGCTCGAGGCGCGTGGCCTCCGCGAGGAGGTGCTCGGCGCGCGCGCCGAGGTCCTCGCGCGCGCGGCCGTCCCGCTCGAGAAGGGCGGCGCGCTCGTCGTCGAGAAGCTCACGGGCGGCGACGCGGGCGACGCGCGAACGCTCTCCTCGAAGATCGTCGCGGCGCGCAAGGACGTGCTCTGCGCCGTGGCGCACGAGGGAGAGAAGCTCACCCTCGTCGTCGCGCGCGGCGACCAGGCGCCCGCCGTGGACGTGGGCGCGGCGCTCCGCGAGGCGCTCGGCCCGCTCGGCGGGAAGGGCGGCGGCCAGGGCTCCTTCGCGCAGGGCGCGGCACCCGTCCAGGGTCGTGGGGCCGAGGCGCTCGCGCTCGCGGAGAAGGCGCTGCGCCGGTAGGCTGAGGGGTCATTCCGGGCGCGTAGCTCAGCGGTCAGAGCTTCTCCCTTACAAGGAGAGGGTCGTCGGTTCGAATCCGACCGTGCCCATAGAAGACAAGCGCCTTCCAGCGACATACGCCAAGGCTGCCGTGCCCATGGCCCCTTGACGTCGCGATGTGACGGCATCGGCTGTGACCGGCCTCACTGGGCAGATGCGGGGGGAGGGGCTTCCTTCAGCTCAACCTGAAGCGGAACCCTGGCGACCTCGCGCCACTTGCCGTCCTCGCTCAACTCGACAACGAAGGACACCATCGACGCGCCGAGCTTTGGACGGACGGGCAGAACATTAGACTGAGCAATGGATCGGGCGCGAAAGATCCCTTCCTTAAACTCGATTGGGATGGAGCCGCCCCCAAGAGGCGGGCCGCTCTCGGCTTCGATCCTCATGCGACCAGTGCACTTTTCGGGAGTGCCGGCGTGATCTCGAGCCCACAACGACGCGAGCTCAAAGTCGAATGGGATGGCGATAACAGCTTCGTTTGAAGCCTGGGCGAGGGCGTCGCGCGGGATCTCTCCCTGAACCTGCTCGAGCACTCCGAAGATGCTCATGTTGTTAGATTTCGAGTCGATCATTGTGTTGCGGCACAGGACCGACCACACATGTCGAATCACGAGGAAACCGTCTCGAAGGCCGTCGAAACTGCGGCCGGGACGCGCTTCGCGTTCACGTTGACGGACGGGCTGGGAGTGCCTCCGCCAATCATTGTCGCGAAGGCCACAGTTGCGGTAACCGCCGTCGCTGGCTTGATTGCGGAGCGTGTGGCCGCCTCACCAACCGTGGTCCTCTCGGCGGCCTTCGCGGGCACGACTCGCGAGCGGCCTGATCCAGCGAACAGCGTCTCGATCGCCAGCGTTGGCGACGTTCCAACCAGAAGCAGGGCGTTGCCAGAGGTCACGTAGACAGCTCCTCTCTCGTCCATGAGGAGAGTGCTGCTCCCGGAATCCGCCTCTCCGATTGGGCACAGAGGAACTCGCTGAAGTCGGTCTGTCGCGAGTTGAGTCTCCCGCTCGTGCACGAAGTCCGGCTCAACTCCGCCAGCCGCGCGCGCGGCGTTGAAGTCAAACCAATCGGTGACTCTCCACGTGACTCGGCGCTCGAAGGACAGATCGGCGAACGACTGAAGGAAGTCGCGAACCACGGCAGGCACGACGTACCCGTCTCGCTCAAGCGCTTGAATGTGACCCTCGACCTTCCTAGAAAGGGCCGGGTTCCATCCAGACTTGCGAAGCGCTGCGTCCGTCGCTTTCGTGAATCCTTCGAAACACATTGGTGCCTCCAGTCTAACTCACGCGCCTTTGCGGCGCTGCCCATGCCGTGACGCGACGCAGAAGCCCCCAGAGAGAATGCTTGAGGACGCACACACCCCAACCGGCGAAGTCGATGCGGCGCTGCCGGTCGGTGGTCCGCTCGTCCATCTCGTCACTAGGGGCGTCACAAACGACTCGAGTTGTCACCTGGCAGTTCGCACACCGGTGGATTGGCGCCGGGCCTCGCTTCTGCCACTGGAGGCAATCCTCGTATTGCCCCTCTAGGCGTCGTCTTCGGAACGCGAAGAGAACAAGATTTTCAGGATCTTGCCCGTCAAGGAGCGCGTCGTTGAGAGCCCTGACGTCGGCACAGTTCATCGGCTCTCGGCCGTCCACCAGGCTTCCCGGCGGATTGTTGTTCGGGTACTTCCGGCGCATTCCCCTCAGCGTGGCGTCTATGCGCGGGTCAAGCGGCCGGTCATATGAGCCGCCACAACTCTGAGCGTACGACTTGCCGGTCGTCTTGTTCATTAGGACGCACGACGTCGGCGGGTGATCCTTCTTCCGCCCGTGCGTTTCCTTCAGTTTCTCGCACTCACGCTTGACGTGATCGCAAAGTGGTCCGAACCATTTGGGGGGGCCGTTCGCCACGATTGATTAAACCGGTCAATGAACTCGCATCGAGCCCGCCTCCGCACAACCGGGCTGACCAACTATGAGTGATGAAGGACGCGCCTTTCTACGGCGGAAGCGAGTCAGCCCTTGGTCAGGCCTGACGACACGGGTAGTCCCCGACTTCGTAGAGTGACGCTGCCCAATGATCGTTCTCCCGCAGACAGTCGTCCTCCAGTTGCTTCTCGTCCGAAGCCTGTTTTGCTCGCGCAAGTGAGGCGCTCGACAACGGGCATGACACAGAGTTCATGTCCGCAATGCTCCTCCTCGATGTCGCGTGCGAGACGATCACGAAGGCAGCTCACTTGCACGTCGGAGCGGTGCGAGGGAAACCGGACGGGGTGGGCGACTGGGTCAACGAGCTGGCCGCGAAGGTGCCGATGGTCGCGCCGCCTCACGCCGCCAATGCGGCTCGATTGCGCGCGTCCAGGAACCTGGTCCAGCACCAGGGCCAGATTCCTCCGAAGACGGCCGTGGCTGCGTCCAAGGTCGACGCCAAGGCGTTCATCGACCTCGTCGCTCGAGAGGCATTCGGCGTGAACTTCGACGAGGTATCGGCAGTCGATCTCGTTCGCAACGCGACGATCAAAGCGTTCCTCGCTGAGGCGGTTGAGTCCTGGCGTGCTGGGAACGCCGTCGTCGCGCTGGCGAAGGCCGGCACTGCTTACGCTGCAGGAGCCTCAGCGCGGAGACCCGCAGCGCGGCCCGCCAGCCCTGACTCCGCCAGGGGCGGACAGAGGGGTGACGGAGTCGCGCCGACGCCTGGCAGTAATCGCCCGAGCTGTCTAGGCTCCGGGTCAAGGAGGCGGCCCAATGCGCGTAGGCGATCGAGTTCTGGCACCTACTCCGCGCGGCCCGAGAATGCCGGCAACCGTCCGGTGGCTGCGACCGCACCACCCTTCCGGTTTCACGGTCCAGGTCTGCTTCGATCCTCATGTGACGATCGGTGTTCTTGGCGGAGACGGCATCCGGTGGTACCAAGACGGAGAAGTCCTTCTCACGCGCCGTGTGACCGTCCGATTCCCGGCGGGAGTCAGCTTCGGGACGTGGGATCGCTGGCCGTGTCGGGGGCTCCCCGAGGCGCGCGCAATCACGGGAACCGACGGCTTCACCAACAGGGACGGCACGGTGCTCGTGTTCCTTGATGCGCCGACGGAGAATCACGGGGCCTCAATCGTCGCCGTGCCCTCGACCTGGTGCTCGGAACTCACTGAGGCGGTAGCCTGAGGGGCTGTTGCCATCGACGTGCGAGCCTCACGACGCGTGTGACCCGGACGGACTGCGCGCTCGGCGGGCGCGTGAAGGGATACCTTCACACGCCCGATCTCTCTTTCGTCGCTCCGGACGCCGCGCCTTCCTGAGAAGGGGCGTCCACTCGAGGTTCGGGGCGCCCACGTCGGCGATGAGGACGCCGAACCCGTCCAGCGTGAGACCGAGTCAGCCAGACCGGTCGTTCCGATCCTCCGTGGCGGTTCGATCCGTGGCTATTCGCGGCGCAGAGCCTCGACCGGGTCGAGCCGCGCCGCGCGCCAGGCCGGGTAGAGGCCGGCCAGGATCGCGACCACCGTGGCGAACGCGATCAATCCGGTGCCCAGCAGCACGGAGATCTGGAACACCTCGAGCTGCTTCGCCCCCGGATCGCGGAGGGCCCAGGTCGCGACGAGGTTCAGGATCTTGCAGGTCACGAGCCCGCCCAGGACGCCGACGGTGCCTCCGAGCGTCCCGATCGCGCCCGCCTCGGTGACGAACGCGAGCCAGATGTCGGAGTCGCGGCCCCCGATCGCCTTCATGATCCCGATCTCGCGGGTCCGCTCGAGGATCGCCATGACCATCGTGTTCACGATCCCGAAGAAGGAGACGAAGAGGGCGATCCCGCCGAAGGCGCCGAGGCCGGCCTCGATCGCCGTGAAGACGACGTTCAGGACGCTGATGATGTCCGTGGACATCATGGTCCCGAGGCCGCGGCCCTCGAGGTTCGAGCGCACGTCCTCGACGGCGTGGCGGTCCACGCACTTCACGTTCAGCTGGTTGTACTTGCCCTCCTTCGGCTTCTTGTAGAACCCCATCTTGAAGTCCGCGAACTTGAACAGGCTCTCGCCGTAGGCGAGCGGGACGTAGATCCGCGTCCCGAGGAGGCCGAGCTGGTCCGAGTCGTAGACGCCGACCACCTCGAGCTCGCGCGTGTCGAGCTTCTCGGGGCGGATCGCGCGGCGCTTCTTGCCGGACTCGACGGGCTCGCCGCGCGGCGGGTCCCACTTGTACTTCTGGTAGTCCATGAGCCGGGAGACCGTGATCTTCTTCCCGACCATGTCGCGGGGGTTCGTGATGCCGAACGAGAGGAGGAGCTGCGACGGGAGGACGCACACCTCCTCGTCGGTGTCCTTGAGCCAGAAGCGGCCGGCGCCCCCCTTCACGGCGTTCACGTAGCCGTCCGTGACCGCGTCGAGCGGGATCCCGCTGATCGCGATCCCGGGCTCGGCCTGCTCGTCGTACTCGACCGTGAAGGGCGCGGGCTGCTCCGGGTAGACCGTGAGCACGCCCGGGATCTTCCTCAGGTCGGCGACGAGATCTTCGTCGAGGGGGATCGGCTTCTGCTCGCGCATCCTCTGGTCGAGGTTGCGGAGGTCGTCGAGCGACCCGAAGGTGCGGGGCACCTTCTTGCCGAAGACGTAGATCGTCGTGAGCAGCTCCTGGCGGTCGAGCTTCGTGACGAGGAGGTTCCGCACGCCCGCCGGGAACGCCATCATGATCGCCGTCGTCCAGACGCCGATCGCCACTCCGAGCATCGTGAGCGCGGTGCGGAGACGCTGGCGGCGCAGGTTCCCGAGCGCGTGCGCGATCGTGTCGCCGAGCCTCACGGAGCACTCTCCTGCGGCCTCGACTCCTCGGTCGGACCGTCGCGCGTGACCCGACCATCCGCGAGCTCGATCATGCGCTTCGTGTAGCGGCGCGCGTGGTCGCGCTCGTGCGTGACGAGGACGACCGTGCGGCCGAGGTCGGCGCTCGTCTTCACGATCAGGTCGAGGATCTCGTCCGCCGTCTTCGAGTCGAGGTTGCCCGTCGGCTCGTCGGCGAGGAGGACCTTCGGGTCGTTCGCGAGCGCCCGCGCGATCGCGACGCGCTGGCGCTCGCCGCCCGAGAGCTGCGAGGGGCGGTGGTCCATGCGCTTCTCGAGGCCGACGAGCTTCAAGAGCTCGCGCGCGCGGTCGCGCCGCTTGAAGCGGCCCACGTCGTTCAGCGCGAGCGCGAGCGCGACGTTCTCGAGCGCCGTGTGGTGGGGGATCAGGTAGAAGCTCTGGAAGATGAAGCCGATCGTCTCGCGCCGGTAGCGCGCGAGCTCGTCCGAGGTCCGCTTCATGAGGCCGGCGCCGTCCACGATGACCTCGCCCGACGTGGGCCGGTCGAGGCCGCCGAGGATGTTGAGGAGCGTCGACTTCCCGGACCCCGAGCGGCCCACGATCGCGGTCACCGAGGCCGGCTCGATCCGCAGCGAGATCCCGCTCAGCGCGGAGACGAGCACCTCGTCGAGCACGTAGGTCTTGGTGACCTGGATGAGCTCGATCATCGCGGCCGTCTGCGTTGTCGTCATGAGCCGCGATTCTAACGGTCGGGTGTCAGGCGTGGTCGTGCTTCTTGCCCTTGCCGCCCCCGTCGCCGTCGATCGGCTCCTCGGGCGGAGGAGGCGGCGGCGGCAGCGGCTCCTCGGGCGGCGGAGGAGGAGGCGGCGGCGGGAGCGGTTCCGCGGGCGGCGGAGGAGGCGGCGGCGGGAGCGGGTCCGCGGGCGGCGGAGGAGGCGGCGGCGGGAGCGGGTCCGCGGGCGGAGGCGGCGGCGGAGGCTCCTCGTCGCCGCCGTCGCCCGGCCCGGGCTCTCCGATGTCGGTGCCGAGCGTGATGCCCACGTCGCGCGACGTGCCCGCGCTCACGGTCACCGTGTGGACCGTCGTGAGGGGGCCGTCCGTGGACTCGGCCTGGAGCTTGTAGTCGCCGGGCGGCAGCTCGATGATCATGAAGCGGCCGGTCTCGTCCGTGGAGGCCGACGCGATCTCCACGCCGCCCGCGCTCGAGCACCGCACCGAGGCGCCGATGGCGATCGTGCCGTCCGGGTTCTTGACGCTCCCCTGGATCGTGCCGCCCTTCCCGACGCAGGCGGCGCGCCCGACGGGGTGGAACGTGACCCCCGCGACCTGGCTCGGCTTCGTGACGGGCTCGCCGTCGAGCCAGTCGGCGCCGACGACGGTGACGCTCCGCTCGACGTTCAGGTCGATCAGGACCGAAGCCGGCGCCCCCTGGGCGGCGAAGTTGCACGGGAGCTCGAGGACGCCGCCGTTCGCCGCCTGCGCCTCGTAGGCCTGGCCATCCGTCGTGAAGCACTTGACCGCCGGGATCGTCATGCGGACGGCGCTGAACGAGATCCCGGGGACGGACTTCGTCGCGATCTTCGCCGTCTTCCCGTTGCGGAGCCCGAGGACCTCGAAGACTCCCGGGGCCGCGCCCCACTCCTGGATCGTGACCCAGTTGCCGGCGGTGTCGCGCACCTCGACCTTCGAGACGCGGATCGAGATGCGCGAGAAGATGGGATACGGGTAGGGCGCGTCGGTGAGCATGACCTGGACGGCGTTCGCCGCGGGCGCGGCGCCCGTGGTCCCGCCGCCGCCGCCCGAGAAGGAGCCTCGCGAGGTCGCGGCTGCGTTGAGCGGCGGCCCGCAGGCCATGGGGCCCGCGGCGATCAGGGCGGCGAGCGCCCCGAAGAGCGCGAACCGGATCGAGGTGGGTCGCACCTGTTCGATTCTCCCGGCTTGAAACAAGCCTCGCCCGGCACTCGCACGGGCCGTGCCCGGTGCCGGGCCGCGAGGGGTTGGACGACGTGCCCTCGTGTCCGGGAGTACGACTTACTGCGCCGGTGTCGCGTTCGCGGACAGGATCACGAGAGCGGTCGAGCCGTACTCGCGGCGCAGCGAGAGCTCGAAGCCCATGGCCGGGAGCTCCGCCTCGATCCTGAAGAGCTCGGACGGCGTCTCGAGCACGACGCGGGCTTGCGCGGCGAGGAGGCCGGGTGTCGTCCCGAGCTCGCGGAGGATCGCCTTCACGTCGGGCTCGCCCGGGCCCGGAGGCCGGCGGAGGAGCGGGAACGGCGGGTCCATGAGGACGAGGTCGAAAGGGGCGAGCTTCGCCCCGGTGAGCGCGGCGACGCCCTTCGCGAGGTCGCCGCGGCGGAGGACGGCCCGGTCCTCGAAGCGGAGGTGCTTCACGTTCTTCTCGATGGTCGCGAGGCAGACGGCCGCCTTCTCGACGAAGACGCACCGCCGCGCGCCGCGCGAGATCGCCTCGAGGCCGAGCGAGCCCGAGCCCGCGAAGAGGTCGAGCACGCTCAGGTCGTCGATCGGGCCCAGGATGTTGAAGAGCGCCGTGCGGACCTGGTCGCGCATGGGCCGCGCGATCTCGCCGGGCGGCGCCTCGATGCGCGAGCCGCGCGCCTCGCCGCCGATGATGCGCATGGGTTACTTGGGCGGAGCCTCGGCCGGCTTCTCGGGCTTCTTCTCGGCCTGCTTCTTGCCCTCCTTCTCCCACCAGTCGAACCAGTCCTTCTTCGAGAAGTCGTAGTCCTTCTTGGTGATCCGCTTGAGGGCCCCGAGCACCTTCTTCGAGTAGACGTAGACGTGGCGGGTCTGGACCTCGACCTCGCCCATCTGGACGTAGTAGCCGCCGAAGTTCCCCTGCACCGAGACGCCGCCGATCCCGCGCGTGACGGGGCGCTCGACCTCGACCTCGACGGTCTTGGTCCCGTGGAGGTAGAGGGCCTCGATGAGGTAGGGAACGACCGTGCTGTCCTCGATGTAGCCGAGGGCCTCGGCCGCGCGGTCCCGGATGATGGGCTTCGCGTGGTAGAGCGACTGGACGAGCTGGGTCCTGAGCGCGTTGTCCTCGGTCTGCCACGCCGACCAGGCGGCGGCGAGGCGCACGTCCGAGTCCTCGTCCTCGAAGGCGAGCTGGACGAGCTTCGCCCCCTGGAGCTTCGCCTTGGCCTTTCCGAGGAGCTGGACGAAGGCGAGCCGCACGGTGGCGTCGTGCTCGCCGAGCCGCTCCTCGACGAGGGGACCTATGAGCGTGGGGTCCTCCTTCGCGAGCGCGTCGAGCTCTTCCCGGGCGGCCTCGGCCTTCTTGTCCTTCTTCGGGTAGACGAGCGCGAACCGGACGAGGAGCTTCTTCACCTCCTCCGCGCGGCGCATGCGCTTCGCCTCGGCGGCGGGGACCCACTTGCCGTGGACCTTCTCGAAGCCGAGCTTCTTCCTCAGCGCGTCCTCGGTGACCCACTGCTCGCCGTCCTTCACGTAGCCGAGGTCGCGGCGCGCCTGGGCGTGATCGGGCGAGAGCTTGAGGACCTCCTCGAGGAGCTCGCGCGCCTCGGCCGAGAGGCCCTTCTCCTTGCACCAGACCGCGAGCGCGTAGCGCGGCTCGGGGTCGCCCGGGACGAGGTCGGCCTTCTTCTTCACGAGCTCGTCGCGGAGCGACGAGCCGACCTCGATCTTCTCGATGTCCGCCTTGTCGAGGATGATCTCGATCCCCTTGCGCGGGGAGACGACGATCTTGCCGTCACGCTCGGTGACGGTGCCTTCGAGGCGGCGGCCATCGGTGGTGATGACGGTGTCCGCGTAGACCGAGCCTGCGGAGAGCAGGATGAGGACGCAGAGAGCGAAGGTGCGCATGGGAGAAGAGTATACGCTCGCGGGGGGCGTTCTGTTCCGCCCCCCGCGCGCGCTCGTGAGTTGACTCTATCGCCCTCTCACCAGGGCATGGCAGGTGGTTCGGGCGACGAGGGCGGCGGAGGCGACGACGGCGGGGCCGGCTCGCTCGGAGCGGACGCGGGCGGCGCGGCCTCCGGCTGAGCGGGCGGGGGCGGCGGCGGCGGAGCGGCGGCAGCGGGGGCGGGCTTGGGCGCCTTGGCCGGCTTCGCCTTCTTCGGCGCCTTCTTCTTGCCGGCGGCCGGCTTCTTCTTGCCCTTCTTGGCGGCCTTCGACGCGCCGCCCTTCTTCTTCGCACCGCCTGCGGGCTTCTTCTTACCCTTCGGCTTCGACTTCCCCGCGGCCTTTTTCTTTGCCATTCAAAGGAGCTCCCTTCTTCCTCCCCACACTAACGTGCGGGTCCGACAGCCAGCGTGCGAACGGCTTGCCTCGCCGAAGAGAACCATGACGAACAGGCCGGCCGCCAGGAGGAGCCGAAGAAGCTTCACGAAGTAGGCGAAAGTGCTCACGGCATCAGCATCTTACAGCTATTTCCCGATGCAGAACTCCCCGAAGATCCGGTCGAGGAGGTCGTCCGTCGCGATGGCTCCGGTCAGATCTCCGAGGGAAGAGAGGGCGCCGCGGAGGTCCACGGCGGCGAGCTCGAGGCGCGCGGGCTCGCGCGAGCGGAGGAGCCGGCTCGCGGCATCGAGGCGCTCGCGCGCCGCCTGGATGAGCCGCGCCTGACGCTCGGTCTGGACGAGGTCGGGCGAGAGCTCCGCGCGCTCGAGACGGCGCGCGATCTCGGCCGCGAGCTCGCTCACTCCTTCGCCCGTGAGCGCGCTCACGCGCAGGTCCCCGGCGGAACCATCGCCGCGCGCGACGTCGCACTTGTTGCCGACGAGGAGGGAGCCCCCCCCCCCCCCCCCCCCCCCCGCCCCGGGGGGGGGGGGGGGGGGGGGGCCCCCCCGGGGGGGCCCCACA
>CAZYLP010000255.1:0-10329 GCA_964648345.1 uncultured Planctomycetota bacterium
GCTCGCGAAGCGCGCGCAGGAGGCGCTCAAGGCGGGAGACCTCGCGAAGGCGCGCGAGCACGCGGACCGCGCCGTCACGATCGACGCGAAGACGGGCGCGGCGTGGGCGACGCGCGCGGAGTGCGCTCTCCGCGCCGGCGAGGCGAAGGCCGCGCGAGAAGCGGCGGAGAAGGCCCTCGCGCTCGAGGCCGGCCTCGAGAAGGCTCAGCGCGCCCAGGCGCTCGCGCTCGAGGCCGCGCTCGCGGGCGACGACCAGAAGTGGGACGAGGCGTTCGACCTCGCGGCGAAGGCCCTCGAGGTGGACGACCGCTCTCCGCTCGCGCACGCCGTGAAGGGGCTCGTCCTCTTCACGCGCCTGAAGCCCTCGCAGCTCGAGGCCTTCGATCCGGAGTCGGAGGACTTCAAGGCGGTGAAGGAAGCCCACGGCGAGGGCGTCAAGGGAGGGAAGGACGTCCACCTCGGCCGCGCCGCCCTCGTCCGGGCCCTCACCGGGACCCGGCGCGACTCGCGCGACGCGCACAAGGAGCCGATCGTCGCGGGCGAGCTCGCCGTCGCGAAGGAGCCGCAGAACGCGTGGGCGCACTTCTCGCTCGCGCTCGCGAAGGCCCTCTCGGGCGACGCCGTGAACATCCGGCCCCAGCTCGACAAGGCGATCGCCCTCGCCCCGGGCGTCGCCCGCTTCTGGGCCGAGCGTGCCGTCGTCAAGCGGAACGACGTGGACCTCCCGGGCGCCCTCGAGGACGCGGCGAAGGCGCTCGCGCTCGACCCGAAGGAGCCGACCGCCCACCTGGCGCTGGGCCTCGTCCACCACGACCGGAGGAACTGGGCGGCGACGCTCGAGAGCGCGCGCAAGCTCCTCGACCTCGACGAGAAGCACCGCCTCGGGAACTGGCTCCTGGGCTCCTCGCTCCTCGAGACCGGCGGCGATCCCGTCGAGGCCGTGAAGCACCTCCGCCACGCGGTCGGCCTCGGGAACGCCTTCTTCCCCGCGATCCGCGACCTCGTGAAGGGCCTCGTGAAGGTGAACGACGCGAGCGGCGCGCAGACCGTCCTCGACAACTACCTCTCGCGCATGCCGAGGAGCGACCCCTTCTACAAGGAGGCCGAGAAGCTCCGGGCCGGGCTCGGCGACACCAAGTGAACCGGGCGTGAGAGCAAGAAGATGACCGCGAGCGCCGCCCACTTCATGAAAGGAGCGTAACAGGCCGAAAAGACACGGGGGGCCCCCGTGCTCTATTACCTCTCGACCGAGATCTTCCGTCACCTCTCGCTCAGGATCGCCGGCGCCGCGATCAGCGCGTTCCTCCTCGGCCTCATGCTCGTGCCGCTCATCGTCCGCTACGGGCGCCGGCGCGGCTTCAAGGACCGCGAGGGGAAGACTCACTCGATCAAGCTGAACGAGCTCCACGCGAAGAAGAAGGACACGCCGGTCCTCGGCGGCCTCGCGATCCTCGCGGCCTCGCTCGGAGCCATGGCGCTCTGGGCGCGAGTCTTCAACTTCTACGTGCTCCTGATCGCCGGCACGCTCGTGGCCCTCGGGACGCTCGGGCTCACGGACGACTTCGTGAAGACGTTCGGACGCGACAAGAAGGAGGGCCTGACGCCGCGGCAGAAGCTGTTCGCGCAGATCGGGGTCGGCCTCGCGATCGGAGCGCTCCTCGTCCTCTTCTACGACGGCTTCACGCCGCTCGGAGTCTCGCCCGCGCATGCATGGAGCTGGGCGCAGGTCGAGGCGGGCACGAACGAGGCCACCTTCACGCCGGTCGTCGCGGACACGGCCCCCGCCGCGGTCGGGCGCGACATGCTCGGACTCACGGTCCCGTGCACGAAGTGGACGATCCCGCTCGGCGCGTTCGTCTTCATCTGCTTCACGACGCTCGTGATCACGGGCTCGTCGAACGCGGTCAACCTGACGGACGGGCTCGACGGCCTCGCGGGCGGTTGCTTCACGCTCGCGATCATCGTCCAGGGAGTGCTCGCCTACGTCGCGTCGCGCGCCGATTGGTGCCGGGACCTCGGCCTCCAGCACGTGCCCGGGGCCGGCGAGGTCGCCGTCTGCTGCGCCGCGCTCGCGGGCGGGACGATCGCGTTCGTCTGGTTCAACGCTCACCCGGCCGAGCTGTTCATGGGCGACGCCGGCTCGCTGCCGCTCGGAGGCGTCCTCGCGCTCGTCGCGATCGTGACGAAGCACGAGCTCCTCCTCCCACTCGTCGCGGTCGTCTTCGTCGCCGAGGCGCTCTCGGTCATGGGGCAGGTCGCGGTCTTCAAGGCGACGGGCAAGCGGATCCTCGCGTGCGCGCCGCTCCACCACCACTTCGAGTTCCAGGGCTGGCCCGAGACGAAGGTCGTCATCCGCTTCTGGATCGTGGCCGGCCTCGCGGCCCTCGCGGCCCTCGCGACGCTGGCGGTGCGGTGATGAAGAGCCTCGCGCAGGGCGACCGGAGGGAGCACCGCGGTGCTCACGACAAGCAAGAGAGCCTCCGGCTCGCGAACACGATCGCGGCCCTCGCGGCCACGCTCACGGCCTTCGGCGTCGTCATGATCTACAGCGCGAGCTCGATCGCGTTCGACCTGAGGAACGGCGACGCGACGAGCTACCTCCGCAAGCAGGCGGTCTGGGTCGCGCTCGCGGCGATCGTCTTCGCGCTCGCCCGCACGACCGACACCTCGTGGCTCGAGAAGCGCGCGAAGCCGCTCCTCGGGCTCACGCTCGTCCTGCTCCTCGCGGTCCTCGTGCCCGGGATCGGGGCGAAGGTCGGCGGCGCGCGGCGGTGGATCCGCATCTCCGGGCTCAACGGACAACCCTCCGAGCTCGCGAAGCTCGGCGTGATCGTCTTCGCGGCCTGGTGGGGCACCCAGCGCCGGGACCTCCTCGGCGACTTCAAGAGGGGGTTCCTCCCCGCGTTCGGCGTGGTCTGCGGCGCCGCGGGCCTCGTGATCCTCGAGCCCGACATGGGCACGGCGCTCTTCTGCGCGACGGTCGGGATCACGGTCCTCCTCGTCGCGGGCCTCCGGGTCCGGCACCTCGCGCTCGTCGCGGCGCCGGCGGTGGCGGCGATCGGCTTCTTCGCGATCTTCAAGCTCCAGTACATCGCGAAGCGCGTGAGCGCGTGGTCGGACCTCGACGCGGACGCCTCGGGCGTCGGCTACCAGATCCGCCAGGCCGTGATCGCCCTCGGATCGGGCGGGCCCTTCGGGCTCGGCCTCGGCGAGAGCCGGCAGAAACGGCTGTTCCTCCCCGACGGGCACACGGACTTCATCTTCGCGCTCGTGGGCGAGGAGCTCGGGCTCGTCGGCACGATCGCGCTCGTCGTCCTCTACGGGACGCTCGTCGTCCTCGCGCTCCGAGCGGTGCAGAGAGCGAAGGACCGGTTCTCGTTCCTCCTCGGGACGGGCCTCGCCTTCGCGCTCGGGCTCCAGGCGCTGCTCAACATGGCCGTGGCGACGGCGTCGATCCCGCCCAAGGGGATCGCGCTCCCGTTCGTGAGCTTCGGAGGGAGCCCGCTCCTGTTCTGCGCGGCGGCCGCGGGGATCCTGTCGAGGATCGCGGCGGAGGGACGAACGAGCGTGGTCGGGCGTGGCGAGGGAGGGCAAGGGCAAGGGCAAGGGCAAGGAGCGTTGAAGGCGGTGAAGGCGTGAGAGTGCTGTTTGCGGGAGGAGGCACCGGAGGGCATGTGTGCCCCGCGGTGGCCGTGGCGCGTGAGCTCGAGCGGATGGCGCCGGGGTCGGAGGTGCTGTTCCTGGGCACGGGGCGCCCCGTCGAGGAGAGGATCCTCGGGAAGGCGAAGCTGCCGCACGTGGCGCTCGCGAGCGCGCCGCTCGGGTGGCGGACGCTCCTCAGGAACGCGCGCGGGTTCGCGCGCGCCTACTTCGAGGCGCGGCGGTTCTGGCCCGACGTCGTCCTCGGGCTCGGAGGCTACGCGTCGGCGCCGGGAGTGCTCGCGGCGCGAGCGCTCGGAGCGAAGGTCGCGCTCTTCGAGCCGAACGCGGTCGCCGGGAAGGCGACGACGTCGCTCGCTCGCTTCGCGGAGGAGGTCTATGTCCACTGGGACCAAGCCCTCGCCGCGAAGGTCACGCTCACCGGGACGCCGCTCAACGAGAACGCCGTCGCGCCGTCCTCGCTGACGAAGCAGGAAGCGCGCGCGCGGCTCGACCTCCCCGAGGACCGGCCGTGCGTCCTGATCGTCGGCGGCTCCCAGGGCGCGCGTGCCCTGAACCGCTGGATCAAGGAGACGATCCACGAGGTCCCGACGGGCGTCTCGTTCGTCCACATCTCGGGCGGCGAGGACCTCGACGTCGTGCGCCACGCCTACGCGACCGCGGAGGTGAACGCGCGCGTCGTGCCGTTCCTCGACGGCATGGCGCTCGCCTACCGCGCGGCCTCGATCGCCGTCTGCCGCTCCGGGGCCGCGACGCTCGCCGTCGTCGCCGCGGAGGGCCTGCCCGCGATCGTCGTCCCGCTGCCGACCGCGGCCCTCGACCACCAGCGCGCGAACGCGCGCGCCTACGAGCTCGCGGGGGGCGGCAAGCTCCTCGACGAACGCTCGCTCTCGGCCTCGACGCTCGAGCAGCTCGTCGCCATGGCCGAGGACCGCCCGCTCCTCGCCGCGCTGAGCGCGGCGGCGCGGGCCCAGGCGCGACCGGACGCGGCGAAGACGATCGCGGGGAAACTCCTCGCGCTCTCGGGCTACAGGCGGGTGGCCATGCCTGCCGATACAGGAGACCGGACGGCGGGTCGTCTACCCGCGCACGCATAACCGAAAGGACAGAGGATGATGAAGTACGGCGTCGTCGGCGCGATCGCGCTCGCCGTCCTCGTGGCGGCCATGTGGGACGGATCGAAGAGTAAGAAGAAACCCCAGGACGGGATCGCGACCGACACGAGCGGTAGCGAGACCTCCATCTCGGGCGAGGTCGGCGGAGCGACCCGCGCGACCTTCGACTCGAAGGGCCCCACGGTCGCGGAGAACACCGCGCCGAGGCACGAGGAGGACGTCCTCGAGAAGTACCAGGTCAAGAAGGGCGAGACGCTCAGGGGGATCGCGAAGGCCTGGCTCGGCGACGAGAAGCTCGCCGAGTCCCTCTACGAGGCCAACAAGTCGCGGATCCCGGACGTGAAGCACCTGAGCGCGCACTTGACGCTCGTCTTCCCGCGCTCGAAGTTCGCGAAGAAGAACGAGCCCGTGGGCTCGCCGCAGAACGCGACGGTCCCGGCCGGCCTCAAGAAGGACGAGGTCAAGCCGACGACCGAGCCCGCGGGCGACAAGAAGTACGTCGTGAAGGAGGGCGACACCCTCTACGGGATCGCGAAGCGGGAGCTCGGGAAGGGCACTCGCTGGGAGGAGATCGCGAGCCTCAACCACCTCGATGGAAACATGGTGAAGAAGGGGCAGACGCTCGTCCTCCCCTCGAGGTGAGCAAGGACCAGACGCCAACGAACTTTGCGACGACCCGCCCGCCTGGGCGGGTCGTCTCGCATTTGAGACCCAGACCTGCATACGGAGTTTCCAGGAGCCCCACGATGGCCAAGGGGTTACGCGCGGTCCGCTCGATGCTTCCCCTCGTGAAAGCTGGAAAGGGAAGGGTTCTCGAATGCAGGCACACCGGGCCCTCAAGGGCGCCGCGCTGGGGTTCTTCGCCCTCGGCCTCCTCCTCGCCGTCACGACGGCGAGCTACGCGAGCTCGTTCACGGTCGAGAACGGCGACACGCTCCAGGCCGTCGCGCAGCGGAACGGGATCCCCGCCTGGATCCTGGAGAAGGCGAACCCGCAGTTCGTCGGGAAGAAGCTCTTCAAGGGCGACGTCGTGCGCCTGCCGAAGCACCTCGTGATCATCGTCGTCGCGGCGGTCGACACCCGCATGCAGACGAACCAGACCCAGCCGAACGCCTACCCGATCAACCGCCAGCCGTACAACCCGAACCCGAACGCCAACAACAACGGCAACTCGGGCGGCGGGAGCGGGAGCGGCAGCGGTTCCGGTCAACAGGGCCAGGGGCAGCAGAACCCGCTCCAGGACCTCATGAAGCTGTTCAACGGCGGCCAGAACGGGCAGAACAACAGCGGCCAGAACAACGGCAGCAACAACGGCGGCTCGAACAACTCGGGGTCGGGCTTCGCCCCGCCGAGCAACTCGGGCTTCACCCCGCCGGGCAACAGCAACCCGAGCCCGGGGAACGGCTCGACGACGCCCGACCGGAGCAACGTCACCGGCGACACGCCGATCTCGGAGCAGCTGAGGCAGTACGGCGAGAAGAAGGGCAAGCTCCAGAACCAGGCCGACTGGGACTACTTCTGCCTCAAGCTCGTCGTCACGACCTACAAGGAAGAGATGCAGAGCCGTCCCAAGCAGGAGGGCGTCCCGCAGACGCTGGACGAGAGCCTCCCGCCCGAGGAGATGTTCAAGCAGTTCAAGAAGGCGCTCCCCGACCTCGCGAAGGAAGGCGAGGGGAACGCCCCGAAGGGCGCGGTCATCTTCTACGGGGCGTCCGGGGGCTCGAAGGGCCGGCTCGCCTACTCGAACGGCGGCGGCAAGGTCATCGCCAAGGGCGCGAACGGGATCGACCCGAGCGTGGACGCGAAGTCGCTCGGGAAGGCGATCGGCTACGTGATCATCCGCATGCGGAAGTCGGTGGAGCAGATGCAGCAGATGCAGGCGCCGGCACCGCAGCAGAAGGCGCCCGCGGAGACGGTCACGCTCCGGCGCGCGTAACCGCCGAGGCCTGGCCTCGCGCCATCGCCCTCGTGCCAGGCGCGACTCGATGAAGCGGCCCCCGCGACGAAACCCGTCGCGCGGGCCGCTTCTTCATTTCGGCACACAAGGACTTACGCATCGGCGCGACGAGTGCACTCGATCTCCTCTGGAACAGGACTCGGAAAGGGAGATCGAATGCTTCGCTCACGCACCCTCAGGGGCGCCGCGCTCGGTTCGTTCGTGCTCGGCGGGCTCCTCGTCGCCTCGGCGCAACCGGCCGTCGCGTCGACCTTCACGTTCGGGACGGGCGACACGCTCTACACCGTCGCGCAGCGGAACGGCATCTCGCCGTGGCAGCTGCAGCAGGCGAACCCCCAGCTCCCGGGCGGCCAGCTCCTCTACGGCGACCGCGTCGTCCTCCCGAGGAACATGGCCCAGCTCGTCATCGCCGCCGTGACCTCGAACGGGGCGGGCAGCCTGCCGAACGCGTTCCCGGTCGCGGCCCTCCCCTCGCCGAGCAACCCGCAGCCGAACTTCCTCCAGAGCCTCGCGACCGCGACGCTCGGGAACCTCGGCAGGACGGGCCGCACGATCCAGCAGGTCTCGCAGGTCGTCAACCTCGCGCAGCAGATCGGCCTCCTCCCGAGGAGCCCGATCACCGACCTCGCGCGGATCCTGAGCGGCGGCGGCGCGAACCTCGCCGGCCTCCCGCGGGTCCCGGGCCTCTCGTTGCCGACCTCGGTGCCGGGCGCGTCGCTGCCGACGGTGCCGGGCGTCTCGCTGCCGCAGGTGGCGGGCGGCGCGCTGCCGCAGGTCGTGAGCGGCTCGCTCGGCGGCACGCTCGCGTCGAACGCCGCGAGCAGCACGGTCGGGACGCAGGTCACGCCCGCGGGCAACACCGCGGCGACCCAGGGCGCCGCCCAGACCACGCCCTCGAGCACCGTCGCCGCGAACAACGGCGCGACGGGCGGCGCCAAGAACGCCGCCGGAGCCCAGCAGGCGGCGGAGGACCCGGACGCCCTCGGCGACCGCGACCCGCCGCCCGCGGGCGCCAGCTCGGCCGGCGAAGCGGCGATCCAGGCGATCCGGTCGGGACAGCTCGTGAACCCCAACACGGGCAACAGGAACTGGAGCACCTGGTGCCTCGCGCTCGTCCGCGTCGCCTTCCAGCGGGCGACGGGCCGGAACATCCCGGAGCTCTCGATGGGCAGCGCCGTGAACGCGTTCCGCGCCTTCCAGCGCGAGGGGCTCGTCCAGCGGGGCGACCCGCCGCGCGGCGCCCTGGTCTTCTGGTCGCCCGCGGAGCGCGGCCGCATCTCCCCGGGCTCGGCGGGCGCGATCCACGGCCACGTCGCGATCAGCAACGGCAACGGCACGGTGATCTCGAACGTCCGCCGGAACGGCCCCCTCGACCCGAACGGCGACGGGATCGGGATCGCCGTCCCGATCCGCACGTTCGGGAACCCCGAGGGCTACGTCATCGTCCGCCCGCGGTGAAGACACCTCTCTACTGCAGGAACCCCTTTTCTCTAGAAACCCTTCTCACACGCTTTCTCTCCAGCAACTGACTCCACGCTTCTCTCAACGGGGAGGCGGCGCCTGCGAGGGCGCCGTCTCCCCGACTCTTTCGGTCGAGCCCGCGGACGAGAAGGCGGAGCGGATGAAGTTCCAGGCCTTCTCGAGGCCGCTGTAGAAGGGGATCTCGCTCGTCTCGGGCTTCGCGATGTTGCCGCGCACGTGGACGGCGACGAACTGCTTGAAGATCTCGTCGAAGACCGCGCCCGTCTTGTAGGGGAGGAGGTCGAGGTCGAGGTCGCCGTCCCACTCGAGCTTCCCGCCCGTCCCGCGGAGGGTGAGCGTGTCGGACGCGAGCTGGAACAGGTCGATGTCGATCCGCGTCGGGCGGAGGTGGAGCTTCGTGTAGAGCTTGTCGAACGTCTTCGGGTCGAACGACGAGTCGCCGCGCGTCGCGCCCTTGATGATGTCGACGAACCCGCCGACCAGGAACGGGACCGGGATGAAGTTCGCGTTCGTCGCGAGGAAGACGGCGTCGCCCGAGAGGCCGATCGGCTTCTTGTCCGGGCTGAGCCCGCCGCCCTGGAAGTCGAGGCGCGCGGTCAGCTCGCCCTTCACGGGTCCGGCGCCGCCCGACTTGGGCCCGGTCTGCTTCGCGTTCTCGCCGAGCTTGGCGAGCTGGTCGGCGGCGATCCTGAGCTCGCCGCCCTGGAGGTAGAGCGCGCCCTGGTAGCTCGCCGCCTCGCTCTTCAGGTTCACGGTGACGCGCCCGCGGAGCTGGCCGCCGTAGAGCTTCCCGACGAACGGCTCGCGGGCCGTCCCGATCGAGAGGACGCCGTCGCGGAGGCGGATCGGGATCCGCGCCTCGAGGAGCTGCTGGTTCTTCCACTCGGCGTGGTCGAGCGCGAAGGTGCCCTCGAGCTCGAGGGGCTCGAACTTGGCGACGCTCCCCGCGACGCGGAGCGTGCCGCGGCAGCGGTCGAAGCGGATCCCCGACGTGACGGCGAAGTCGCTCGTCTTGAGCTCGGCGACGAAGTGCTGCTTCGCGCGCTCGTCGGGCGGGATCGCGACGCTCACGCTCAGGTCGATCGCGCCCTTGATGTCGAAGTCCTTCACGGTCCGCGTGAAGTCCTCGGGCGCCTTCACGAGCTCCTCGGGGCGGACGGCCTTCCCCTTCACGGTGAAGACGCTCGTCCCCTTCTCGACGAACTCCTCGAGCCGCTTGTCGCGGCGGATCTCGACCTCGGCGCGGCCGAGCTTGGCCACGAGCTCCACTCTCTCGGGCTCGCCGCCTCGCACCTCGATCGTGCCGGTCACGTCCGTGAAGTCGAACGGGAGGATCTTCGGCACGACGCGCACGCCGCGCGGCCGCACGCGCACTTCCACGGCGGGCTCGGGCTGGTCGCGCCGCGAGAGCCGGAAGTCGAGGTCGCACTTCCCCTCGACGGGGAAGCGCTGGAGCGCGGCGGCGACGGGCCCGCGGGCGAGGGCGCGCGTCGCCTCGTCGAGGAGGAGCCCGTCCACGTGCGCGACGAGGTCGAGCGTCGTCGCCGAGCCGTTCGCGGCGACGCCGTCCCCCTCGCCCCGGCCCATGGCGATCGACCCGCCCGCGGAGACCGGCGAGTCCCTGAACCGCGCGCGGAGGCCGTCGATCCAGACGCGCTCGCCGTCGAGGCGGAGGCGGCCCGTCACGTCCTCGACCGGGACCCCCGCGAGGCCCGCGAGGCTCGGGTCGAGCTTGTCGAGGAAGACCTTCGTACCGGCGAGCTCGACGCTCCCCGTGAGGTCGAGCCCGAGGGCCGGCGCGATCGCGACCTTGAGCGAGGCGTCGAGCGCGCCGCCGCTCGGCGAGAGCTTCTCGAGCGACGCGCGCGCGTCGCCCGGGAGGGCCTTGAGCAGCGCGCCGTCGATCGCGATCGCCTTGCCCTCGACCGAGACCTGGATGAACGGGTCCGCGGTGGCGCCGCCCGCGGGGGCGTCGGGCGGGAGCTCGACGGTCCCCTCGAGCGAGTAACGGCCGCCCGCGGGCGCGGAGCCCTCGACGTGCTTGAGAGTCACGACCCGGTCCTCGCGCGCGATCGCGAAGCGGCCGACGGAGACGCGGTAGGGGAACGCGTCGAG
>CAZYLP010000256.1:0-10324 GCA_964648345.1 uncultured Planctomycetota bacterium
GGGCGCCGACCCGGCCGCGGCGATGAGAAGGTTCGCGGGCTTCGGGGCCGGGGGGACGATCCCGCGCGCGGGGGCGCCGCCGCGCATCAGCCCGCGGGCGCGCCCGAGCGCGCGCGCCTCCTCGACCGCCAGCGGACCGCGCGCGAGCCGGCCCCGGAGCGTCCCGCCGGCGAGGAAGGGCATGACGAGGTACGGCCCCTGCGGCGAGTCCCCCGCGTCGAGGAGCGGCACGAAGCCCTCGGCCTCGCCGAGCGCGTCCTGGAGGCGCACCTCTCGCGCGAAGCGGCCGCGCCGCTCAGGGTCGAGCGCCGTGAGCAGCAGCTTGAGCGCGACGTCGCGTCCGTCGGGCGAGCGCGCGCGCCAGACCGCACCGGTCGCGCCCCGGCCGACTTCGGCCACGAGGGCGTACGGCCCGATCTGCCCGCGCGGCCCGTCTCTCACGTACCGAGGAAGAACGGCGCCCCGAGGAGCGCGTCGATCGCCGCCTTGCGCGTCTTCTTCGTGCCGGTGTCCACGAGCTCGAACTCCCAGTACGGGATGTAGACGCGGTCGATCGCGAGGACCTCGTCCACCGCGAACTTCCTCCGGAACGCGGCCTCGACCTCGGCGTCCTCGCTCCCGGGCTCGAGCGCCGGGTCCACGGAGAGCGAGCCCGGCGAGGTGCGCCCGAACTCCTTCACGACCTCGTCGAGGTCCTTCACGTCCTCCGCCTGCGCGCGCGGCGCGGCGATGAAGCGAAGCTCGGCCGACGAGAGCTCGAGGACGCGGAGGTCGATCGGATGGAGGTAGAGCGTCGCCTCGACGCTCACCTTCTCCTTCATGATGAAGCCCTTGAGGCGATCGGCGCGGACCCGCACGCGGTGGAGCGGCAGGTACCGGAGCGCGAGACCGCCGACGGTCTCCGCGTCGAAGAAGAGGAGCTTCGAGCGCGTCTGCGAGCCGGCCTTGGCCTGCGCGTCGCCCTCGAGGACGCGCGGCTCGGCCGCGAGGACGGCGCGGAGCCGCTTCCTCGGGAGGTCGAAGAGGTGCTTCGGGTGCCAGTGCACGAAGGCGCGCCCGCACTTGTCGCGGCGGATCGCCTCCGCCTCGGCGAGCTCGCGGAGCACGCGGCGGATCCGGCCCGCCGGCACGTCGGGCGCGAGCGCGGCGACCTCGTCGGCCGTGAGGGCGGCGATCTGGTCGAGGAGGATCTTCACGAGCCGGGGCTTCAGGATCTCGAGGTCGTCCGGAGCGGACTCGGCCTCCTCCTCGCCCTCGTCGATCGGCTCCTCCGCGGCCGCGGACACCGGCGCGCGGCGCTTCTCCTGGGACGTCGAGGGGGAGACGCCGCTCTTCGGCCGCTTCATGCTCGAAGGCGTGACCGTGATCGCGGGCTCGGCCTTCGCGCCCTTCTCGAAGCCCTTCTCGCTCTGCTCGCCGCCCTTCTCGGGCGTCTTCTCGACGACGGAGATCACGGGCGCGGGCGCGGACTTCGCCTTCGCGCGGAGCCGCTGCGCGATCGACTGGAAGCGCGCCCGGACGTCGTCGGTCGTCAATTCCTTCACGTCGTCGAGGTCGAGCGTCTTGTGCGCCGTCGCGAGCCAGCGCGTCCTCACGGGGACGACGCCCTTCTCGACGTCGGGCGCGAGCCAGAGGAGCTCGCCCGCGGGCCGGGCGGGGAGCGCCCCCTCGACGGCCTCGGCGTGCTCCGGCGCGACGCCCTTGAGGAAGCTCCCGAGCTTCTTCAGGTCCTGCTTGAGCGTGATCCGGCCGAGCGCCCAGGTCGAGCACTGCGAGAGCGACTTGTAGTCCACGTCGCCCGGGTTCTGCGTCGCGAAGACGCAGGCGATCCCGTACTTCCGGGCCTGCTTCACGAGGATGCGGAGCGCATCGCGGCACGCCGGCTTCCTCACGGGCGGCAGGAAGGGCGCGATCTCGTCCACGAAGAACAGCGCCTGCGGAGTCTCGGAGGGGTGCTGGAGCATCCAGCGCACGAGCGCGCGGACGAGCTCGGCGAGGAAGAACTCCTTCTCCTCCGCCGAGGGCAGCGAGTTGAGGTAGATCACCGAGCAGCGAGTCCGGCCCCCGGGCTGCTTCCCGGCCTTCGAGGATGACGACAGCAGCCGCTCGTCGCGGCCGAGCAGCGTGTCGATGTCGAGCGGCACGCCGCGGTCGAAGAGCTTGGCCGTCGAGCCGACCATCGCGCGGCGGATCTTCTTCGCGAGGTCCTCGAGCGCCTTCCCCGACGCGACCCCCGAGAGCTTCGTCGCGAGGTGCACGGGCGGCTGCGAGAGGACCTGGGCGAGGCCCTCGAAGCCTCCTATGTCGCCACGCTCGGCGAGCGCGTCCTCGAGGCAGAGGACGATCGCCGCCTCGGCGGACTTGCCCGCGTCCTTCTCGACGTCGAGGCCGAGGAGGTTGCAGACGGCGCGCGCGGCGAGACCGAGCGCCTCGCTGCGGCCATCGGCGTCGGTCGGGAGGCCGGCGAGCGAGAGCGGCGAGAGGCCGAGCGGGATCCCCGCCTCGCTGCCCGGGGTCCAGACGACGACCTCGGCGCGGCCGAGGACCTCGCGCGCGGTGTCGTCCGGGAGCCCCTTCTGCTTCGCGGTCGCGGGGTCGCCCGGGATCGCGAGGCTCGCGAGGTCGCCCTGCGGATCGACGACGATCGAGGGGATGCCCTCGCGGATCATCTCCTCGATGAGGACCTTCGAGGCGACCGTCTTGCCGCTGCCGGAGGCGCCGAGGAGCACGGCGTGGCGGAGGAGCACCTCGGGCGGGAACTGGTAAGCCGTGCCGCCCGCGCCGACGCGCTGGCCGAGTGTGAGCATGAAGAGAAACTACCAAAAACCGGCGCTCCCTCACCGACCGTCCAGCCGCTGGACACTTCCGCGCCGCGGGCTCCGGGACGAGACCGAGCGCGCGCTCCAACTCCTTGCACGGGCGCTTCGAGACGCGGCACTGCGCGTGTTCCCACCTTCCGCTGCCCCCGCGAGCGCGGGACGGAGGAACAGAGAAAATGGCCCCTGTCAGGATCATCCGGACCGCGCTCGCGGCGGTCGTTCTCATCGCACTCATCACGACAGGCCTCGCCGGGACCGCCCGGGCTCAAGGCGGGCTCGAGAGCGCGTACCACTTCTCGGGCAACTACGACGGCTCCGTCTTCGAGAACGGCTCGCTCGAGCTCACCGTCACGAGCCCCGAGCTCCCGATCCCGGCCTCCGCCGTCGAGCAGCGCAAGAAGGGCCGCGTCCAGTGGAGCGGCGTCGCCGTCCTCGCGACGCGCGTGCTCACGGTCCGGCGCTCCCCGACGGCCACGCCCGGTCTCGTCGGACGTCTCGACGGCGAGAAGGCACCGCCCGTCGGGAGCCTCGAGTACGTCGCCGTCTTCGACGCGGCGTTCGCGCACGCGAAGGTGCTCGTCTACCGCATCGGCCCGAACGGCTCGCGCCAGGAGATCGGGAAGGCCGTCCTGAGGAAGGACGCGCCGCCCTGGGCGCGCATGCCGGGCGAGCTCATCGCCATCGCTCGCGGCGAGATCGACAAGGCGATCCACAAGGAGATCGACCTCGGGAAGGAGTTCTCGATCGGGAGCTACGTCCACGTCGGCGCGCGCGTGGGCATGGGCCTCGTGAAGGACGAGGAGCGCACCCCGCTCATGAAGGAGGCGGACCGCGTCTTCCGCGCGGCGGGGAAGGGCGAGCCCTTCTGGATCCGCACCGTCGCCGAGGGCGGGCCGCGCATCTCGTGGTCCACGTCGATCCCGATCGACCCCTCGGGCATGCTCTCGCTCACCGCGGGCTTCCAGGCGGGCGCGAAGATCCGCTACGAGTGCCTCGACCAGCACAAGATGCCCGCGGGCGTCACGGACGCGAAGACGGCGCTCGCGGCCCTCGAGGCGCAGCGCGCGCGCGTGCTCGCGCTCCCGACGAAGGCCGGCCCCATGGAAGCGCTCCCCTTCGGCACGAAGCGGACGCTCGAGGGCTGGGGCTCGATCGCCCTCACGGGCGGCGTCTCGTTCGGGAAGCGGCTCGAGGACCTGGGGCTCCTCGCGAAGAAGGTCGAGCTCGGCGCCTCGGCGAGCGCGGGCGTCTACTGGAACATGCGCGGCGACTTCAAGGTCGAGGTCCAGCGCGAGCAGGAGAAGCGCGTCCGCGTGAAGTGGACGCGGAGCCGGAGCGGCGTCGTCGGCGGCTACGCGAACGCGGTCGTCGGCCTCACCGTGGCGCCCGAGGTGATCAAGCTCGTCCCGGGCCCCGCGAACAAGGTCCTCTCCGCGGTCGTGAAGCGCGGCGAGAGCTACGCCCGCGTCCAGTTCGACGCGGGCGCGAGCTGGACGAGCTCCTTCGAGCTCATCGTGGACCTCGTCTTCGACCTGGGAGACGCCGAGGGCCGGCGCGGCTTCGAGGCGGCCGTCCTCGGGAACCTCATCACGGCGCAGGAGCTCGCGAAGGGCGAGGGCCGGAAGGGCCTCGTCGAGGCGCGCGTCACGAGCACGCTCGTGGACGCCTTCTCGAAGTCGGTGAGCCTGAAGGCGTGGAACGTCCTCACCCTGAGCTGGGACTCGCGCTCCGCGGACGTGAAGGTCGAGGTGACCGACCTCGACGGCACTCACACGAAGACGAACACCGCGACCTGGTCGAGCAACCGGAAGGGCATCTTCTCGGACCGGACCGTCATGGTCGACGCCACCGAGCGCGAGACGACGAAGCCCGGCGAGGAGACCCGGCGCGTCTCCACGGTCACGTTCCGCGCGAAGCGCGTGGACGACAACCTGAGCTACTTCGTCGCCGACCAGCACCTCTCCTTCGCGCGGCTCCTCCTCGGCAGCGCCGTCGAGCCCGACATCTCACGCGTCCTCGCCGCGCGCACGCCCGGCGGGGACCACGGGCGCAGCACTCTCGAGCTCGAGGTGACCCTCGGCGAGAAGTCGATCGACCGCGTCCTCTCGACCTCGCGCGACGACTTCCTCGCCGCGTACGGCCGGGCCTTCTGGGAGATGAAGTACGACTGGACGCCGGCTCGTTGCCGTCTCCTCGAGTCACCTCCGAGCGGCTACGGCCCGGACCGGACGATCGACGAGATCGAGCTCGAACAGGAAGCGTACCGTTACCGCGATGCCAAATGGGCGGCCGGCGTCCTCGCCACCGCTGCGCGAGGCTCACGCACGGAGCGGGTCGAGGCGTTCAGGAAGCTGGCGAGGGACAGCGGCTTCGAGCTGAGAGCAGTCGTGGCCTTCGCGACGCTCGCCGATCCGGGCGATCGAGTCGTGAAGCTCCGCCTGAATGCGAAGGGCATCGCGATCGATCGGTAGATTTTTGCCACAAAGGTCACAGAGAGCACAGAGGGGGGGATGGCCCTCATTCGCTCTTCTCGAGAGCAAGGAACAGGCATCCACGTCGGTCCCGCCAACTCTCTGTGCCCTCTGTGTCCTCTGTGGCAAAAAATCACACACGAGAAGGCTGTCGCATCGACATGAGCCGAGCGATGCGCTCTTCCGTCGGAGGATGCGTCGAGAAGAGCGAGCGCACGTGGCCGAAGGGGTTCTCGATGAACATGTGCGCCGTGCCCTCGGTGGCCGTGCGCAGCGGGACGTGCTCGACGGTCCGGTGGATCTTCGCGAGCGCGGAGGCGAGCGCCTCGGGGTTGCCGCAGAGCTCGGCTCCGGTCTCGTCGGCCGCGTACTCGCGCGAGCGCGAGACGGCCATCTGGACGAGGAGCGCGACCAGCGGAGCGACGATGATGCCGAGGAGGACGCCGACGAGCGCGAGCGGGTTGCCGCCACCCTCGCGGTCGTCCCGGTGCCCGCCGCCGAGCAGCATGTTCCAGCGGAGCATGCTCGCGAGCATGGAGACGGCGCCCGCGAGCGACGCCGCGATCGTCGAGATCAGGATGTCGCGGTTGCGGACGTGCCCGAGCTCGTGCGCGAGCACGCCCTCGAGCTCGCTCGGGTCGAGGAGCTCGAGGATGCCCGAGGTCGCCGCGATCGCGGCGTGGCTCGGGTTGCGGCCCGTCGCGAAGGCGTTCGGCGAGGAGTCGTCGATGACGTAGACGCGCGGCTTCGGGATCCCGGCGCGGGCGACGAGCCGGTCCACGATCGCGTGGAGACGCGGGTCCTCCTCGGGGCCGACCTCCTGCGCGCCGTGGAGGGCGAGGACGATCCGGTCGCTGAACCAGTAGCTCACGAAGTTCATGGCGAGCGCGACCGCGAAGGCGATGATCGCGCCCTGCTCGCCGCCGAGGAGATGGCCCGTGCCGACGAGGAGCGCCGTGAGCGTGCCGAGGAGGAGCGCCGTCTTGACCGTGTTCATCGTTCACCCATTGAAGGGCGCGATGTTGCACAAAGGGTGCCGGTCGTAAGTGCTCTCGAGCGCGTGGAAGTCCGCGCTACGGGCTGTCAGAAAGACAGTCGCCCGCTCAGTCGGCGAGGATCTTCAAACCCTTCACGGCGGCGCGCGCTCCGGCCGCGACGTCGATCACGAGGCTGCGCGGGCCCTTCGTGCGCGGGGCCGCGACACGGAGGAGCTCGTCTACCGTGAGCCCGTCCGTGGCCGGGCCGGCGACGAGCGAGAGCCTCCGGTAGGTGCCCTTCGCGGTGGCGGGAGCCGCGAAGCCCGGCTCGCCGAAGCCGAGGCTCACGCCCGGGCTCGCGTCGAGACCGAGCACGGCGGCGCCCGCGTCCACCGGAACGAGCGCGACGAGTCGCGCGGGCCCCGTGGCCTCGAGCGCGCCGTCGGCGAGCGTCTTCCACGTCCCCGGCCGCCCCTCGAGGCGCAGGCCCGCGAGCCGGTCCGTCTCGTCGCGGAGGACGCGGCCCGACTCGGAGCGGCGCTCGACGAGGCGCGGGAGCTTGACCCCCGCGAGCTTCGGGAGCGCGTTCTCGATGGCGCCGCGGACCGCGGTCACCTCGAGCGAGCGGAGACGCGCGTCCTCGAGCGAGAGCTCGATCGTGGGCGTGCTCGGCGGCGCGCTCGTGTCGAGCGGCACCTTCGCGAGGCGCAGCTTGTCGAGCTTGAAGATGACGACGGGCGACCCCTGGTCCACGACGCGGGTCGGGTCGCGCTCGAAGAACGTCGCGTCGAGGCGGCGCACGCCGCTCCAGTCGGGGCGCGTGTCGTCGCCGCCGACCTCGACGCCGCCCACGGTCGCGTTCGGCCGCGTCGTTCCGTCGAGGAGGAGGACGTGCCGGCCGAGGGCGAACGTGACGTGGCCCTTCACGCCGTCGAGCACGGCCGCGCACCCGCGCGCCTTCCCGGCGTCGAGGCGGAGCCGGACGCCGGCGAGGTCGAGGCCCTCGGCCCCGCGGTCGATGCGGACGGAAGTGGCGACGAACGCGACGTCGAAGCCGAGGAAGTGGGCCTCCCAGCGGACGCGGTTCTGCGTCGTGTCGAGGGTGGCGCCGAGGAGCTTCTCGACGCCCAGCCTCTCCGCGGCGAGGAGCGTCCAGGCGCGCCGCTGCTCGGCGAAGAAGGCCGTCCCGGCCGCGCGCGTCGCCCACGCCTCGGGGTCGCCCTCGCGGAGGAGCGCGTCCCACTCGGCCTTCGCGGTCCTCTCGCGGGCCGCCTTCACGGCTCCGCGCGCGCCCTCGCGCCACGACGCGAGCGCGAGGAGCGTCTTCGCGTCCTCGGCCCGCAGGCCCGTCGGGAGCGGCTCGCCGCGCGCGACCGCGAGCACGGCGAGCGCGCGCTTCGAGATGGAGTCGTCCCCCGTCGCGTGGGCGAGCGTCTCGCTCGCGAGCGCGAGCGGCCGGACGCACGAGACGTGGCTCTCGGCGCGGAGGTCGAGCGTCTCATCGTCGAGGACGCGCGGATAGCGGCCGATGTCCCGGGCGCCGCCCCAGGCGTCGATCCGGTCGCCGAGCGCGCCCGGGTCGAGCCGCGCGAAGCAGAGGACGAGCGCGCGGAGCTTGTCGAGGAGCGAGAGCTCGCGGAGGAGCTCGGCGCGCACCCCCGGCGAGATCGCCTTCGCGGCCTCGACGCCGGCGCGCGCGCGCGCGAGGTCGCCGACGGAGATCGGCGCGAACCACGCGAGCTCGAGCTCGACCGCGACGTTCGCGGTCTCGTCGGGCTCCGAGGAGAGGTCGAGCGCCGCGGGCGGCGGCACCGCATCGAGCGCGGCTCGCGCCTTCTCGATCGCCGACTGGGCGCCCGGCTCGATGCGGGCGGCGGGCGGCGTCGTCGGCGGCGTCGTCGGGGAGATCACGGGCCCGGGCCCCGGGGGCTGGGCGGGCGGGAGCGGGACGCCCGGCTGCGGCGTGGGGCCGGGTCCCGGCGGCACCACGGGGACGGCCGGCACGACGGGGACCGGGCCCTCGCCGCCGGACCTGCCCTTCGCGAAGAAGACGAGCGGGATGAACAGCAAGCACGCGACGAAGAACCCGATCGCCGGCGCCCGGTAGGCGCCGGCGGCCTTCGCGATCTTCTGCGTCGGACCGGGGGCGCGCGCCTGGGTCTGCTCGCCCGCGCGCGCCTTCTCGAGGTCGGCGTGGAGCTCGCCCGCGTTCGCGTAGCGCTCGTCGGGCTTCTTCGCCATGGCGCGCGCGATGACGGCGTCCACGCTCTTCGGGATCCCGGCGATCATGTAGGAAGGCGCCGTGGGCTCGTGGTTCCGGACTCGATCGGCGACCTCGACCGCGTTCACCCCCTTGAAGGGGCGCTCCGTCGTGAGGAGCTCGTAGAGGAGCACGCCGAGCGAGAACACGTCGGCGCGCGCGTCCACCGTGCTCGCGCCGGTGAACTGCTCCGGGGCCATGTAGAACGGCGTGCCGAGCGCGGAGCCCGTGCGCGTGAGGCGGTTGTCCTCCTCCTCGATCTTCGCGAGGCCGAAGTCCACGACCTTCGGGACGCCGTTCGAGTCGAGGAGCACGTTCTGCGGCTTCAGGTCCCGGTGGATGACCCCGCGCTCGTGGGCGTGGGCGACGCCGGCGACGACCTGCGCCCCGAGCGACATGCGCTCCTCGAGCGCCAGCTTCCCCGAGGCGAGCGCTCGCTCGAGGTCGTCGCCCTCGACGAGCTCCATGGCCATGAACTCGACGGGGCCCGCGTGGCCCGCGTCGCGGACGCGGACCACGTTCGGGTGGTTCAGGCGCGCGGTCGCGAGGATCTCGCGCCGGAAGCGCGCGCGGCGGCCCGAGCTCGGCTTCCGGTCGGAGCCGCCCAGGACCTTCACGGCGACGACCTCGAGGCTCGGGTGCACGCGCGCCTTGAAGACGGTGCCCATGCCGCCGCGGCCGACGACCTCGAGGAGCTCGTAGGTGCCGAGCCTCGTCCCGACGGGCGGCTCGAGGCCGACCGGGACGCCGCCCGGGGTGACGAGCTCGACCTCGCCCTCCGTCTCCGCCTCCGGGGGCGTCTTCGATGTCTGTGCGTACGCCGGCGGCGGCGTGGCGCCCGCCGGACCCGGCGTGTTCGAGCCGGGCACCGTCGAGCCCGGCGCGCGCATCGCGGGGATCTCGTGTGACGACGGACGCGCCACGCGTCGCGACGCGGAGGCGCCCGCTTCGCCCCACTGCTTGTCGGACATCGCGGGCGGCGCGATCCGGCCCGAGGCCGACCGCCGCGGCTCCGCGGGAGCCGGAGTGGTCGCCGGCGGGGGCGTCGGCGCCGGGGTGCCGAGCACCATCGTGCGGATGTTCTCCTCGGCCTTCGCGTCCTTGTGGTCCGCCATGGCGAGGGCGATGACGATCCGCTGCTTGTGGGCCGCGGCCAGCGTGCCGCGCGCGACGAGGAAGTCGATGAACTCCTCCTCGACGCCCTGGGAGCGCCGCTGCCGCCACTCCTCGAAGCGGGAACGGACATCCATGACGGTCACGAGACGCCGCGTGACCACCTCGCGTACGACCAGGAGAGCTTCCCGCTCCGTATCCACGGTTGCGGAGACCCTTTCCCGGGGGCAGCATAGACGCCCGGCACGCCGGACGCTCGTCCCGGGAGGGGCGCCAAGATGGCCAGAGGCAAGCTCTTCGATCGCGCGGTCGTCGTCGTGCTCGACTCCGTCGGGGCGGGCGCGCTCCCGGACGCCGCGCGCTTCGGCGACGAGGGCGCGGACACGCTCGGACACATCCGCGACCGGGTCGGTCTCTCGATGCCGAACTTCGGGTCGATGGGCCTCGGCCGCTTCGTGAAGAACGTCGGCGAGAAGGGCGCCTTCACGGGCGCGAGCGCTCGCCTCGCGGAGGTCTCGAACGGGAAGGACACGCTCGTCGGCCACTGGGAGATGATCGGCGTCGTCTCGAAGCTCCCGTTCCGGACGTACCCCGAGGGCTTCCCGCAGGACCTGATCGCCCGCTACGAGAAGCAGATCGGCCGCGGCATCCTCGGCAACAAGGTCGCGAGCGGGACGGACATCC
>CAZYLP010000257.1:0-10219 GCA_964648345.1 uncultured Planctomycetota bacterium
GGGCGCGGCCGGACCCGCGCGCCGCCGCGGCGCCGCGGACCGGCGCGGCCGGAGCGGCCGCCGTCGTCTCGCCTCTCGAGGGTCACGCGCGCCATTCTCGCACGGTCAGCCTGGCTTGACCGCCGTGATCGCGATGACGGTCGGGCAGACGAAGAGCGCGCCCGGGTCGTTCGAGCGCGCGCGCCACTCGTCGAGAAACGCGCTCGCGTCCGCCTGGGAGAGGAAGCCCGTCGTCACGAGGCGCGGGACGAAGCTCTCGAAGTAGGAGCCCGGCCAGTCCCAGACCGACGTCCCCGGCCGCGCGAGGCGCGTGATGGGCCGCGCGTCCGCGACCTCGAGTCCGTGCGCGAGGAGGAGCCGCGGGAGCTCGAGCCCCACGTCGGGCTCGCCGCCCTGGGCGCGCCAGCTCCGGTGGATCGCATCCACCACGCGCGCGAGGACGGGCGAGGCGGGCCCGAGCTTCATGCCCGAGTAGCTCACGTACTCCTGGATCGCCCAGCGGCCGCCCGGCGCGAGCGCGCGCGCGACGTTGGCCACCACCGCCCCCGGGTCCTTCACGAACGAGAGGACCCAGCGCGTCCACGCGACGTCCGCGCTCGCCGGCTCGAGCGCGAGCGTCTGGAGGTCGCCCTCGCGCGTCGTCACGTTCGCGAGCCCGTCGCGCTTCGCGGCCGCGGCGACGTGGTCGAGGAAGCGCCGCGAGACGTCGACGCCGGTCACGCGGCCCTTCGGGCCCACGAGGCGCGCGAGGTCGAGCGTCGCGTAGCCCGGACCGCAGCCCACGTCGAGGACCCGCGCGCCCGGCGCGACGCGCGCGCGCTCCCAGTGCTCGTGGGCCTGCGCGCGCCAGACTCCGTGCTGGAGCCCGAGGCGCGCGAGCTCCGTCTCGTCCGTGCCCAGAACGTATTCGTGCTCGCCGTCCTCGCGCTCGGTCATCGGGGCTCACTCTATCCGGTAGACTCGCGCCCATGGGACAGCTCGACGGGAAGGTCTGCGTCGTCACCGGAGCCACGACGGGGATCGGCAAGGAGATCGCCCGCAACCTCGCGCGCGAAGGCGCGAGCGTGATCCTGCCGTGCCGCACGCCGGCGCGCGGCGCCGCGGCGAAGTCCGTCATTCCAAGGGCTATCCCCACCGCCAGGGTGACCGTCGCCGCGGCCGAGCTCTCGAGCCAGGCGTCGATCCGCGCCTTCGCCGGGAGCATCCTCGCCGTGCACTCGAAGCTCGATGTGCTCGTCAACAACGCGGGCGTCTGGAGCACCGAGCGCACGCTCTCGCCCGACGGGATCGAGCTCACGTGGGCGACGAACGTCCTCGGCTATCACCTCCTCACCTCGCTCCTCCGCCCGGCCCTCGAGGCCGCGTCGGGGCGCATCGTGAACGTCGCCTCGACGCTCGCGAA
The DNA here is from genome assembly GCA_964648345.1 of uncultured Planctomycetota bacterium. GTDB lineage: Bacteria > Planctomycetota > J058 > J058 > JACQDU01 > CAZYLP01. Next base: position 1,403 of record CAZYLP010000257.1, read on the forward strand.
GGGCCTCGACATGAACGACGTGCAGTTCACGACGCGCCGCTACGACGGCATGGCCGCGTACGCGCAGTCGAAGCAGGCGAACCGCATGCTCACGTGGGTCCTCGCCGAGAAGCTCGCGGGCAAGGTGACGGCGAACGCCGTGCACCCGGGCTTCGTGGCCTCCGAGCTCAACCGCCAGGAGCGCGGCTTGAAGGGGCTCGCGATCAAGATCGGCCACCTCCTCATCGCCCGCTCGACCGTGAAGGGCGCCGAGGGAGCGACGTGGCTCGCCACGAGCCCGGAGGCGAAGGGCGTGACGGGCAAGTTCTACATGGACAGGAAGGAGCTCGAGTGCCGGCGCCGCGACCCGGAGAAGCTCCGGGCGCTCTGGGAGCTCGTCGAGTCGCAGACGGGCAAGACCTGGAGCTGACGATCGGGGCGCTGGACGAGGTCGCCTTCCTCCAGTGGCTGCTCCCGCGGCTCGGCCTCCGCTGGGAGGGGTTCCGCCGCGTCCGCGGCCAGGTCGTGAAGCGAGTGAAGCGCCGCCTCCGTGAGCTCGGGCTCGCGCGCTTCGACGAGTACCGAGCGCGCCTCGAGAGCGACGCGGAGGAGCTCGCGCGCGCCGCGACCTTCTGTCGGGTCACGATCTCGCGGTTCTTCCGCGACCGCGCGATCTTCGAGCACCTCCGGCGCGCCGTCCTCCCCGAGCTCGCGGCCCGCGGCCGGCCCGTCCGCGCGTGGAGCGCGGGCTGCGCGACCGGCGAGGAGCCCTACACGCTCAGGATCATCTGGGACCTCGAGCTCGCCCCGCGCGGCGCGCCACCCCTCGAGGTCGTCGCGACCGACGCGGGCGAGGAGGTCCTCGCTCGCGCTCGCGCCGCCCTCTACGAGCGGAACAGCCTGAAGGAGCTCCCGGCCGCGCTCCGCGACGCGGCGTTCGTCGCCGAGGGACGGCTCCTCCGCTTGAGGGACGCGCACCGGCGCGGGGTCACCTTCCTGCAACAGGAGCTGCGCGAAGTCCGGCCCGACGGGCCGTTCGACCTCGTCCTCAGCCGGAACCTCGCCTTCACCTACTTCGATGCCGCGGAGCAGCTCGAGACCGCGCGCCGGTTCCACGAGCGGCTCGTGCCGGGCGGGCTCCTCATCATCGGCTCCCACGAGACGCTCCCGCCGGGAGCCGCGTTCGAGAAGACGACGGAGAGCGCCGCCATCTGGAAGAAAGGTCCGGTGTCGCGCGACGCGACGCCGCGGCCGTAACCCGCCCGCGGAGGGCGTGCGCGATCGAGAACGGCGCGCTCGATGCGCCGGGAGCGGACGCCTCCGGAAGTTCCGCGGAGCCCGCGACGCGGTGCGTGGCAGACTTCGCGCCCATGAAGAACCGACGGATCCTGGCCGCGCTCCTCGCGGCCCTCACGTACCTGTCCGCCGCTCCGCGCGCCGAGGCGGCGACGGTCGCCTCGATCTCGATCACGCCGTTCAGCGGCACGACGACGCCCGGGGGCTCCCTCACCTTCACGGCCGTGGCGAAGGACTCGACGGGCGCCGTGGTGGCGGGCGCCCCGATCGCCTGGAAGACCACGGGGGGCACGATCTCGACCTCGGGTGTCTTCAAGGCGGGCTCCGCGACGGGGACCTACATCGTGACCGCGACGTCCGGCACCGCGACCGCGGCGGCGTTCGTCACCATCAAGTCGGGGACGACGACGCCCCCTCCTCCGCCGCCGGCGGTCGCCTCGATCGTCGTGAGCCCTGCGTCCGGCACGACGACGGCGGGCGGCTCGCTCACGTTCATCGCGACGGCGAAGAGCTCGACCGGAGCGACGATCGCAGGCGTCACCTTCACGTGGACCGCGACGGGCGGCACGATCACGACCGCGGGCGTCTACCGGGCCGGCGCGACGGCGGGGACGTTCACCGTGACGGCGACGAGCGGCTCGATCCGGGGCACGGCGACGGTCACCGTGACGGCGACCGGCGCCCCGCCCCCTCCGCCGCCGGCGCCGCCTCCGAGCAGCTCCGACCCGGCCTGGTACAAGACTCCCACCGTGACGGGCGCGTCCCGCCTCGTGAGGATCACGCCGGGGACGAACCTCCAGACCGCGCTCAACGCGATGGTGCCGGGCGACATCCTCGAGCTCGCGGCGGGCACCTACGCGGCGCCCAACTACCCGGGCATCGAGAAGTCGGGCACGGCCTCGGCCTGGGTCGTCGTCCGCGGCGCGGCCGGCTCGCGTCCGGTCATCGACCTCCAGAACTCGGGCGAGCTCCACGTGGGCGCGTCCTACCTCCTGCTCGAGAACGTCGAGGTCCGCAACGGGAAGGGCAACAACCTCCACGTCGTCCCGCGCGCGGGCGCCGGGCCGCTCACGCACGTCATCCTCAGGAACGTCGTGAGCACGAAGATGGCGTCGGGGACGGGCGCCGCCGTGAAGGCCGCGGGGAGCTGGAGCTACGGCTCGGGCGCGCCGCTCGACTACTTCTACGTCGAGGGCTGCGAGCTCGCGGGCTCGCCCTCGAACGCGATCATCGACGCCGTCGCCGTCCGGCACGCGGTCGTGCGCGACTGCTGGCTCCACGACCCGATCAACGTCACGTTGAAGTCGCCCGTGATCTTCTTCAAGGGCGGCTCGAGCGACACGCTCATCGAGCGCAACCTGATCGAGGGCGCGCGCGGGAACGGCGCCGTCATGGTCGGAGGCGACACGGGCGGCCAGTGGTTCGACGGCCTCTACTACTCGAACAAGATCGAGGGCGTGAACCAGGTCATCCGCAACAACCTCATCGCCGACTTCGACGACTCCGCGTTCGAGATCCGCGGCGTCAAGAACGCGAAGATCCACGGCAACACGATCGTGACCCAGACGAGCTTCTCGATCTTCCGCCTCACCTGGGGCGGCTCGGGGAGCGGGGTCAAGATCGGCAACTACGGCGTGGACATCGCGAACAACCTCGTCCTCACGACGGGGCGCCCGAGCTACGCGCGGAACGACGGGAACGTGGACGCGACCGTCCGGTTCGGGACGCAGCTCTGGGGCGGGTCCTTCGCGGCGGGCTACGGCCCCGGTGTCCCGACCTTCCCGCAGCCGAAGGACGTGCAGCTCGGCTCGGGCACGTTCGGCGCCGTCCTCGTGAACCCGTCCTTCGCCTCGTTCACGAGCCGCGCGGACGCGCTCGCGCGCTTCAAGCTCGTGACGACGAGCCCCGCGAAGGCGAAGGGCGATCCGGGGACGGCCGCGCCGGTGGACATCGTCGGCACGGTCCGCTCGACGACCGCGCCGAGCATCGGAGCCTACGAGTAACTACTTCAGCTCGAAGCGGAGGATCACGCCCCGCTTCGTGCCGACGAGGAGCGACCTCGTGTCGGGCGAGAAGGCCGCCGCGTTCGCGACGTCCCCGCTCGATGCGAGGTCGAGCGTCTCGACGATCTTCGCCGAGTCGAGGTCCCAGAGGTCGATCGGGTGGCCCCACCCCCCGGTCGTGAGGGCGCGGCGCGCGTCGGGCGAGACCGCGACGAGGTGGACGCTCCGCGGCGAGGGGACGTCGCGCGTCGAGCGGTCGTGGGAGATCTCGCGGAGCCGGAGCGTCCGGTCGCCTCCGACGACGACGCGCTTCTGGTCCTTCGTGAAGGCGGCCGCGTGCACCTGGTCCTTCTCGCCGAGCGCGACGATGTCGTTCACGCCGCGCCCGGACTCCTCCCAGAGGCGGAGGTTGTTGTCCCCGCACATGGTCATCGCGTTGCCGTCGCGTCCGAACGCGATCGCCGCGATCGCGAAGGGGACGACGTTGTAGGGCTTGCGGGTCCGCTTCTCGAGGTCCCACTCGACGATCTCGCCGTGCGGGCCGCCCGCGAGCGCGCGCTTCTCATCGGGGGCGAGCGCCGCGCACGTGATCTTCACGGCCTTGGAGTCGTCGAACCAGAGCGCCGTCCCCTTCGCGCGGTCCCAGAGCTTGAGACCGCCCTTCTCCGACACGGAGACGACGCGCACGCCGTCCGTGAGCACGGAGAGGCCGCAGATGGCCGACACGTGCCCGCCGAGGAGCTTGCTCGTCGCGCCGTCGCCCGCGAGCTGCCAGACCCGGATCGCGCCCTCGCGGCCGCCGCTCACCGCTTCCTTGCCGTCGGGCGTGAAGGCGACCGCGGAGACCGGGCCGCGGTGTCCGCCCTCGGGCGTCAGGTCGCGGCCGCCCGGAGTCGCTATGTCCCAGAGCCGGGCCGTGGCGTCCTGACCGCCCGAGAGCGCGCGCGTCCCATCGGCCGACACCGCGCCCGCGAGGAGGAGGTGCTTGTGTCCCGGGAGCGACCAGAGCTCGGTGCCCGTCTCGAGGTTCCAGAGGCGCACCGTCTCCTCCTTGCTGCACGTGAAGAGCCGCTTCCCGTCGCGCGTGGGTCTCCCGCACCGGATGTCGTCCGCGTGCCCCTCGAAGGTCCCGCGGGACTCACCCGTTCGCGGGTCCCAGCGGCGCATCCGCAGCTCGCTGCCGCCCGAGATCACCGAGCGGCCGTCGGGCGCGAAGACCGCCCACGTGCAGCCCTTCTCGCGGCGCGTCTCCTTCTCGTGCCTCACGAGCGCGCCCGTCGCGACGTCGTGGATGCGAACGCCATCGGGCGTCCCGAGCGCCGCGAGCTCCCCGTCGGGCGAGAAGGCGCACGAGGGGACGAGCGTCCCGCGCGAGCTCGCGAACGTGCGGATGACCTCGCCCCGGTTCGCGAGGTCGTGGAGGCGGAAGTCGCCGTCGCGGCACGCGGTCAGCGCGGTCTTCCCGTCGGGCGAGAGCACCGCGCCCCAGAGGGCCTGCGGGAGCCGCCGCGCGAAGAGCTCGGCGCCCGTCGCCACGTCCCAGAGGCGGAGCGTCCTGTCGGAGCTCCCCGAGAGGAGCCGCGTCCCGTCCGCCGAGAAGTCGAGCGCCGTGACCGACTGGTCGTGCTTGAGCGTTCGCACCTCGGTCGCGGTCGCGACATCCCAGATCCGGATGAGCTCGTCGTCGCCGCCCGTCGCCGCGCGCTTCCCGTCGGGCGCGAAGGCAACCGACTCGACGGCGGCCGCGTGCTTGAAGGAGTAGTCGCCGAGGACGGCCGCGAGCTTCATGCGCTCGCCGGCGCGGAAGCTCGCGCAGACCGCGGGGATCTCGCGCTTCGCGGGCAGCGCCGGGCCTCTCCCCAGCTCCCCCCCGCTTCGCGGGGGGGGGATTGGGGGGGGGCCCGGCGTCTCGACGGGGTCCGTCTTCCGCCCCTCGCGCGAGCGGTCGAGCACGTACGCCGTCCCCCCGGCGGCGAGGCCGAACGCGATGAGCACGGCCGCGGCTCCGAGGAGCGCGCCGCTCCTCCGCGCGGCGGGAGCCTCCTTCGCGACCTCGCGGAGGGCCGCGGCGAAGGCGCGGCCGTCCGGATGACGCGCGGCCGGGTCCGTCGCGATCGCGCGCTCGACGACGCGGGCGACCCCCTTCGGCACCTCGGGCCTCAGGCTCCGGATCGGGCGCTGCCGCGCCTCGATCACCTTCACGATGCGCTCCTGCGCGCTCTCGCCGGGGAACGCGGCCTCGCCGGTGAAGCACTCGTAGAGGATCGCTCCGAGCGCGAAGACGTCGGCGGGCGGCCCGGCGCTCTTCCCGTCGTTCAGCTGCTCCTGCGGCATGTAGCCGGCGGTTCCGAGCGCCTCGCCGGTCTTCGAGAGGGAGACGCTCCGGCTCGCGCCGTCCACGTCGTCCCGGAAGTGCTTCGCGAGGCCGAGGTCCGAGACGAGCGGGCGCCGCGCCTCGTCGAAGAGGATGTTCTCGGGCTTCAGGTCCCGGTGGACGAGCCCCTGCTCGTGCGCGCGGCCGAGCGCGTCCGCCACGCGGAGCCCGAGGTCGAGGGCCTCGTCGATCGGGAGCGGCCCCCGGTTCAGGCGCGCGCGGAGCGTGCCGCCCGGGACGAACGGCATGACGAGGTAGGGCCCGGTCGGGGCCATGCCGTGATCGAGGAGCGCGACGAAGCCGTGGTCCTCGCCGAGCGACGCGAGGAGGCGGCGCTCCCGCTCGAAGCGATCGAGCGCCGAGGAGGTGTGGCTCCGGCCCGGCGAGAGGAGCACCTTGATGGCGACCGGGCGCCCATCCACCGCTCGCGCGCGGTAGACGGCGCCCATGCCGCCCCGGCCGACTTCGCCGAGGATCTCGTAAGGCCCGACCCGCTTCACCGGCCTGTCCCGTCTTCAGGATACCCGGGAGCGAGCGTCGGTCAGTTACTTGACGGGAGGAGGCTCCTCGACCTTCGGGGGAGCGGGCTCTTCCTTCTTGGGCTCGGCCGGCTTCGGCTTCTCGCCCTTCTCGCCCTTCTTGTCCTTCGCCTTCTCCTTCATGGCGTCGGCGAAGGCCTTGAACTCGTCCTTCGAGATCTTGCCGTCCTTGTTCGTGTCGATCTCGTCGAAGTGCTTCGCGAGCGGGCCGTTGCCGACGCCCGGGTGCTTGCCCTTCTTGCCGGGGGCGCCGCCCTCGGGCTTCTTGCCCTCGTCGCCCTTCGGCTCCTCGGCGGCCTTCTTCTCGTGCTCGGCCTTCGCGGCGGCGAGCTCGTCCTTCGAGATCTGGCCGTCGCCGTCCTTGTCGAGCTTCTTTATGAGCGTGTCCCAGTCGGGGCCCTGGCCCTGGCCCTTCTTGCCGCCCTTCTTGTCGGGCTTGTCGCCGGCGAAGGCGGGCGCGGCGAGCGTGACGGCGACGAGAAGCGCGAGTGCGCTACGGATCATGTGTCCCCTCCGACTTTGAGTCAGTGGTCCTCGGGGATGCAGTCTAGCGGGGAGCGGGGGTCCGCTGCCGCCAGATCCTTGTAAGGAAGTCGTGAGAGGAGGAGTGGCTCAACCTCTGGTGCTACTTGACGATGGGGAGCTGGTCGGCGCCGATCGCCTGGACGAACTCGAGGATCTGCCGGCGGGCCTCGGGCCGCTGGAAGGCGACGTAGTGCCCTTCGAGCACGCCGTCCTCGAGCCAGCGGACGGTGACGGCCGTGCGGACGCCGAGCGGCGTCGCCTTGTTCCCCGTCACGGGGTAGGCGAGGACCTTCCGGCCGGACCACGGGAAGACGGGCGCGAGCTGCTCGTCGGTCGAGGTGCCGGGGTCGCTCCCCGCCATGTCCACGCCGAGACCGAGGACGAGCGCGCGCTGGAGGCCGGTCGCGACCTGGAGGTCCTCGAAGCCCTCGATGACGAGGACGTGCGGCGGCGACTTCCCGGGGAGCGGCTCGTCGAGGGCGCGACGCACGTAGTGCGTGTTGTCGGCGGGGCCGAGCGCGAGCTCGAAGCCGCTCACGTACGGGTGGAAGCGGTCGAGCCGCTCGCCGAGCGGCAGCGAGACCGCCTCGACGACCTGCTGGAGGTCGATCGGCGACTTCGGGCCGAACGCGAACTCGACCCACGAGCCGCCCGCGCCGGTGAGGACCGCGCCCTGGAAGCCTCCGAGCGTCGAGACGAGCATGCCCGAGAGGTAGCTCCCGAGCGACTGGCCCGAGATCACGACGTGATCGGGGTCGAAGCGGACCTTGCCGTCCACCGCCGCGGACGCGTCGGTGCCGGGGCAGAGCGCGGGGTCGATGCGCAGGTCGAGGAGGAGCCGCCTGAAGTGGACGAGCTCGAGGACCATCTGCACGAAGTTGTCCCGCATCGCGACCGGGTTGAAGAAGTTGTAGGCGACGTAGCCGTCGGCCGAGAGGAACCCGATCCGCGACGGGCTGAGCGGCCCGGCCGCGCACGAGGTCGCCCAGCCCGCCTTCGCGAGCCAGCTCGCCGGGCCGGTCCCCTTCGGCGGATCGACCTTCGCGGACGTCTGGACGCCGCGGTCGATGCACTGGCCGGGGAGACCGCCCGTCCCGTGGACGTAGAAGTAGAGCGGGAAGCCGCGCGCGGGCATCTTCCCCTTCGGGACCGAGAGCTGGAACTCGGCCGCGCCGTCGTACTGCTTGACCGGGTCGCCGTTCGCGTCCACGACCTGGCGGCCGCCGCCGAGCACGAAGGGGATCAGCCCCGCCTGGTACTGGGGCGGCGCGAACTCGGACCGGAGCGCCGTGAAGTCGGCGTACTGGTCGCGGATGGCGAGCGGCTTCGTCGGCCGGAGCGCCGGCTGCGCGTCCACGGTCGCGACCTGACGCGTGAGCGACGCGGTCGGGTCGTCCGTCGTGAAGACCGTCGCCGCGGCGAGGTCGTCCGGGTGGATCTTGAGCTCCTTGAGAGATGCGTTGAGGAGCTTGAAGCTCGACTGGAGCTTCGCCCCGAGGGCCCCGGCCGGGGCCTTGCCCGCGAGGAGCTCGGTGAGCGTCGAGCACTGCCCGAGGAACGGAGCGCCCGGCGCGCCGAGCGAGCGGAGGACGATCGCCGCGTAGCGCGTCTTCGGCCTGAGGCCGAGGCCCGGCACCGGCCGGACCTGGAGGAGGTACGCCGGCCGCACGGAGTCGCCGATCGCGACCGCGGCGTGGAACGGCTTCCGGTCGAGGCGCTCGGGCGAGCCCGGCTCGATGTCGAGGAGGATGATCGGCGAGGACGCGCTCGTGCTCGCGAGCGGGTCGTCCTTCGGGTGGTTGATCGGGGAGTCGAAGCGGAGCCAGATCGTCCCCGTCGGGCTCGCGCCCACCGTGTCGCTCTGGGCGAGGTCGAGCATCGAGCGGACGATCCCCGCGCCGCGCGGGTTCGGGAGGCCCGACCAGTCGAGTGCGCCGTTCGCGAGTCGCCGCGCGTCCGACGGGAACGGCAGGTCGTAGAAGGCTCCCTGCCCGCTCGCGTCGAGGACGAGGAGCGGACCCGTGAGGAGGTTCGCCGGCGCCGTGCGGCGCCCCCCCCCGATCCCCCCCACGCTCCGCGGGGAGGGGTTGGGGGGGGGCGC
>CAZYLP010000258.1:0-10216 GCA_964648345.1 uncultured Planctomycetota bacterium
GTGCTCTCCCAGCACCTTGAGGGCGACCTCGCGGCCGCTCGCATCGGTCGCGCGGTAGACGGCGCCCATGCCTCCCTCCCCGAGGAGGGCGCCGACCGTGTACGGCCCGACCTTCGCGCCCACGACGAGGCTCATGGCGCCCGGATCCTCCTCGGCTCGAGCACGACGCGGAAGCCGGTGTCGCCGCGGATGATCCCGTCCGAGCGCCGGTGGTCCACGCGCGCGTCGTCGTGGCCGGTCGTCCACGAGCCTCCGCGGACGACCCAGCACGGCGTGTCGGGGTCCGAGAAGTACGGATCGCGTCCGCCGCGCGGCGGCTTCTCGTCGAACTTGTCGCGGCACCACTCGGATGCGTTGCCCCCCGCGCCGAGGAGCCCGAACGCCGAGACGTCCTCGGGGTGGGCGCGCACGGGCGACGTCGCGGCGGCGCCGTCGTCCACGTCCACGAGCACGCGGAACCCGAACGCACGGCCGAACGAGCGGTCGGCGAGGTTGGCCTTCACCGGCTCCTCGCCCCAGGGATAGGTCCGGCTCTTCTTCGCGACGGGGTCCCAGTGAGCGGCGCAGACCCACTGCGCTTCCGTCGGGAGATCGAAGCCCGGCCCGATCGCGCACGCGAAGCGGTGGGCCTCCCCCCACGAGACCTGGACGACCGGGTGGTCGCGCCGCTCCTTCAGGATGTCCCCCTTCGCGAGCTTGTCGGGTTGCCGCCACGTCGGCGCCTTCCCCTTCCCGCTGAGCGCGGGCGACCAGCCGTCGGCCGTGAGGACCCCGCCGCTCCCGTTCTCGGCCAGCGTCGTCACGCCGCGGAGAGCCGGCTCGATCTCCGCGTTCGTGATCTCGGTCTCGCCGATGAAGAAGGGAGAGAGCTGCGTCTCGCGCGCGCCGTCGCCCTCGCCGTAGAGGAAACGCGTCGCGGGGACGTAGACGAGGACGATGCCGGACTCGTCGTGGCGGAACCGGCCCGGCGTGTCGAGCGGCGTCACGCCGGCGCAGGTGCGCGCCACGCGCTCCTCCTTCGTGAGCGCGAGGAACCAGCTCGTCGCCGCGGGAGGCGGCGGGGGAGGCGGCGCCGGCCCGACGGGCGGCGTGCCGGGCCCCGGCCCTCCTTCGCCCCGGCGGACGATGACGACGACGGCGAGGAGGACGAGGAGGAGCACCGCCGCGCCGGCGGCTCCGGCGGCCGCGGAGGAGCGGCGAGGCGCGGTGTCGATCTTCTCGAGCTCGGAGGCGACCGCGGCCGCGCTCGTCCCGCGCTCGCCGGGGTGCTTCGACATGAGCCGCTGGACGAGGGCGTCGAGAGCCGCGGGGACATCGGGCGCGAGCACGCGCACGGAGGGGGCCTTGGCGAACACGTGCTTCGTGATGAGCGTCATGCCCTGCCCGGAGAAGGGCGGCCGGCCCGTGAGGGCCTCGTGGAGCGTCGCTCCGAGCGCGTAGAGGTCGGCGCGGAAGTCCACCTCGCCCTCGCCCGCGAGCTCGGGCGCGAGGTACTCGAAGGTCCCCACGACCTCGCCCGTCACCGTCAGCGTCTGCGCGGCGAGCCCGCGCGCGATCCCGAGGTCCGCGACGCGCGCGCGGCCCTCGGAGTCGAGGAGCACGTTCCCCGGCTTCACGTCTCGGTGGATGAGACCGGCCGCGTGGATCGCCGCGAGCCCGCGCGCGACCTCGGCGCCGAGCCGCACGGCGTCGCGCCAGGGGAGCGGCCCGCGGCGCGCGATGAGCTCGCGGAGGGACCCGCCCGGCACGAGCTCGAACGCGATCCAGGGGCCGCTCGCGCCCTCTCCCGAGTCGAGGCAGGCGACGACGTTCGGGTGCCGGACCACGCCCGCGGCTCTCGCCTCGCGCCTGAAGCGCTCGACGAGGCGCTCGTCTCTCGCGTACTGCGGAGCCAGGACCTTGAGGGCGACGATCCTCCCCGCCCCGTCCTTGGCGCGGTGGACGGCGCCCATGCCGCCCTCCCCGAGGAGAGCCTCGATCGTGAAAGGGCCGACAATGGTGCCAGGGTGGAGCACTCGACGGTGCTCGTTGGTATAGTCCGCCCGGGGGAGCGACGCATGGGTTTCTTCTCGCGCGACGAGAACAAGAAGGACGAGGGTTCGAAGAAGGCCCCCGAGTCGGAGAGGCTCACCGGCAAGATCGACCCGAAGGCCCTCGCGAAGAAGGTCACGTCGCTCAAGACTTTCGTCATCGGGCTCAAGCCGAACGCCAAGCTCGGCAACATCCCGCCCGAGCGCTTCGAGGAGGGGCTCAAGCAGGCCCTCCCCAAGGGGACCAAGATCACGCGCGCCGAGGGGCCTGCCGCCCTCGCGGGCCGCGAGACGAGCGTGCGCTTCTACGAGCTCCAGCTCCCGTCGCTGGAGCTCAACGAGACGCTCGCGCTCCTCCTCGACAAGGGGCTCCTCGACGGCCAGGTGCAGCTCGCGCTCGACCAGTGCGTCGTCCTCTGCGAGGCGTCGAGCAAGAGCGCGCAGGTCGCGCTCGTGGGCGAGACCCTCGACCGCTCGGGCATGCGCTTCACGATCCGCACGGACAGCCCGGAGGTCCTCGTCCAGTACCCGCCGATCGACGTCCACAAGCGCTGGCTCGCGGACGACGACTACCGGGCCGCGTACGGGCGGTGGCGCACGCAGCGCACCGACGACACCAAGCCCGTCCGCTGGCACGGGAGCTGGGCTCAGGCCGGGAGCGACGACGCGGGGCCGCCCTGGGTGCGCCTCAAGCCGCGCGACGGGAAGACCGACGAGTACTCGCTCGACTTCGAGGACTCGATGCTCCTCCGCTTCGCGTTCCAGGGGGCCGTGATCCGGATCGAGCGCTTCAACCTCAAGATCCTCGCGAACAGGCTCACCGGCGAGCTCGCGACCTACCGCTCGCTGCCGCTCTCGCTCGAGAGCATCCCGAAGGAAGTCCAGGACCGGATCAACCGGGAGCCGGACCGCTTCAAGCCGCTCCGCGAGGCGGGCAAGTTCGGGACGAGCTTCGACCTCGTCCGCATGGCTTACGAGGAGCTCGGGGGCGACTACTTCCAGGTCGAGCTCCCTGCGACGCCGCCGCTGCTCACCGTCCCGTCCACGCCGGCGGTCGCGCCCGACTATCCGAGCGCGAAGGACCCGGTGTCTCTCCAGAGCGGCCCGGTCTCAAAGCCAGCCGACCCCTTCGCGTCCGGGGCGACCAAGGCTCCGCTGCCGCCGCCGAAGCTCGGCACGGCGTCGCCTCCGACCTCGACCCTCCGCGGCGCCAAGCCGCCCGAGCCGGAGAGCAAGTAGCTTCGCACGCACGGGTTGACTCGAATCCGAGGCAGAAAGGGCGTCGCCGCGTTAAGGTGGCGCCCTTCATGCGCACCCTCGTCCTCACCGCGGTCCTCGCTCTCCTCGCTGGCTGCAGCGGCATCGATGCCCGCGAGCCGTTGCCCCCTTCGAGCGGGGCGAGCTACCCGGGCGCGATCGCCGTGTCCGTGACCGCGACGTACGCCGCCTCCGACCCGGCGGCCTTCAACACGCCCGGCCGTTTCTCGCCGCCGATCGACGCGCCGGCGGTCTCGAAGCACGCGGTCGGCGTGCTCGAGGAGCGGAAGCTCTCGGCGCACGGCGACTCGCCCTCCGCGACGCTCGACGTGAGCGTCTCGCGCGCGGACGTCAAGTACGAAGGGCAGACCGGGATCTTCCCGATGAAGATCTTCCTCACGGTCTTCTTCTTCCCGATCGACTTCCCGAACTACTTCATCTCGTCCGACAAGTTCGCGCTCAAGCTCCAGGCGAAGTGGAGGCTCACGGAGAAGGGCCAGGTCCTCGGCGAAGGGACCGCCGAGGGGAAGCAGACCGGGCGCTTCGGCGACCTCTCGCGCGGCTGGTACTTCGTCGGCTACCTGCGCATGCCCTCGCCGCTCAACGGCGAGGAGTTCCAGTCGATCGCCGATGCCCTCCTCCCGGGCGCGCAGGAGTCCCTCGCCGAGTCGCTCGTCCTCGAAGTCGAGAAGGCGCTCGCCGAGAAGAAGCACTGAGAACAGTCGTGGGGGGCGAGTAAAATCCAGGCTGCGATGAGCCTCCTCGACGACCTCACCCCCGCCCAGCGCGAAGCGGTCCAGCACCGCGATGGGCCGCTCCTCGTCGTCGCGGGAGCGGGGTCGGGGAAGACGCGCGTCATCACTCGCCGCGTCGCGTACCTCGTCGAGCAAGGGATCGTGCCGAAGAACATCCTCGCGATCACCTTCACGAACAAAGCCGCGGGTGAGATGCGCGACCGGATCGGGCGCCTCGTCGGAGACCGGACCGAGGTCACCGTCTCGACGTTCCACTCGCTCTGCGCGCGGCTCCTCCGGCGCTGGGCGACGCGGCTCGGGTACGAGCCGGGCTTCGCGATCCTCGACGCGGCGGATCAGCGGAGCGCGGTCCGCGAGGCGCTCCTCGAGGTCGCGGCCGACCCGAAGCTCTTCGCGCCGCCCAAGGTCGCCCACGCGATCGGCCGCGCGAAGGACCGGCTCGAGTCGCCGAAGGAGCTCGGCGCCCGCGCCACGAGCCGCTTCGAGACCGTGACCGCCAAGGCCTTCGAGGTCTACCAGGGACTCTTGAAACAGCGGAACGCGTTCGACTTCGACGACCTCCTGACGAAGACGGTCGAGCTCATCCGCGACCACGCGGACGCGCGCGAGACGCTCCAGGATCGGTTCCGCTACATCCTCATCGATGAGTACCAGGACACGAACCACGCGCAGTACCAGCTGGCGAACATCCTCGCGGCCAAGCACCGGAACCTGAACGCGACGGGCGACCCCGACCAGTCGATCTACGGCTGGAGAGGCGCGGACATAGGCAACATCCTCCGCTTCGAGAAGGACTACAAGGACGCGAAGGTCGTCCTCCTCGAGAAGAACTACCGCTCGACGAAGACGGTCTGCCGCGCGGCGAACGGCCTGATCAAGCACAACAAGCGGCGGAAAGAGAAGACGCTCCTCACCGAGAACGACGAGGGGCAGCCCGTCGAGCTCTACATCGCCGACGACGAGGCCGCCGAGGCGCGCTTCGTGGGCCGGCGGATCGAGGACCTCCTCCAGGCCAATACGAAGGCCGACGAGATCGCCGTCTTCTACCGGACGAACGCGCTCTCGCGCGCCGTCGAGCAGGCGCTCTTCGAGCGGAACATCCCTTACGTCGTCGTCGGCGCGCTCTCGTTCTACGAACGGAAAGAAGTGAAGGACGTCCTCGCTTACCTGAAGGTCCTCGCGAACCCGCGGGACGATGCGAGCACGCTCCGCGTCCTCCAGACTCCGCCGCGCGGCGTCGGCAAGGCCTCGCTGGCGAAGCTCAAGGCCTTCGCAGCCGAGAACGGCAAGTCGCTCATCGAGGCGCTCTCGTTCTCCGAGGCGATCGAGGGTCTCCCCAAGAAGGCGAGCGCCGCGTTCCGCGAGGTGGACGAGCTCTTCGAGCGGCTCCGCGCGCGCTTGAACGAGACGGCCGAGAACCTCGTCCGCACCGTCATCGAGGAGACGCACTACCTCGCGTACCTCGAGCAGGAGTACCCGGAGGAGGACGACCGCGGCTCGAACGTCGAGGCCCTCGTCGCCGGGGCGAGAGAGTTCGATCAGCGGGCGCAGCAAGAGGTTACGAGGCGTCAAATCGCTACGCCGCCCCCCACCGTAAGAAAGACGGTGAGGGACAAGGTGAAGGGACCGCAGGGGATGCTCTTCGCGGAGCCGGTGCGCGAAGAGGTCGTGATGCTCACGCCTCGGATGAACGACGGGCAGACGGACGAAGTCCTCCCGCCGCTCGAGCCGGGCCTCCAGGGCTTCCTCGAGCAGATCGCGCTCCTCGCGGAGGAGGAAGCCGCGAAGGAAGAGGACTCGCGCGAGAAGGTCTCGCTCATGACCGTCCACACGGCGAAGGGGCTCGAGTTCGAGCACGTCTTCCTGATCGGCCTCGAGGACGGCCTGTTCCCGAACGCGCGCGCCCTCGAGGAGCCGGAGGGCCTCGAGGAGGAGCGGCGCCTCGCGTACGTCGCGATCACGCGCGCGCGCAAGCGCCTCTACCTCTCGTACGCGGGCCAGCGCTCGCGCTTCGGGAAGACGAACTACTCGAACCCGTCGGGCTTCGTGTTCGAGCTCCCCGACGACGTGTTCGAGGCGGGGAAGTCGCCGCGCGGCAACGTCCCTTACGGCCAGAAGGCGAGCGCCCAGGTCTGGGACGAAGACGAGCTGATCGACGAGCGAGCCTCGGAAGTCGAGGACGAGGAGCGGCTCTGGCAGCGGCCGCTGGGCGGGAAGCCGAAGCCCAAGAGAGAGAGCACCGAGGCGCGCGAGCTCTTCCAGCAAGTGGGCGAGCGCGTCCGCGCCGCGGCCGCCGCCGGTCCTCCGACCGACGAGCTCAAGGTCGGCGACCGCGTCCGGCACGAGCACTTCGGCATCGGCCAGATCCTCGAGATCTCGGGGGCCGGCATGGCGAAGCGGCTCAAGATCTCGTTCCTCGAGTTCGGCGTGAAGAACCTCGTGCTTCAGTATGCGCGTCTGACGAAGGTGACCTCGTGAAGAAGACCGTCTGGATCCTGCTCGCGGTTCTTCTGGGCGCCCTCGCCGCGCGCGAGGCGAGCGCGCACATCGTCCCGGTCGGCGTCGGCACGCAGACCTGGATCGAGGTCCGGCCGCGCCGCCTCGTCGTCCGCTTCAACCTCGGCTTCGCGAGCCTCCGCGCGGTGGACGAGTTCAAGCTCGCCAACACGCAGAAGGAGGCGACCCCGGGGACGATCGAGCGGATCACTCACGATGAAGAGAAGGCCTACCTCGACGCCCTCGGGCAGCGGATCCTCCCGAAGCTCCAGTTCCACCTCGACGGCAAGCCGGTCGCGATGCGCATCACGAGCGCGCAGGCGGCCGGCCTCTACGGCGAGGTGAGCGCGGTCGCGTTCGACACGTTCTTCGACCTCGAGGCCGACGTGAACGTCGGGGCGGGCGCGCACGAGCTCGTCTACTTCGAGGGGTCCTTCCAGGGAGAGATCAGCCAGCAGATCCTCCACATCGTCACCGACCACTCGAAGGACTACGGCAGCTTCGACGTCGAGCAGAAGACCGAGGGCGCGCGGCCGACCGAGGAGTACGGGGCGCTCACGCTCCAGGGCCGCGACGTGACCATGCGCTTCGAGTTCCTGCCCCAGGCGCTCGAGCGCGACCGGGCCGAGGCGCTCATCGAGCCCTGCATGGCCGGCCTCCAGGGCACCGTCGACCAGCTCGCGACGAACGTCGCGCGCTCCGCCGAGCAGGACCTCTCGGGCCTCCCCATGGGCAAGGTCCGCCTGGGCGTCGATCAGCCCTCGCTCGTCACGTCGCTCAGGAGCGGGTTCAACATCTCCGCGCCGACGGCGGCCGACCGCGACGCGCGGCGCAACTCCTCCGCGGCTCTCACCGAGCTTCGCAGCGAGGAGGGCGAAGAGACCAAGAAGATGAAGGCCGAGCTCATCAAGCCCTTCACCTTCTTTGCGCTCCTCCTCTTCCTCGTCTGGGGAGCCCTCCACGCGACGGGCCCCGGCCACGGCAAGGGCATGGTCGCGGCCTACCTTCTGGGGACGAAGGGCCGGGTCTGGGACGCGGTGAGGCTCGGCCTCATCGTCACCTTCACGCACACCTTCACGCTCTACACCCTCGGTCTCGGCCTCGTCGCCGTAACGGATTGGCTGCGCCTGACCAGCGCGTCGAAGGACGCGATGTTCCAGAAGTCGACGTTCGTCATCACGTTCGCGTCGGGCGTCGCGCTCTTCCTCTTCGGCCTCGGCCTCGCGTGGCGCCGCGGCGCCGCCAAGGGCCACGGCCACGTGCATGACCACGGGCACTCGCACGACCACTCGCACTCGCACGACCACTCGCACTCGCACGCGCCCGTGCCGGAGAAGCTCGAGGCGCCGAAGACCGGCCGCAAGCTCGGTCTCGTGATGGCCGCGCCGATCGAGAAGCCCGAGACGCACACGCACTCGCACGACGGGCACACCCACTCGCACGGAGGTCACTCGCACTCGCACGAGGGCATGTCCGAGGACGAGCACGCGGCGGCTCACGCCCGCGAGGCGTCGACCGAGATCACGAGCTTCAAGGACCTTCTCGTCCTCGGCATGCAGGGCGGCATCGTCCCGTGCCCCGCGGGCGTCACGCTAATCGTCGGCTCGATCGCCGAGAAGCAAGACGCGTTCAAGACCTTCATGTATCTCAACGCGTTCAGCCTCGGCCTCGGCACGGTGCTCGTCGCGATCGCGACCTTCATGGTCTTCTCGCGCAGCTTCCTCGAGCGCGCCTTGACGGCGAAGCGCAAGCGGACGCTCGACATGCTCCCCGTCCTGAGCGCCGTCCTCGTCTCGTTCGTCGGTCTCGCGATCGTCTACGAGTCGTTCGATCCGAACTACACGAGAGCGTGGAAGAAGATCACGAACATGGTCTCCACCGCTTCGCCCAAGGATCGGTGAGCTCTCTCCGACGAGCGTGGAGGACCATTCCTCTCGTCCTTCGTCGCAGAGGCGCAGAGACGCAGAGACGCAGAGGAGCGGCGAGCGCCCCTCCGCGCCTCTGCGTCTCTGCGTCTCTGCGTTTCAAACGGTTGGATCGCTCATCCACGTCAGGTTTCGAGCGATGAGCTCTCCCTGGCGCCTCCTCGACACCGGTCACGGGACGCCCGCGCGGAACATGGCGTTCGACGAGGCCCTCCTCGAAGCCTTCGAGGGCACTCCGGTGCTCCGCCTCTACGCGTGGCGGCCCGAGGCTCTCTCGCTCGGACGCTTCCAGTCTCTCGCGGAGGTCGCTCACGTGCCGGCTTCGCTCGCGCGGGTGCGACGTCTCACGGGCGGCGGAGCGATCCATCACCGGGAGGACGAGGTCACCTACTCGCTCGTCGCGTCCTACGCGGCGTTCGGCGGACGGACGAGCCCGAAGGTCGCGTATCGGCTCGTCCACGAAGCGATCGCGAGCGGTCTCGAAGCGCTCGGCCTCGCGCTCGGCGGCGGAGCGAGCCGGCCGGGAGCGGACGAGACCGGGCCGGCGGCCGCTCTCTGCTACGACCGCGCGACCGACTTCGACCTCAAGGCCGGGGCGCGGAAGCTCGTCGGCAGCGCTCAGCGAAGGAAAGGGAGTGCCTTCCTTCAGCACGGCTCGATCCCGCTCTCGAGGGATCCCTTCTCTCCCGGAGCGACTTCTCTCGGAGAGCTCCTCGGCCGCACGCCGTCGCGCGACGAGGTCGTGCAGGCGGTCCTCGCCGGGTTCGCCCGGGCCCTCTCCGTGGAGCTCGGACGAGCGGCGGCGACTCCCCGCGAGGAGGCCCTCGCGGCGGAGCTCGAGGCGGCGCGCTACTCCACGCAAACCTGGACAAAAGAAGGACTTTGAACCCGCGGTCGCCCGTCCCGCGAGGGGCACGTAAAGTCCTGCGAAGCTACATTAGAGCGAAGTCGTTTGGACGGGGGATACACATGAATCGCACCAAGCTGGCGCTGCTCGCGCTCCTCATCGCCTTCACGCTGGTCGGTACCGGTTGCGGCCGCAGGCGCGCCGGGGTCGCAGTCACGACGACCACCGTCGGCGGCACTTACGGGACGTTCAACCTGACGCTCCAGAACAACCGGAACCAGACGCTGCTCCCCGGCCCGATCGTCGCGGAGCCATACGACCCGAACATCCCGGCCGTGCAGATCCCTCCGGGAGGCTCGGCGACCTACTCGATCGGCTTCCTCCCGACGAGCATCACGGTCGGCGCGACGGGCGTCGGTTCCTTCTCGACGTACGTCTACCCGACCGAGACGCTGTTCCTCGGCGTCGACTACTTCGGTGACGCGACGGGAGTCACGTTCATCTACCGCTGAGTCAGCGCGCGCCCGACGTGGCCTGGTCGACCGCGCGGATCATGCCGGTCGCGGTCGCGGGCCGTGCCTGGGCACTCGCTCCAGCGGAGGGCGCGTCCTTCGGGAGAGCGGCGAGCTCGAACTCCCTGACCTGGCGCCCCGAGGCGAGCATGGCCGCCGTCTCCGCGCGGGCCTGGTTGCCGCCGCCGACGCGGATCATGGTGTCGATGTTCGCGAGGAACGCGGCGCTCTCGGCGCCCCACTCGGTGCCGATCGTGTGGCCGATGTTGACGGGGTAGAGCGGGAAGTCGCACGCCTGCGAGCACGCATAGCCGACCGTGCTCCACCCGCGGCGCGCGGCGGGCTATTGTCAAATGTTGTGTTTCGGCGCACCCTCGTAGAAACCGTATAACAG
>CAZYLP010000259.1:0-540 GCA_964648345.1 uncultured Planctomycetota bacterium
AGCCGCCCGAGCGACGGCGAGCACGGCGTCCGGGTCGGTCGGCGCGAGCGACGCGACGACCTCGGCGGCCGTCGCGAGACGCGGGCGCCGCGCGGCCTCGCGGCCGGCGCCGGCGCAGCGCGTCCGCGCGTCCTCGTAGATCGCCCTCACCTCGTCGGCGGAGAGCGAGCCCGAGCGCACGAGGAGCTCGGCCGCGCGGAGGAGGGGGTCGCGCGCCTCTTCGCGCTCGATCTCCTCGACGGTGTGGTACTCGGTCTCCACGTCCGAGCCCGCGTGCGCGAGGAGGCGCACGGTTTTCAGGTGCAGGAAGACGGGGCGCCGCTCGTAACGGCACGTCTCGATGGCCTCGAGCGCGGCGTCGTGGCTCGCGGCGAGGTCGGTCCCGTCCGCGGCGACGTAGTGGAGCCCCGGCCGCGCGGAGTACTGCGTCTCGACCCAGCCCGTGGGCGTGGGGACCGAGATCCCGATCCCGTTGTCCTCGCAGACGAAGAGGACCGGGCACGGGAGCTTCTTGTGGTGCGTCCAGAGGGCCGCGTTGAT
>CAZYLP010000259.1:550-10215 GCA_964648345.1 uncultured Planctomycetota bacterium
GATCGCCGTGACGGCGACCGAGTGGTTCACGCTCGCGTCGCCGAAGCTGACCATGGCGATCGAGTCCTCGGGCTCGCCCGCGGGCGTGAGGCCGAGGCGGCGCCGCCGCTCGAGGCCGATCGCGCAGCCGACGGCCTTCGGGAGCTGCGACGCGATCGTGCTCGTCTGGGGCGGAATCCGGAGCGGGAGCGAGCCCCACACCTTGTGGCGACCGCCCGAGATCGGGTCCTCGGAGGAGGCGCAGAACGAGAGGCACGTGTCGTAGAGCGGCGTCGCGCCGGGGAGCTTCGCCGACCGCCGGACGAAGAGGCCGCCCGAGCGGTAGTGGAGGAAGCACCAATCGTCGAGGCGGAGGAGCTCGCCGAGGACCGCGTTCACCTCGTGCCCCGCGCTCCCGATCGTGTAGTAGCCCGCGCCCTGCGCCTTGAGGTCGCGCGCCGCGAAGTCGAGGTGCCGCGACTGGACCATGGCCTCGAAGAGCGCGACCGCGGTCCGCGAGACGAGGAGCGAGCCCTCGCGCACGGGGGCGTCCGGGTCGCGGCGCGGCGGCGCGGGCTCGCCCGCGAGGCGCTCCACGCACGTCAGGAACGCCTGGTCGACGACGGCCGCGCGGTTGACGACGCTCGGTCCGGCCACGATGCCTCCGCGGCGGATCTTAACCTCTGCCGCGGCCTACTTGCCCTGGATCAGCTTCAGGACGCGGGGGTCGTCCTTCACGGCCGT
Organism: uncultured Planctomycetota bacterium; assembly: GCA_964648345.1. Taxonomy (GTDB): domain Bacteria; phylum Planctomycetota; class J058; order J058; family JACQDU01; genus CAZYLP01. Next base: position 1,274 of record CAZYLP010000259.1, read on the forward strand.
GAAGGACCGGTCGTTCTTGATCCGGTCGAAACCCATGAACTCCTTCTCCTCGATGGAGATCGTGAGCTCCTTCACGGCCATGTCGCGGCGCGCCGTCTTCTCCTTCTCGTCGATGTCCGCGTCCTCCGACCTGACGGACCAGACCATCGCCATGAGGAAGTGCGCGATCCCGCTCTTCGGGTCCCTCTCCGCCGCGAGCTCGTAGTTCTTCATGGCGGTCTCGAAGTTCTTCTGCCTGTCCGCGCCCTGCGCGATGAGCGCCGCCTTGTAGTAGAGGAAGCCCCGGTAGATGTACGCCGAGACGTGCTCGGGGTTCAGCGTGAGCGTCCTGTCGAAGTCGCGGATCCCGTCGTCGAGGTCCGCCATGTCGTATCGCTTGAACTCCGTCTTGGCGACGTAGAAGAAGCCGCGGAGGAAGAGGACGTGGCTCTCGTCCGGATGGTCCGCGACGATGAGGTTGAGCTCGGTGATGACCCGGTTCAGGTCGGTGACGTAGGAGACCTGATAGGCCTTGTTGTAGAACTGGTCCGCGAAGCGCGGGTTGAGCTCGAGCGCCTTCGAGAAGTCGAGGATCCCGGGCGTGAAGTTGCCGATCTTGAGGTAGCAGCTCCCGCGGTCGTAGTAAGCGTCGGCCAGCTCCGGGTCGAGCGCGAGCGCGCGGTCGAACCTCGCGATCGCGTCCGTGTACTGACGCTTGTCGCGGAGCGCCTTGCCCTGGTTGTGGACCGAGTTGCCGTTCACGTCGCGGTCCTGCGCATCGCGGACCCCGCCCGCCACGAACGCCATCTCCTTGCGCACGGCCGCCGCGCGCTCGCGTGCCGAAGCAGCGCCCTCGGCGTCGTTCGCGAGCTCGAGGATCCTCGCGTGGAGGACGTGGAGGTCGACCGCGGTCACGAGGTCCTCGACCGGCGTGCGCTCGTCCTCGATCCAGCGGCGGAGGTCGGCCGGGATCGTCGCGATCCCGAGGACCACGTCGGCCCGCGCCGCGTCGAGGGAGGCCCCGTCGCCGAGGGCGACCCGCGCCAGCGCGCGTCCGAGGAGCGCGCGCGCCTTCTCGGCCGGGTCGGCGTCGAGGTCGAGGACCTTCGACCAGTCCGCGATCGCGCGCGCCCGGTCGCTCGAGCTGCGCCCGCGGAGCTCGTACGCGCCCTTCATGTCCGGGTCGATCTCGAGCGCCCGCGACGCGTCCGCGATCGCGTGGTCCCACGCCTTCCAGGCCGCGGCGAGGCGCCCGCGCTCGAGGAACGCGAGCGCGTGGTAGGAGTCCTGCGCGATCGCCCGCGTGAAGGACCAGCGAGCCCGCGCGTACTTCTCGGGCTTCTTGCTGCGCCGGGCTCCGTTCGCCTCCTCGCGGCCCTGGCGGAGGTCGAACGTCCGGTCCTCGAGAGAGTGCGCCCGCGCGAGGAGGGCGCGCGCCCGGTCCGTCTCGCCGCGCGCCCGGTGCGCCATCGCGAGGCCCGCGACCGCGAAGGGGCTCTCGCCGTCCGCGGCGACGGCCGCGTCGAAGCGGCGCACGGCCTCGTCCCACTCGCTCGCGCGGAGCGCTGCCCGGCCGAGGAGCGCCTGGACCAGGCCCAGCTCGGGGTCGCGCGCGTCCGCGGACCCCGTCCGCTCCTTGACCCACGGGCGGTCGCCGAGCGCCGCCGTCGCCGCGGCCAGGTCCGTGCGCGCCTCGGAGACCTCGCCCCGTGCGAGCGCGAGCCGCGCGCGGCCGACGAGCGCGGGCACGAAGCGGGGCGACAGGTGGAGCGCCCAATCGAAGCCGCGCCGGGCCTCGAGCTCGAAACGGGCGGCCTCCCTGTCGGCGGCCGCCTCGAGCTCGTCCGGCTCGCGGACCCGGCCCGCGATGCGGCCCGCGCGCTCCATCTCCGAGCGGATCTCGAGGCGGTCCGCGCGGAGCGCGACGAGGTTCGCCTTCGCCGCGAGCGCCGCCGGCCGGAGCGCGGCCGCCGCGCGGTCCTCGCCCTTCGCGACGGCGTCGTACTGCCTCTCCGCGCCCTCGAAGTCGAGCTGCCACTCGAGCACGCGCCCGAGGCCGAGGTACGCCTCCCAGCAGGTCGCGCTCCGCGTGATCGCGACCTCGTAGTCCTTCATCGCCTCGGCGAGCTTCTCCTGCGCGAAGAAGAGGTCGGCGCGGACGACGTGGCCGTCCGGGTAGGACGGCTGGAGGTCGATCGCCTCGGTCGCGTCATCGGCGGCCCCGGTGAAGTCTCCGAGCGCCATCCTCGCGCGGCACCGCCCGATGTAGGCGAGCCAGTCAGAGTCCCTCCGCTCGAGGACCTTCTCGAAGTCCTCCTTCGCCTTCGCGGGCTCGTGGAGCTCGAGCCACGAGCGCCCGCGGAGGAGGTACGCGTCGGCGGAGGCCGGCTCCTTGCGGCAGACGGCCGTGAAGTCCGTGATCGCGGCGCGGTGCTGGCCGCGGAGGACCCAGACGCGGCCGCGCTCGAGGAGAGCCGCGACGTGCGCCGGATCCCGCTCGAGGATCCGGCCGAGCGTCGCGAGCGCGTCGTCCGTGCGGCCGAGCTTCGCCTGGACCTGCGCGATGCCGAGGTGGACGACGAGGGCCTCCGGCGCCTTCCCTTCGTGCTCGAGCGCGGTGCCGTAGGCCCGGAGCGCCTCCGCGAGGGCCTCGTCGGTGTCGCGCATCTGCCAGGCGTCGCCGATCGCCTTCCAGATGTCCCGGCGGAGCGCGGCGAGGTCCGCTCGCCGCTCCTCGAGGAACTTCGCCGGGCGCTCGTGCGGGTTCCACTTGAAGCCTGCCGCGAGGCGCGGAAGGCCGTCGAGGAGGCCGAGCGCCTCCTTCAGGTCGCCGAGCGCGCCGGTCGGGTCGTGGTCCTTCATGCGCGCGATCCCGGAGCCGATCTGGGACTTGACGTGGATCTTCTGGTTCTCGAAGTCCGTCATGAACGTCGCCCACTCGCGGACCATCGCGAGCTCGCGCTGCTGCCGCTCGAAGCGGGCATCGCGGAGGGCGAACGTGACCAGCGCCGTGCTCAGGCCCGCGACGAGGAGGACGCCCGCGATCGCGAAGGGGCGGACGGGCGTCGCGCGGACCGGCCGCGCGATCCGGGCCTCCGGCCGGACGAGCGTGACGGCGTGGCACGACGAGCACGCGCCGTGCTCGTCCCAGCAGTCCTCGTGGTGCGGCGCGAGGCACGCGGCGCAGTAGACGGCGCCCACGCGCGCGAGCCGTCCCTTGCAGAAGCTGCACGAGACGGCGAGCGCGACCTGCGGCGTCGCGTCGTCGCGGATCGCCGCGAGGATCTTGCCCCACGTCTCGGGGCGCGGCGCGAGCTCGGCCGGGGTCTCGGGGGCTCCGATCGTCGAGAGGAGCTTCGTGAGCGACTCGCGCCGCGTGCGGCACTCGTCGCATCCCTCGATGTGGGCGCTCGCGGCCGTGCGCTCCGGCTCATCGAGGGCGTGCGCCTGGAACGACCCCAGGTCGCGTGCGGTGAGACAGGTCATCGGCCCCCCCTTCGAGCATCGAGCATGGAGACGAGCAGCTCGAGGGCTGCGGCCTCCCGTGTCTGGACGGTCCTCACCGAGACGCCGAGCCGTCCGGCGATCTCGGACTGCGTGATCCCGTGCCGGTACCTGAGGAGGAGGATCTCCCGCGGCGCCTCGGGCAGGACCTTGAGGGCGGCGGCGACGAGCTCCTCGCTCTCGCGCGCCGCGACCACCTTGAGCTGCTCGCCGTCCTTGGGCAGGTCGTCGCGAAGCGCGGGCTCCACGCGCGCGCGGCGGCGATGCGTGTCGATCGCGACGTTCTCCGCGATCGTCGAGAGCCAGGGCCCGAGCCGCCGCTTCGTGTCGAACGTGTCGAGCGCGCGGAACGCCTTCGTGAACGTCTCCTGGAGCGCGTCCTCCGCGAGCGCGTGGTCGCGGAGCCGGTGGGCGAGGAAGCCGAGGACCGCCGGCGCGTAGCGCTCGTAGAGGCGCCGGAACGCGTCGTGGTCGCCGCGGCGCGAGGCCTGGACGAGCGGACCGTCGTCCTCGGCGGCGGCGTCGCGCGGCGCTTCGCGGGGCGACGGGGCGCTCACTCCCCCTCCTCACCCCATCCTACGGGGGCGGGGAGGGTTCACGAAAGGTTAGGTCGCGCGCCCGCGCTCCCCCTCACCGCCGCTCGACTTGCGAGAGCGCGGCGCGGCAGCGCCGGCGGAGCTCCTCGATCTCCGCGCGCTGGGCGCGGTACTCCTCGATGTTCTTCGCTTGGGAGAAGATCGACTCGAGGACCCGCCCCGTCTCGAAGCGCTCGATGGCCGTCCACGGGTCGCGAGCGACATCGAGGAGGACGCGCGCCTCGGCGATGAGCTCGCGTCCGCGCTCGGCGAATCGCTTGGCCGCGGCGACGACCTCGGCGTCCACCTTGGACGAGTAGGCCGCCGTGAGGACGGCGGCCGCGTGCTCGAGGCGGTCGAGGGCGACGCGACCTCCGGAGAGGACGGGGGCGATCTCGTCCGAGACCTCGACGGCGCGACCGAGGAGCAGCTTCACGTCGTGGCTGCTCTCGACGCGGTTCGCGGCGACGAGGAGGTCGACGTACTCGGCTCCCCCCTCGACCTTCGACCGCGCCTCGTTGAGGGCGTCCTTGAACGCCGCCGGGTCCCGGACGTTGAGGGGCCGCAGCGTCTTCGGGTCCGGCCGCTCGGGGAGGTCCCGGCCGTTGAGGCGCAGGACGAGCGCGAACGCCTCGAGGAAATAGGGATCGGCCCGGAGCGCCTCCTTCGCGTCCGTCACGGCCGAGTCCCAGCGCCCCGCGTCGAGGGCGAGGCGCGCCCGCTCGTAGTAGGCGCGCGCGCTGAGCGGGTTCCGGTAGATCACCCGCGCGAAGGCGCGCCGCGCGAGCACGCGGTCGCGCTCGCGCGCGCCGAGCCGCGCCCGGGCCGCGAGCTCGAGACCGAGCGCGAAGTCGGCGGCCTCCTCCGCGTCGGGCGACGCGCCCTGCGCCTCGCGCGCCTTCCGGAACACCGAGCGCGCCCGCAGCGGGTCGCCGAGTCGATCGTAGGTCATCGCGAGGCCCGCGAGCGCGAGCGGATGGGTCCGGCACGAGGCGAGCGCGCTCTCGAAGTACCGGCGCGCTCCCTCGCAGTTCGCCTTCAGGACCCCATCCGACCAGAGGGTGGCGAGCCCCAGGATCGCCATGTGGGCGGTGTAGCTCGGGTCCTTCTGGTCGACTTGCCGGTCCAACGTGCTCTTCGCGGACGAGACGCGTCCGCGCGCGAGCTCGAGGAGCGCCCAATCGAGGTTCGTCGGGGTGTTCACGTGGAGGTCGATCTCTCGCTGGAGCCGCGACCGTTCGGCCGCCACGTCGGCGGTCAGGTCGCCGAGAGTCAGCGGCCGTCCGGCGCGGCGCTCGAGCTCGTCGGCGATGTCCTCGGGGTTGCACGAGAGCGCGAGGAGCCGCGTCCAGCTCGGATGCGAGGTCTGGGGCTCGAGCTTCTCCGCCCGCGCGAAGTCCTCGAGGGCGCCCTCGTAGTCGAGCACCTCCTCGCGGAGCGCGCCCCGCTCCATCCAGAGTCGCGCGCGGTCCGGGTGCCGGACGATGGCCTCATCGAGGAATCGGACCACCGCCGCGCGTCCCTCGAGGCGCCGCAGGGCCGCCACGAAGTCCGCGATGTCGACCGACTCGGGGATGTTGGTCTCGAAGATCGTGCGCCGGTCCGCGACGGACAGCCGGTCCTCGCCGAGCTTGGAGAGGACCCGCGCCCGTCGCCGGAGAGCGGCACGCCGCGACTTCGGGTCGAGGCTCCGCGCGAGGAGGCGGTCCAGCTCGGCCCGCCCCTCGGCCGCGTCGAGCGAGGCCACGACCTCGATCCGCTCGAGCGCGACGGCGAGGTCGTCCGGCCTGAGCGCGACGAGCCTGTCGTACTCCTCGCGCGCGATCTTCAGGTTCGAGTCACCGCCGCGGTAGGCCTCGGTCTTGGCGCGAGCGAGGCGCGCCGCGAAGCTCTGTGGAGCGAGCATGAGGACGCGGGTGTAAGCCATCTCCGCCTCGCGGTCGTACGACTGGTCGGTCGCGAGGCGGAGCGCGATCCGGGCGAGGAGGTCCACCTCGGATGGCGGGCTCGTGGGCCCGAGCGAAGCGACGAGCCGGTTGCAGAGCGGGACGAGCTTCCCGACGTCGATCTCCACGCCGCCGAGGATCGCGTGGCGGAGGAGCGCCTCGTCCTGCGCCTCGGGGGAGAGCGGCGGGGTGGGCCCCGGCTCGGGCGGCGTCGTGCTCGCGACGGGCGTCGCGCTCGAGGCCACCTGGGCCACCGACGGCGGCGGCGTCGGCGTCCCGGCGCGGCCCTGGAGCGCGGCGACGGCGCCCGCCCCGGCGAGCGCCCCCGCGACGACCACGAGCCAACCGGGTTGCCGCCGGCGCGCGGGCTTGACCGTCACGCTCGCCTTCACGTGCTCGCGCGCCGAGCAGGCCGCGCACTTCCCGTGCTCGTCCCAGCAGTCCTCGTGGTGCGGCGCGATGCACGCGGCGCAGTAGACGGCGCCCATGCGGGCGAGCTTCCCCTTGCAGAAGGCGCACGCGATCGTGACGGCCGTGCCCGGGGCCGGACGGCCCTCGATGCGGGCGGCGACTGCCTCCCAGAGCGCCGGCGGCGGCGCGATCTCGGCCGCGTCGATCCCGCCGAGGAGCCGCACGGTGCCGACGAGGTCCTCGCGCCGCGCATCGCAGCGCTCGCAGCCCTTGAGATGAGCGCGCGCCTCGGTCTCGGCCGCGCTCTCGAGAGTCCCCGCCTCGAGCGAGGCGAGCTGGGTGTCTTCGAGGCAGGTCATGACTTCGCCTCCGGGCCGCGGGACTGTCTCTTGTCTTCGAGGAGCGCGAGCACCTTCTCGAGCGCCTCCTGCTCGCGCGTCTGGACGGTCCGCAGCGAGCAGCCGAGCTCGATGGACGTCTCGCGCTGGGTGAGCCCGCGCTCGTAGCGCAGGATGAGGACGCGCCGCGGCTCGGGCGCGAGCGCGGTGAGGGCCGCGCGCAGCACCTCCTCGCGCTCCCGGCGCGACGCGACGCGGAGAGGGTCGTGGGCGCCGCCGTCCTTCCGGTCGTGGTCGCCGAGCCCCTTCATGGAGCGTCGCCGCCGGAAGTGGTCCTTCGCGACGTTCTCCGCGATCGTCGCGACCCAGGGGCCGAAGCCTCGCGTCCGGTCGAACGTCGCGAGCGCCGCGAAGGCGCGGCAGAAGGCCTCCTGGAGCGCGTCCTCCGCGAGCGCGTGGTCCTCGACGCGGCTCGCGAGGAAGCCGAGCACGGCCGGCGCGTAGCGCTCGTAGAGGAACCTGAACGCCGCGTGCTCGCCGGCGAGGACTCGCTCGACGATCGACGCGTCGCTCGCCTCGCCCGGACCCTCGGCTCCGGCCGAATGCGAGCCCTCGGGTTGCGTCCGTGTCGCTGCCAACACTCCCCCGACCCCTCCGCTCCCCGGCCACGGAGGGAGCGCCACTATACGCATCACGCCGGGGGTTCACGTAAAGTTCGGGGTGGATCCCTCGGCCGCCCGCAGTAAGATGCGCGCCCTGAAAGGGAAACGGAAATCCAAATGGCCACCGAAGGGAAGCACGTCGTCGCGATCGTCGGAGGCGCGGTCTCGGGCTCGGTCGCGGCCGAGATCCTCGCGAGCAAGGGCTGCGAGGTCATCGTCTTCGAGCAGAACGACCGCCCCTACGGGAAGATCGAGGACGGCCTCCCTCGCTGGCACAACAAGCAGCGGCGAATGGAGTACGGCAAGATCGACGTCCGGCTCGACAAGCCGAACGTCCACTTCGTGCCGCGCACGAAGCTCGGGAAGGACATCGACTTCGAGGAGCTCGCCAAGGGCTGGGGCCTCTCCGCGCTCCTCCTCGCGAACGGCGCGTGGCGCGACCGCCAGCTCGAAGTCCCCGGCGTGGACGAGTACATCGACAAGGGCCTCGTCTACCAGAACCCGTTCATCTACTGGTTCAACCACAAGAACGAGAAGTCGTACGACGGCCCCCGCTACGACGTCCCCGAGGGCTGCCTCTGCGTCGGCGGCGGCCTCGCGTCGATCGACGTGATCAAGGTCATCCAGCTCGAGCTCTACGAGCGCGCGCTCAAGAAGCGCGGCATCACGGTGGACATGTACCACCTCGAGCACGAGGGCATCCCCGAGGTCTGCAAGGAGCACGGGATCGACGACCCGAAGTCGCTCGGCGTGAAGAACGGCGTGCTCATCTACCGCCGCCGCACCGAGGACATGCCGCTCGCGAACGAGCCCGACAAGGCGACCCCCGAGCAGAAGAAGAAGACCGAGGCGACCCGCAAGAAGATCCTCGACAAGTGCCAGGAGAAGTTCCTGTTCACCTTCGAGGACCGCCGCCTCTCGCAGAAGCCGATCGTCGAGAACGGGCGTCTCAAGGGCCTCGTCGTCTCCGAGACGAAGGTCGAGGGCCGCAAGGCCGACCCGATTCCGGGCACCGAGCGCGAGATGCGCTCGGACATGATCATCTCCTCGATCGGCTCGGTGCCCGACAGGATCCCGGGCGTCGCCATGAAGGGCGAGTACTACACCTACAAGAGCTGGGACACGGGCGAGTACGAGGGGATCCCGGGCGTCTACGGCGTCGGCAACGTCGTCACCGGCCAGGGCAACATCACCGCCTCCTTCAAGCACGGGCAGTTCGTCGCGAAGCACCTCATCGAGAACTACCTCGGCATCGGGGAGTCGCGCGACATCTCCTCCGCGCAGGCTCCGGCCGCCGCGAAGGGCGCCCAGGGCGCGGCGTCGGTCGAGCAGCACATCCAGAAGAAGGCCCCGCTCGCCCCCGAGAAGGTGAAGGAGATCCTCGACCGCGTGAAGCGGCGCCAGAAGGAGATCGGCTTCGAGGGCGGCTACAAGACCTGGATCACCAAGCACACGCCGGCCGACCTCGAGTAGGCCCTCCAGGGCTCGTCGGCTAGGGCTCATCGTCGGGGCACGCGCTCGAAGCGG
>CAZYLP010000260.1:0-7984 GCA_964648345.1 uncultured Planctomycetota bacterium
GCAGCTCCCCGAGGAGCCGGCCTGGCTCCTCCTCGCGGACGCGCGTCTTTGAAGGCCGAGAAGCCGGACGAGCTCGTCCGCCTCTCCACGGCGGCGGCGTGGGAGCTCGAGAACGCCTCGCGGGTGGCTCTCGCGTTGAGCCGGGCGCGCGAGAAGTGTGTCGTGTCGCTCGTCCCCGAGGCCGGCACCGCGCGGATCTACGTGCGCGGAGGCGTGCACAGGATCGAGCTCGCGCCGGACTTCCTCGAGAAGTGGATCGAGACGCCGGCGGAGCTCCTGTTCCTCCTCCTCCACGAGATCCTCCACCGGATCCACGGCGACCTCCTGAGGAAGCCGCCCGCGGACCCGCTCGAGCGCTCGCTCGTGAACCTCGTCGCCGACGTGCGGATCAACTCGTGGCTCGTCCGCGAGTTCTTCCCGCGCGGCATGCCGCTCCTCGAGCGCTTCTACGCCGGGAGCAAGCTCCCGGGCCTCCTCCTCGTGCCGCCCGATCGGCTCATCGCCCTCCGCGGCCCCGAGCTCGGGATCGCGCTCGCCCGCGACGGCCACACGCTCGGCGAGCTCGGCGCTCTCCGGCGCGCCGACGTGACGAGCGCGCTCGCGAAGATCTTCACGGCCGAAGGCCTCAAGGGACGGCCCGCGCGCCGGCTCGCGTGCTGGCACCTCGACGCGTGGACGGACCACGACCCGAGTCATGATTTCCTCCTCGAGCGCCTCCGCGAGCTCGTCGCCGGTCTCGCGGACCGGACGATCGTCTTCCTCGGCAGTCACGACGGACGCGCCGAGAGAGGCGAGGAGCCGTATCTCGGCGAAGCCTTCGGCGAGCTCGAGGAGGCGCTCGAAGCCGGCACCGGCCACGCGCTCGAGGAGGACACGATCGCCGTCGCGAGGCCGGCCCCCGTCGAGTCGCTCAAGAAGTTGATCCGCCTCGCGCTCACTCCGACGGGGAGTGCGCCCTTGCCCGTCGTCCAGCGCTCCGCGCGCGGAGTGATCCCGGAGCTCGGACGGCGCGAGGCGTTCCTCCTCGCGGCGGGCGTCTGGCCCGTCTTCTTCCCGCAAGCGATCCCGGCCCTCGACGAGGGCGGCCACGTCCACGTCTACGTCGATGTGTCGGGCTCGACGAAGGCCTACCAACCAACCATTTACGGGATCGTGCGCGACCTCGGCCGGACGATCGCGGAGCCGGCCTACCTGTTCTCGAACGAGGTCGTGCCCATGCCCCTCGAGCTGATCCGCCGGGGGCGGCGCGGCACGACGGGCGGCACCGACTTCGACTGCGTCGTCGAGCACGCCGTGAAGAGCGGCTGGAAGAAGATCCTCGTCGTCACGGACGGCGAGGGGCCGATCCGCGATGAGAACGCCGAGCACCTGAAGGATAAGATCGAGCTCTACGTCCTCTTCACGGGGTACCCCGTGCAGCCGCTCTTCATGCTCGCGAAGACGAGCTGGACGCTCCCCGAGTGGGTCGAGGTCGATCCCGTCGAGTCCGGCGAGGTCCCGTTCTAAGAGGAACCGCCCGGATCGGCACGTTCGAGGAGCGTCCGGACGAGCTTCCCCGTCTTCCCTCCCGTGTCGAGAGCGCGGAGGAAGGTGATCGCCTCGGTGTCTGTGACGCGCGCGTCGACCTCGACGAGGAGCTCGTGCCACAGCTCGAGGAGCTTCGCGAGATCCTTCGGCGCACGCTCGGCCGGGCCGCGGAGGGCCCGTTCGATCGCGCGGGCGACGAGCTCCGCGTGCGGCTTCGAAGCACGCGCCGCCACGGCCAGGGTCTTCGCCCATCGAGCCGCGAGGACGAGGCCCGTCGGGAGCACGGTCGCCATCGCATCGCCGAGGGAGTCCGCCTCGAGACGAGCGTCTTCGACGGCGGCCACCAGGGCATCCACCGCGAGCCCGTGCTGGCCCGGCTCCTTGGCGGCGAGCCCTAGAACGAGGAGGAGAAGCGCCATGGGAGTCATCGGTGTCGTTGGATCGACGAGCGGCTCGAGGAATGCTCGGTCGTGCCACTCGGTCTCCCACCAGTCGAGATTGCTGGCGAGCTCCTCGACACCCTCGGCGAAGATCGGCTCTTTCCACCCGGGCCAGAGCGTCATCGCCCACCGGATCGCGCTCTCGTCGCCCGCGACGACTCCGGGGTCGTACCTGCTGATACGGCCCCGAGGCGGGCGCCTCGAGTGGAGCAACTGAGGGAGTTGAAGCGTCGAGATCGACGCGCGGGGCGCGGGTCTCCGGTCGATGACGATCCAGTGATGGGTGACCGTCCTCTTCTTCCCGTCGCGGTCGTTGTAGCTGTGAGAGCTGTCGTGGACCTTCACCGTGAAAGAGACGGCGCCGGTCTTCTCGCCGCCGCCGCGGAGGCGTGCGAGGATCATGTCCCAGTCGTCGGTTCTCGACGCGGCGGCGACCTTCTTCATGCGAGCGGCCAGGACCTTCGGGTCGATGAAGCCCCCACGGTGCGTGGGTGCGGAGAGGAGAGGGCGCGCCTCCTCCTTCACGAGACGCTCGGCGAGCGCGTCGTCTCGACCGGCGAAGAAGGCGAGAGTCGTGTTCTTCTCCTCGGACTCCGGCCGCGGGAGGAGCTCCTTGACCGCCCACGCCACCGCGAGGCGCGCGAGCTCGAAGACGACGGGCTTCTCGAAGGCGTATCGCTTCGCGAGCGCGCGCGCGCGCTTCACGAGCGGGGCGACCCGCGCGTCGAGATCGGCCGGGCGGTCGCCGCAGAGCCGGCTCACTCCGTCGAGGACGCGCTCGATCTCGTCGGGGTCGCCCGGGTTCTCGAGCACGAAGGCGAAGCGGTCGATGAGCTCGTCGAGGTTCTCGATCGGCTCGATCGCGCGGTCGGCGTCGAAGGCGGAGACCTTCTTTCTCCGCGCAGGTGCCACCTTCTTCGCCGGGTTCGACATCGCCTTCTTCGTGGACGCGAGGTCTCCCCCGAGCCATTTGTCCAGACGCGCGCGGAGCGACGCGGCGACGGAGTCGCGCGCGCCCTGCGCCTCCTGGCGGAGGCTCGCGTCCTCGCGTGATCCGTGCCGCTCGATGATCTCGAGCGCCGACTTCTGGACGTCCACCGCTTCATGACCGAGCGCCACCACTGCCGTTCGCACGATCTCGCCGGCCGTTCGTGGCTCTCCCCGGATCGCTCTCTCGAGCAAGGCGAGCGCTCCCTTGGCCGTCACCTTCGCGCGGGCGAGGAGCGCCGGACGGAGCCTCTCCCCGAGCCCGTTGGTCGGGAGCCTCCCGGCTTTCGCGAGCTCGTCGAGCGCCGAGAGTGCGAAGGAGACGGTGGGCGGGATCGAGCTCGCGAGGAGCCGGACGTACCGCTCGCAGCGTTCGGCGCGCTCGTCGAGGGTGGGCTCGAGCGCCTCGTGGAAACGAGAGAACCAGCCGGCGCGGAACGGCGCGAAGTCTCGCTCGAGGGCCTCGAGGCTCGCGTCGAGGAGCCGCCCTCGATCGAGTCGCCCCTCACGGGCGAGCTCGAGGAGCGAGGCCGACCAGGTCATCTCGTCGCGCGAGTACTTGTCGCGGGCCGCGAGGCTGAGCTCGCCCGAGCCCTCGACCTCGAAGAGGCGCCAGACCTCGTCTTCGAGGAGATCCGGATCCTCGAGGAGAGACTCGCGCGGGGGCCGGTCGAGACGACCACCAACTCCCCAGGTCGCGTCGAAGCCTCGGTTGAGCATGCCGAGGATGTACTCGGGGCTCGCCGGCTTGGTACAGATCCCCTCGCGGACCAGGCGTCGCGCGAAGGTCCACCGACTCGGCGTGGTCTCGGCGATCGCTTCCGCCCAGTCCGCGAGCCAGGACGGCTCGATCTCGCGCAGGAACGCGAGGACCCGGTCCTCGAGCTCGAGGTCCGGGACGGCGACGAAGCCCAGCGCCTTCAACTCCGAGAGCGCGGCCGTCCCGAGGACCGCGAACAGCGCCGTGCGCAGTTGTTCCGTGGTGGCGTTCGGGATCCAGGTCGCACGGCCCCCCTCCTCGAGGCGGAACTCGCCCTTCCGCGCGCTCTTGAGGGTTGCGATCGCGAGCTTCGCGAGGGGACGACGGGCGCTCTCGGTGGCCGACGCGAGGAGCTTGACGCAAGCCTCTACGTCGCCCGCTTCGAGGACGCTCTCGAGGTCGCCTGCCGAGAGGGGCTTCGCCATTCGCTGTCCTCCAGGACGATCTCCACGGCGAGAACGTGCTTGCACGGCCCACGCCCGCCCTGGTGCTTCGCATACCAGGGGCACGTGCAGCGCGCCGCGCTCTCGCTCATTCGCACGCGGTGGACGACGCCCGAGCCGCGCACGTCGGCCTCGATCGTCCCATCCTTCGGGGCGAGGAGCGTGACCCCGTCCTCGGTCACGAGCTTGCGCGCCGCCTTGAGCCTGGGCTGAAGGGCCTCGACCTGCGAGAGGTCGAACGGGAGCTCGCGGTGGAAGTAGCCGGCGACCGAGAGGTCGTATCCCACGAGCCCTCGAGCCCCGAGGGCCGCGAGCGCCCGCGAGATCTCCTTCGCAGAGACGCGCAACCTGGACGCGAGCTCGGCGGACTTGATTTGCTGGTTCCATTGGAGCGCCGCCCGGGCGCGCGTGATCAACTTCTCGTCACGTGCCGCGAGGCCCGAGAGGACCTGCCCCTCTCCCGAGAAACCTCGCCAGACCTCCGCGCTCACCGCGAGCACGAAGCGCGCGAATCCGAAGTCGAGCTCCCAGGCGCTCGCTCCACCACGCTCGTCGGAGTAGGCACGGAGACCCCGGGCGTAGGGCGCGAGGTCCTCGAGTGGTCGAAGGCGCTCGGTCCCCGTCACGCGCACGGACTCCCGGGTCGCGCGCTGGCTGAGGCGGAAGACCGGCCCCGACGGAACGACCCAGAACGTGCTCTTGCCGGTCTTCGCGCGCGGGAGCGCCCGCAGAAAGCGAGCAGCCTCGGTCGTCCGCATCTCGAGTCGGAGCTCCATGGCCGCCTGGTAGGCCTGGACCTCGACGAAGCCCTTGAGCCAGCGGAGGGGGAGCGGCACCTTGCGCTCGACGACGCTCCCCGCGGCCCGGTCGAGCACGACTTCACGAGCTCCGACCGAGAGCCCGAGCGCGTCCGAGTCACGGACGCGCGCGAGCGCCGAGCGCATGTCCGCGTTGAAGTCCACGTTCGTCGTTCCGGGCGAGACCTCGACGCACTTCGAGAACGCGGCGGGCAGGAGATCGACGCGCGCGTAGGCACTCGCGCACGAGGAGAAGCCTTCGAATCGAAGGAGGCCGCTGCCGCTCGTGATCACCGGGTCGGCGAGAGCGACGATCTTCGCGAGCATCGCCGGCGGCACGTGGTAGCGCGTCTGGACGATCCGCGAGAGCGTCCGGAGGAGCTGCGCCGTGAGGCGCGGGTGAGCGAGCGTGCCCGTGAAGAAGTGGGGGTTCTCCTCGGGCCCGCCGGAGGTCGCGAGTCGGAGCGCCGGAGACCGGCTGCGTTCGTCGAGCGCGGACGCTGCGCGATAGCGATAGACGTGTGCGACCGCGGGGCCGGCCATCTTCGTGCCGGCAGAATAGCCTTACTTGCAGTGTCAGGCCGATCGCTCGGGCCTGAGGACCGTGGCGCCCCACCTCACGACGACGAGGAGGGGCGGTGTCACGATGAAAGCGCGGTACGCCACTTCGTTGAAGGCGAGCATCCACGCGTGATGCGGCATGCACTGGGGCCCGAGCTCCTCGAATGGATGGAGCCAAACGAGTCCCGACGAGAGGAGACCGGTTGCCGCAAGCTGGACATCGAAGCGAATGCCTCGCAGGGCTGCGGACAGTGCGACCGGCAGGGCCGACAGGAACCAGCACGCCCGAGGGAAGCGAAAGGCCGCATCGAGGGCGCCGGGGAGCATGGCCCACCCGGCAGCTGGTGAGCGTTCCGTGAACGCCTGCCCCGCTACGGCGGACTCGATGCTTCCGAGAGCGAGCACAACCGAGGACGCGACGAGCATCGCGACGGCGCCAAGGAGACGAGACCCTGATCCTTCGGGCACGAGGAGCTCGGTGAAGCCGAGCGGTGTGGCGGCGAGTGCAACGCATGGGACGAGCGCCAAGAATGCAGACCACCTGGTCGCGCCGCATGTCACGGTCGAGACAAAGCCCGCGATCAGGAAGGCCGACAGGACGAGGAGTCCAGCTTCGGCACGACTTCGATTCAATACGACTCGCACCGGGGAACTCTATTGCAGAGTCCTGCATCTGCCAGGGCCGCACAATGTAATCTCGTGCAATCGTCCGTTTCGAGGGAGCAATGCATGACGCGGATTCTTCACTTCACGAAGGGGCCCGAAGACTGGAAGGCCCTCCTCGCCTCGCCCGAGAAGCACTGGAAGCCGCGCTTCTCCGCGCGCACGCTCGCTCACTCCTGGGAGGCGGCCGACGGTCTCCCGCCGGAGGTCGCGAAGGTCTTCACCGAGACCAAGGAGCCGCTCCTCCAGAGCTACACGCCGGTTCTCGCGATCCCCGAGTTCAAGGTCGCGCTCCCTGGCGGGCGGCGAGCGTCGCAGAACGACATCTTCGTCCTCGGTCACTCGACGGCCGGGGCGGTCTCCATGGTCGTCGAGGGCAAGGTGAACGAGTCCTTCGGCCCGACCGTCGAGGAGTGGCTCGTGGACGCCTCACCGGGGAAGAAGAAGCGGCTCGAATACCTCGTGAAGACGCTCGGTCTCGGGCGTCTCGCGAAGGACAGCTATCACTACCAGCTCTTTCACCGAGCGGCGTGCGCGGTCATCGAGGGCGAGCGGTTCCGCGCGAGCGCGGCGGTCATGCTCGTCCACTCGTTCAGCGTGGATCGCGAGCGGTGGCCCGACTACGAGGCGTTCCTCGGTCTGTTCGGCGTGCGCACCGAGGTCGGGAAGCTCCAGCGGCTCCCGGGGGCCCAGCCCGTGCCGTTGTTCGCGGCGTGGGTGACGGGGGATACAAAGTTCCTGCGCGCGTGAGTCGTGCCCAGGAGTGACTCCTACATCGAGAGGCGGACGATCTCCGGTTCTTCACGCCCGAGGATGGCGTTGAGGGCACCGTTCGGATCGCGGAGCCCGTAGTTCTGGATGAGCTCGCTGATCAACCTGATGGCGTCCTCTCTCGAGCGTCCCTCCACTTCGATCATGAGGTAGGGCTCTCGAGCGACCCATCGGTCGCCTGAACGCATGAGATGAACGAGCCACTGGGTCTCCCCGAACCGGCGAAGCGCTCTCGAGGCACTCTCCCGCTTCGGATCCTCGACGGGCTCCCGCAGCTTTCGCTTGAAGGGCGTCTTCATGGCCTGCAGAGCCTCTTCGGCGCGGATGCGCTCGACCTCCTTCTTCGCCTCTCGGTGGATCGTGGCGAAGTGTCTAGCCCACGCGTCGGGCCGCTCGTCCGTTGGCAGTCGGAGGATCTCCAGGACCGCCGTGAGCTCGGACCTTCCGGTCAGGTAGCCATCGGGAGGGACTCGCTTGGCGGACATGGGTCAGCTCTCCAAGACATCGAGAAGTCGGCGGATCGTTCGTTCTTCCAGGCGACGATACTTGCACTCGGGCCGTGGATGGGCTCTGCCTACTTGTGAATCGTCGTGATCTGTATGCCGCGAACACGATGCATCGGCTTGCCTAGCTTCTCCGTCGTGACGATCTCTTGTGCGCCGAGTCGTCTCGCGGCGGCAACGTGAAGCGCGTCCACGGCTCCGAGTCCGTAGGTCTTAGCTTCCGTCTCGGCCGCGGTTACGAGGGTTTCACGCGGCCACGCGTACTCATCCGCGTCCGCGAAGAAGGCCTCGTAGAACCTGCGTTCGTCTTCACGCTTCTCGTAGATCGCCAGTGGCATGACCTCGAGCCATACGAAACGGCTTGTGGCGAGGGTTCGCGTCGGGTCGTCCAGGATCGTGGACGCACGTGCGGCTACGTCCTCGTCACCCCGCATGGCTGCGATGAGCACGCCCGAGTCGATGAATGTGAGCTTCAACGGACGGTCCGCGTCCGACGCGGCTACACGCAGCCCTGAGTCGTCGCGCGGGGGAG
>CAZYLP010000260.1:7994-10201 GCA_964648345.1 uncultured Planctomycetota bacterium
ACGCGGCTTGGAGGTTGCCTCTCGTCCGAGCTCTTCGTTGATCTCGTCGAGCGAGTAGAGCTTGCCGCCCGAGGCGATGTACTCCGCGCGGAGGCGCATGAGCGTCCTCCCGAGCTCCGTCCGCGGGGCTTCGATCTCGTTCGCGTTCTTGTTCCGCTTTTTCTTCGCCACGGTCTTCATCCTAGCTCTGGTCATCGTCGTCTCCAACGGTCGAAGTTCCGCCCGCGCGCGTGAAGATGGCGAGCAAGGGAGATTCTATCGCGGACCACCGACAAAGAAGTAAGGTATTTGATCGGGCGCGCGACCGTAGGAGCTAACTCCCGAGCGGAGTCAGCCGCGACTTCGGGACGCAGGAGTCCGTGTCCACCTCGAAAGGCTCTCGCGAGTAGAGAAACGTCCCGGCTTGATTAGGCGCCGCCCCTCGGGTGATCCGTAGAACGCGACGAGCGTCCTCACGTCCTCGGGCGTGAGGTGCTCGCTGTAGATGGGGACGAGGAGGTCGATCACGTCGTCCAGCTGGATGCGCCCCGCGAGCCTCCGCGCGAACTCGTTGACGGTCGCCGAATCGGGATCGAGTTGGTCCTGGGTGAGGTTCGCCTTGAGCATCTCGATCGCTGCGTTGGCGCCTTCCGCGGCGAGGAGCCGACGAACTCTCCCGTCGTTCACGGCCGACTCGTCCGGCGTCTCACCCGAGGAGAAATCGAAGAAGAGCGGAAGTCCGAGCATGAACTCGATTGTAAGAAGTCGCCCCCTCGTTCGTTCTTCCTGACGACGACTGATCCGGAACAACGGCACCGATCGTGCCGCGCCCCGGGTCACCCTCACCCACGGAGAAGTGCATGAAGCTCCCCGTCACGCAGGCCCTCATCTCCGGCGCCCGCTCCCTCCTCGACTGGCTCGAAGCGCGGAGCGGCCTTCAGCCCGAGCCGCTCCCTGTCGTGGAGCGCCCCCTCGACTCGTTCCTCGCTCGGGGTCCCGGAAGGACCGCCCCCTCCACGCACCACGACCTCGAGGCCGAGCCGATCAAGGTGCGCATGGCAGCCAGGATCTACCGCCGCCTCCTCCGCGATTACCTCGAACACCTGGACGGCCCCGACGGCGACAAGGAGACGGGCTGGATCCCCCTCGGCGAGCCTCGCAACGGCGAGCTCGTCGTCACGGGCCTCGTCGCGAAGGGCCCGAAGGCGGACGCCTCGTGGGGCGACTTCACGATCGACAACGAGTTCCTGTTCGCCGCCCTCCTCCTCCAGCAGAGCAAGGCCCCCGCGGGCGTCGCGGGTCTCGTCCACACGCACCCGGGCGGCATGGACTGGAACTCGACGACGGACCTCGGGACCGACAAGGACAACGTGAAGACCGTCGCGGGCGGCGCGGCGATCTACCCGATCTTCACGAAGGAGCCGATCGAGGCGGACGGCCACGTCGTCCTCGGCTCGAGCGCGCGCGTGACGTTCTACGGGCTCCGCGCGGCGCGCCCGCGCACCTACGTGCGCTGCGAGGTCGTCTTCGACGAGGGGCTCGAGGACCGGACGAGCTGGCTCCGCGCCTTCGAGGCGAGCCTCGGGGAGTGCGCCGGGACGGCCTTCGCGCTCGGGGCCGTGGAGCGTCTCCCGATCGCCCTCAAGCCCGCCGAGGACGCGGAGGGCGCGATCGATCTCACCTGCGCGCTCGGCGAGGAGCGGATCCACGTCCGCTTCTCGCCCGAGCCGGGGCCGATCACGGTGATCGGCCCCGACCGCGCGGTCCGCGTGGACCGCAAGGGCGCCGAGGGCCGCGCGCTCGCGCGCCGGATCCTCAGCATTCGTCGTGTCTCTCGCAGGAGCAAGGAAACCGTATGAACCCCTTCGACCAGAACAAGACCGACACCAACCGCGCGCAGGGCTTCGAGGCCCTCGCGCCCGACGAGATCCAGAGGATCGAGAAGATCCTCGGGAATCCGCGCGACGGCGAGGTGCGCGGGTCGTTCGACCCCGCGACCGGCGCCCTCGCCGGCGAGGCCCCGCTCGTCCCCGTGGACGCGCGGCAGATCGCCTCGGTGACCTCGATCCGCACGCACGGGAACTGAGAGGAGGCCGCGAGCGTGGCGACGAAGACCACCAAGAAACAGCAGTGGTACGAGACGCCCGAAGGCCGCGCCCGCCTCAAGGCGGAGCTCGCGGCGGTCGAGCGCTTCAACGCGCCGCGACCGCCCGAGCTCCGCATGGCGG
>CAZYLP010000261.1:0-10193 GCA_964648345.1 uncultured Planctomycetota bacterium
GTCGAGCGAGCGTTCGTCGAGCGACGGGAACAGCGGCAGCGAGAGCGTGCGGTTGCCCACGTCCTCCGCGACCGGGCACTGGCCGGGCGTGAAGCCGAAGCGCTCGCGGTAGTAGGGCTCCATGTGGACGGGCGGGAAGTGGACGCCGACGCCGATGTTCTCCTTCGGGAAGGCCTGGAGCGCGAAGTCGCGCTTCTCCTTCGAGTCGAGGAGCACGGGCAGGAGGTGGAACGCGTTCACGTCGCCCGGGCGCTCGCGCTGCGCGAGGACCTCGATCCCCTTCACGCCCGAGAGGCGCTCGCGGTACTCGCCGACGAGGCGGCGCCGCGCCTCGTGCATCGGTCCGACCTTCTCGAGCTGCCGGAGGCCGAGCGCGGCCTGGAGGTCGAACATGTTGTACTTGAAGCCCGGCGCGAGGACCTCGTAGAGCTTGAAGCCCTCGTTCGAGTAACGCTTCCACGCGTCGCGGCTGATCCCGTGGAGCGAGAGGATCCGCGCCTTCTCCGCGAGGGCATCGTCGTCGGTCGTGAGCATGCCGCCCTCGCCCGTCGTGATGTTCTTCGTCGCGTAGAAGGAGAAGCACGTCGCCTTCGAGATCGATCCGACCTTGCGCTTGTTGTAGACGGTCTCGACGGCGTGGGCGGCGTCCTCGATGACGGGGATGCCGAACTGGAGCGCGTCCACGTCCGCCGGCTGGCCGATGTAGTGGACGGGGATGATCGCCTTCGTCTTCTCGGTGATCTTCGCCTTCACGCTCGCCGGGTCGATGAGGAAGGTGTCGCGGAGGACGTCCGCGAAGACCGGCGTCGCGCCCGCGTGGATGACGACGTTGGCGGTCGAGCACCACGTGAGCGGCGGGACGATGACCTCGTCGCCGGGGCCGACGCCGAGCGCGACGAGCGAGACGTGGAGCGCGGCCGTGCACGAGTTCATGGCGACCGCGTGCTTCGCGCCCGCGTACTTCGCGAAGGCTTGCTCGAACTGCTTCGTGCGCGGCCCCGTCGTGAGCCAGCCGCTCCGCAGCGCCAGGATGACCTCGGCCTCCTCCTCCGGACCGATCGAGGCGCGGTGGAAGTGGAGGAACTCCTTGCGGACGGGCTCTCCGCCGTCGATCGCGAGCTTCACGGCCCGGAGGTTACCAAACGTCAAGGCGCGAACATCTCGCCGAGCACGGAGAGCACGGTCGCCATGGTCCGCGAGTCCAGGCGACCGAGCTTCCGGACGATCCGGGACGTGTCCACCGTACGGAGCTGATCGAGAACGACCATGCCTTGCTTGCGCTTGAAGCGGCACGGGATGCGTGTCGGGTAAAGGCGTCCCTTCGTGCTCATCGGAGCAACGATGATCGTCCGCACGTGACGGTTCAACTCGTCCGGCGAGACCACGAGACAGGGCCGCGTCTTCTGGATCTCGCTCCCGACCGTGGGCTCGAGGTCGATCAAGTAGACCTCGGAGCGAGTCACCGCCACTCCCACTCCTCCTCGTCGAACCGCGTCGCGGTCGGAGCGTCGAGGAGCGCGTCGTCTCCGAGCTCGGCCATGCGCCGAAACGCCTCGGCCCAACCGGCTCGCGCGTGCCGGAACGGACGGATGAGCAAGCCGCGCTTCTTCGCGACGATCTCGACCTCGCCGGTCAGTCCGGCATCCTCGAGCAGCGGTCGCGGGATCCGGACGCCGAGGGAGTTCCCGATCCGGACGATCTTCGTCTTCATGGCTCTCACGTAATCACATTGTAGCCACGTTCCTGTCGCGTGCCAGGGTCGGTTATCTGGGCCGCAACGCCTCGAACGCCGCGCGCGTCGCGCTGTCGACCGACGCGCCCGCGGCGATCGCGCGCTCGAGGTCCTCGGGAGCGCGCGGGTCGCCGCGGGCGCGCCGCGAGCGCGCCTTCGTGAGCCAGGGGCCCGAGAGCGATGGCGCGAGCTCGAGCGCCCGGTCGGCGTCGAAGATCGCGGCCTCGTTGCGGCCAAGGACCTGCTCGGCACGGGCGGCGTTCGCCCACGCCTGGGCGAGCCGCGGCGCCAGAGCGACCGCACGGCGGGCTGCCTCGAGAGCACCCGCCGCGTCGCCGAGCGAGAGTCGCGCCGAGGCCAGACCGGTCCAGGGGGCCGGGGCGGACGCATCGAGGGCGATCGCCCGCATGTAGTCCTCGAGTGCAGCTTGGGGCTCGTCGAGGTAGATCGAAGCGTTGCCCCGGTTGGTGAGCACGATCCAGTCGCGCGGGTCGAGCTCGAGCGAGCGGGTGTAGTCGCTCCTGGCCGCGGCCCAGTCCTGGTGCGCCATCCGGATGTTGCCGCGGAGGCCGATCGCCGTGGAGTCGCGCGGGTCGAGCTCGACCGCACGCTCGAAATCCCGCGAGGCGGCGTCTCGGTGGCGGAGCTCTGCGAGCGCCAGGCCGCGCTCGACGTAGATCTGCGCGCGGGGCGGTCCGCACTCGAGGGCACGCTCGCAGTCCAAGAGGGCGTTCATGTGCTCACCGCGCTCGCGGTGCTTCTTGGCCCGTCCGAGGTACGCACGGCCGGTCTCCTCGTCGTCGTCCGAGAGCTCGATGACTTCGTTCCAGTAGCGGAGGGCGACGGCGGGGTCGCTCTGGCTCTGCGCTAGTGAGACGAGGTCGCGGACTCGCGAGCGCTGGTTGGCCCGGGCGACGAGCGCCCCGCCGGTCACCCCGGCGAGGGCGAGCGGCGCGAGGACGGCGAGAAGGATGAGCAGCCGGCGACGCCGCAAGTCGACCCTCCGGGACACCACACCGACGCGCCGCCGGGGCCGCGGTTCAGTGGTATTCGACCTTGCCTTCGGCCGTGCGGATCGGGACCTTCCGCATCCAGAGCTGGGCCTCCCACCACTTCTTGTTCTCGCGGTACCACGCGATCGTCCGCGCGAGGCCCTCGTCGAAGCCGACGGCGCTCTCGAAGCCGAGGAGGCGCTTCGCCTTCTCGGTCGCGGCGGTGTGGCGCCGGACCTGGCCGGGCCGGTCGCCGATGAAGCGGCGGGCCGTCTTCGGCCGGCCGAGCGAGGAGAGGACCTTGTCGGCGATCTCGTTCGTCGAGATGTCCGTGCCGGTGCCGATGTTGATGACCTCTCCGACCACCTTGTCGCGCGGCGCGTGGATCGCGAGGTCGATCGCGCGGCACGTCTCCTCGACGAAGACGAAGTCGCGGCGCGCCTCGCCGTCGCCGTGGACGCTCAGCTCCTCGCCGAGGAGCGACGAGGTCACGAAGCGCGGGATCACCTTCTCGAGGTGCTGCCGGGGGCCGAAGTTGTTGAACGGGCGCAGGATCACGGCCGGGATGTCCCACGAGTAGAAGTAGCTCGCGACGAGGCGGTCGGCGCCCGCCTTCGCGCTCGCGTAGGGAGAGCGCGGGTTGAGCGGGTGGTCCTCGGCCATCTTCGGCGTCTCGGCCGTCCCGTAGACCTCGCTCGACGAGATGTGCACGAAGCGCTGGATCCGCTCCTTGTGCTTGACGATCGCGTTCGCGACGGTCTGCGTCCCGAGGACGTCCGTCTCGAAGAACGAGTAGTTGTCGTAGATCGACCGCGTGACGTGCGTCTCCGCCGCGAAGTGGACGACGACGTCCGCTTCGCCGACCACGGCGTCGACGAGCGGGCCGTTCTTCACGTTGCCGTACCAGAACCGGAGGTGCTGATCCTCGAGCGGGTCGAACGGCGGCAGCGAGGCGAGGCTGCCCGCGTAAGTGAGGGCGTCGAGGACGACGACGCGGTCCTGCGGGTACTTCTTGCGCAGGTAGTGCACGAAGTTCGACCCGATGAAGCCCGCGCCGCCCGTGACGAGGAAGGTCCTCATGCTTTCTTCTCGGCGACTATGAAAGCCTGCGCGCCGAAGATGCGCCAGAGGAACGGCAGGCGGACGTAGAGGGGGACGAGCCAGTAGAAGCGGGAGAGGCGGCTCTTCGTCGTGTACGGCAGGAAGCGCGGGTGGCACGTCTTGACCGTGAGCTCGCCCACCTCGAGGGCCTCGATCACGGACTCGGCGGTGAGCTCGAGCCGGTGGTCGATGAAGTCGTAGTAGGACGGGCCCACGTAGCGGAAGTTCGGCTGGAGGATCAGGAAGCGGCCGCCGGGGCGCAGGACGTGGCGGACCTCGCGGATCACGAGGTGGACCTGGTCCTTGTCGTAGAGGTGCTCGAGCACGTTCGAGCAGAAGACGACGTCGAAGCTCTCGTTGTCGAAGTGCTCGAAGAGCCGGGTGGCGTCGCCGGCGACGGCCTCGATGCCGCGGCGCTTGAAGCGCTCGGGGTCCACGTTGAGGTCGATCGCGACGCGACGCTCGGCCTTCGCGTGGTCGAGGAACTCGCCCTCGCCCGCGCCGATCTCGAGGATCGAGCGCGTGGGCTCGGGGAAGTGCTTCGCGAAGAAGGGCGCGAGGCCCGACCAGATCGCGTCCTTCTTCTTGAGCTCGTGCTCGGAGAAGCGCCGCGAGTAGAGCGCCTTCACCGACCCCGGGTCGAACGCGGAGCGCGTCCGGCGTTCGCGGTCCACGGCGCCGAGCGGCCGCGCCGAGGTGCGGGCGAGGAGCGCCTCGACCTCGCGGAGCACGGAGGCGGCGCGTCCGACCTCGCGCGTGAGCTCATCCACGCGCCCCTCGAGCGCCCGGAGCCGCTCGTCGTCGCTCGTCGGGGCCAGTCCTCAGTCCTCGTCGGCCTCGAGCGCGGCGCGGTCGAAGCCCCCGCGGAGCGCCTTGCGGACCGCGCCGGTCTTCTCGTCGAGGATCTGGGCGCGCTTGATCTCGCCGGTGTCGAGCCAGAGGCCGTGGTCGCGGCAGTAGTCCACGAGGAACGCGACCATGCCGCCGTCCTCGATCGCGAGCTTGCTCATCGTCTTCGAGCAGCGGACGCACGCGAGGATCTTGCGGTCGCCCTCGTGCGCGGGGGCGCGAGCCGCGCCCTTCTTCTCGTCGCGCGAGAAGCTCTCGTCCTTCGACGTGAGGATCGTTTCGAGCTCGAGGCGGCCGACCCAGTAGCCCCAGCACATGTTGCAGAACTGGACCGAGACGCCCTCGTACTTCGCCGGCTCGAGGGAGACCTGGCAGCGCGGGCAGGCGTTGGACGGCTTCTTCGACTTCGAGTCTTGCATGCGCCCGCGATTCTAAGGTTTCGGCCGCACGATGGGGAGGCGGGTCCGTCCCACGATGTCGGGGGCCGCGGGGACGTCCACGTAGGCGAGCACCTCGCTCAGGACCGTGAGCGGCTCGGGGCCCTCGGGGCGGGTCGGGTGGAGCGGGTCCACCCGGAACCGGAAGTTCCAGCGGGTGATCCCGCCCACGAGCCAGATCAGGTCCTCGTCGCGGTCCATGCGGAGGAGCCGGCGCGCGGCGAGGCCGAGCGCCCGGAGGTGGCCCTCCCAGACGAAGCCCGCGAGGAGCGCCTCGCGCTCGAGGAGCGTCTTCGGGACGACGCTCCCGGGCGAGGTCTGCTCCGTGCGGACGACGAGCCGCACTCCCCGCGCGCGGAGCGCGGCCGGGAGGTGGAGCGAGACCTGCCCCACGACCTCGTCGCCGGGCTGGAAGCTCGGCCCGGCGAGGCCGACCTCGATGAGCGGCGCGGAGACGGGCGCGAGCTCCGGCCGCGAGGCCTCGACGTCGAGGAAGTGCGGGTCGCCGTAGACGTAGCCGCCGCGCAGCATGAAGGGCGAGCGCGCGGGGCCGACGATGACCTCGAGGCGCGGCTTCGTCTGGAGCTCGAGGCCCGAGACCGTGCGGTAGTTCACGGCCCCGCACATGAGCGTCACGCACTTCCCGTGCTCGAGGAAGCACGCCTCGTGGTGGGGCGTCGTGCAGCGCGCGCACCGGACCTGCGCCTCGCGGGCGTCGAGGTCCATGAAGCAATACGGGCAGCGCGCGAGCATGTCCCAGCAGGCTAGCTGAAGCGCGAGGAGGCGACCCCTCGCGGGGTCGCCTCCGTTGCGGATCGGAATCGATCGAGGGACTACGACTTGCCGTTGGCGGCGTCCGCCTTCGGGCCGTGGTACTCGATGTCCGAGAGCGTGATCTTCGACTCCGCGAGCTTGTCGCGGATCTGCTTGATCGTCACGTTCTTGCCGCACGCCATGAACGTGAGGCCCGAGCAGCAGGTCGTGACTTCCTTGCAGTCCTTGATGCCGAGGAGCGCGCAGAGGACGTCGCAGGCCGACTTCATCGTCTTCTCGTCGGTCGAGTTCTCGATCTTGAGCGTCATCTTGCCGCCGAGCTTGGCGTTCTCGTCGATCTGGAACTTGCCCTCGCCGAGCGCCTTCTTGATCTCGGAGAGCTTGACCGACTTGCCCGGGGCGATGATGAGCGCCGCGCCGTTGAAGCGGTGCATCACGGCGTACTTCTGGACCGCCTCGATCTTCTCGAGCTTCGACGAGACCGCGCCCTCGCAGTTGCCGCAGGTCATGCCGGAGATCGGGACCATGACGACCTTGCCCGACTTGACCATCTCGATGCACGCCGCGCAGGGGCCCTTCTCGGAGTTCGCGCACTCCTTGCAGGACATCGCCTTGGCGAACGCCTTCGAGTCCTTGCCGCAGCCGTCGCAGTCGTCCTTCTTGGCGGCCTTCTTCGCGGCCTCGTCCTTACAGCAGCCGCCCTCGTCGACCTTGTTCTCTTCGGCCTTCTTCGCGGCCTCGTCCTTGCAGCAACCCTCGGCCTTCTTGGCCTCGTCCTTCTTGGCGGCCTTCTCGCCGTCCTTGCAGCAACCCTCGTCACCGAACGCGGGCGCGAAGCCGAAACCGAGTGCGGCCACGAGCAGGGCCGCGAGCTTGATACGCATCGGAACCTTCCTTCTCCTTGGAGACCAGGGACTCAGTGTCCCCGTTTGGGACACGATCCTAACTGCACACAACGGCGTTCCCATCGTTTTTCTTCCCGTGTTAGGGTATGCGCCCCATGGACGGTCCCACCTCGCCGCGCATCTCGGTCGCGACCGACCTCGCCATCCTGTGCGCGTACGACCCGAAAGGCATGAAGGACTTCGTACGTAAGTCCCGGGCCTGGGTTTACGAGGTCAAGGACAACGACTACGGCAAGCTCGACCCCGTGAAGGCGGGCCGGATCGCCGTTTGGCCCCTCGGCGGACGCGGCGGCCGCTACGCGCTCAAGGTCGTCCACGGCGCTCTCCCCGAGGAGTGGAAGCCCTTCGAGAAGGGCCACGTCGCGGGCTACGGCGTCGTCATCGAGGACGAGAAGCTCTTCGTGAGCCCCGGCGAGCGCATCCCGGGCGACGGCTTCGGCGATCGCATCGTGGACATCGAGGACGGCGGCAAGCTCCTCGACGCGCCGAACGGCCGCTTCACGATCGACGCGCACGTCCTCGACTGGAAGCAGGAGGACCGCTTCTACGGCGAGGACGGCGAGCCGACGAAGGACGCGCCGCCCGACATCGCGCTGGTCCTCAAGCCGCACGAGGGCGAGTTCACGCCGCCGCGGCCCACGCCCGCGCTCCTCGAGTTCCTGCCGAAGCCCAAGGGCCCCGCGGTCCCGGCGGTCATGCCGAAGATCGCGCGCAGCATCTACACCTCGCAGCGGCCCGAGGTCGCGCGCGCGCCGCGCACGCGCGCGAAGCGCGAGGACGCCGACTGGAAGCCCGCCGCCGATCCGCTGCCGCCGCCCAAGCCGGGCGAGATCCGGGTCGGGATGCGCGTCCGCCACGCCCAGTACGGCGAGGGGAACGTGCTCTTCATCCGCGAGGGCTTTCCGAAGGTGAAGGTCGACTTTCGCGGCCGCGAGGAGAAGGTCGACCGCTCCGAGCTCACGGTCATCTAGAACGCGTACCCGCGCGCCGCGAGGCGCTCCCCCGACATGGCGTAGGCCGCGGCCGGCATGTCGTGGACGCCGGTCGCGTCGATCCAGCGGTTGTAGAAGTTGAAGAGGGCGACGACCGTCGCCGCATCGTAGAGCGCGGCGTCCGACCAGCCCATCGCGCGGGCCCGCTCGACGTACGCGACGTCCACGACGCCGCGCGCCGAGTTGGCCGCGACGACGTAGTCGAAGAGCGCCTTCTCCTTCGCGGAGATCGGCGCGCTCCGGTGATCGCGCACGACGGCCTCCACGAGCTTCCGGTCACCGAGGAGCTTCGCCGCGACCGCGGCGTGCGAGCCCACTCAGAAGAGGCAGTCGTTCTTCCCGGAGACGACCGCGGCGATGAGCTCGCACTGCCCGGGCGAGAGCTCGCGCGCGTTCCGCATGACCTGCTGCGTGAAGCGGGCGAGGTGCTGCGTCGCCTCGGGGCGCCACGCGAAGAGGTGCAGGATCTGCGGGATCGTGCCCGGCGGGGCGTCGGCCATCATCGCGGCGTGCGGGCCCTCGGTGGGCCGGTGAGCCTCGACCGCGGGGAGGTGCATGGGCTTCATGGCCGGCGATTCTAGCGCGGGGGCGCGGCCGCGCGGAGGAGGACCGGCTCGTCGATCCCGCGCTTCTCCGGCGTCTGCTCGGCCTGCTGCGCCGCGCGGACGTCCTCGGGCACGAGCTCGGTCAGGTAGCGCGCGAGGTCGTCCGTCGTGAGAGCGTCCGGCCGCTCCGTGAGCGCCGCGAGGAGCCGCTGCGTGAAGAACCCGTGCCGCGAGGCGGGCGAGCGCGCGTCGATCTCGAACGCCGCCTCCTGCGGCCCGGCGGCCGCGATCACGGTCCAGCCGAGCGAGCGGTTCGCGAGCGGCTCGAGGTAGGTCGCCGGGGAGGCCGTCGAGGCTTGCTCGTCGGTCGCGCGGTAGTTGCGGCCCGCGGCCTCCGCGCCGAAGGACGTGTCGAGGAGGAAGACGACGCGCGGCTTCCTCCCCGCGAGCACGGAGCGGCTCGCGCGCTCGGCGAGCTCGGTCACGGAGAGGGCGTCGTCCTCGCCGCCGAGGACGAGGACCGGCTCGCCCGCCTGGGTCGTCCGGCCGTAGCCCGAGTAGTAGAAGACGAGGCGGTCGAGCCCGAGCATGCGCCCGACGAGCTCGTCGATCGCCGCGAGGACGTCCGCGCGCGTCGCGCGCACCGCGCCGTCGTCGGAGAGGACCCGGAGCTCGTCCTTCGTCGCGACGACGCCGGTCCTGAGGAGCGTGTCGGCCACGACCTCGGCATCGTTCCCCGCGAAGCGGAGCGGCGGACGCGGGCGCGTCGTCTTGGGGCCGTTGTGGCCGACGACGACCGCGTAGGTCCGCGCCGTCTTCGCCGTGCCTTCGTGGACGAGCTTCACGTTCTCGGGGACCGCGAGCGCCTCGCCGAGCGCCTTCGGCAGGGCACGCGCGAGCTTCTGGTCGAGGTCGCGGAGCGCGTGCGGGAAGAGCGCCTCGTGCGCCGCCTCGTAGTCGCCGCCCTCCGCGCTCAGGAAATACGGGTGGAGGCCGATGAGCCCGGAGATCGAGAGCCCGCGCTGGAACGTGTTCAGGGGCATCTCGACGGTCCCGGCGTACTCTCCCTGGAAGAGGCGCTCGCGCGTGCGCGAGTGGACGACCGTGAGGCGCACCTTCACGTGCGCCTCGTACTCCTCGTCCGGGAAGAACACGACGGGGAGGATGCCGCCGCCCCAGAGGAGGACGAGCCCCGGCACCCAGAGCGCGAGGCGGCGACTCTTCCACGCGACCCGGTTCTCGAGGACGTCGAGGTGGACGACGAGGCTCGCGTTCATCTGATCGGCCGCGTCGCAGGTCGCGGCCTCGAGCGACCCGGACGACACCGGGGCGATGCTCCCGCGGCCCAACCCGGCGACCGCCGTCCCGGCGCCGAGCGAGTGACGGATGAGCCGCGCGAAGTGATCCTGGAGCGCGTCCGCGTCGAGCGGCGGCTTCTCCCAGCCGTACGTGCCTTCGGCCGCGGGGCCCGAGGAGCGGAGGTAGCTCGCCGCGACGGGCGCGACCGCGAGGCGGAGCCCGGCGTAGGGCGGGCGAGCGTCGCCCGGCGTCGCGACGACCGCGGGGTCCTGCTCGAGCTCGACCGGCGGTGCGACGCTGCACGCGGGGAGGAGGAGGAGCGCGAGGCCGAGGAGGGGCGCGCGGGTCCGGATCACGTTCACTCCTCCACCGCGCCGCGGAAGCCGAGGAATCGGCGCCTCACCGTCGCGAGGCCGAAGTTCCTGAGGTGGAGGGCCTGGAGCTCGGGCGTCCCGAGCGTCGTGAAGTTCGGACCGCAGTAGACGAACGTGCCCGCGGTCCGCCCGGGTGTCCGGGTCCACTCGCTCGCGTTGCCGCCCAGGTCGTGGAGGCCGAGGTCGTTCTGCT
>CAZYLP010000262.1:0-4770 GCA_964648345.1 uncultured Planctomycetota bacterium
AGCTCGACCTCGAAGCGGAAGCCCGCGGTCTCGAGGCGCGGCGCGAAGGTCCGCGCCGCCTCGGCCAGGATCGGCGCCGCATCGAGCGATTCGGCCGCGAGGGCGGGCTCCGCGCCGCGCTCGAGCCGCGCGGTCACGAGCACGTTCTGGATGAGCCGCGAGAGCCGCTCGCACTCGACGAGCATCGAGCGGTAGTACTCGCGCTGCTTCTCGGGGTCCTCGACGACGCCCTCGTGGAGGAGCTCGGTGAGCGCGCGGATGCCCGTGAGCGGCGCCTTGAGCTCGTGCGTGAGCGCGGCGAGGAAGTCCGCGCGCTGCCGGGCGAGGCGCTGCTCGCTGCGGCCGCCGGCGATGAGGATCGCGGTGCCGCCTATGCCCACGAGCGCGAGGAGGGCGAGCGCCCCGTCGAGGAGGAGCCGCGTCCGCTCGAGCGACCAGGGCGCACTCCTGGCCGGAGCCGCGTGGCGGAGCGCCGCGCCGTCGAGGGGGGGGGCGAGCGGGATCGATCCCTCGGTGCCGCGCGGGACGACCGAGACGACGAGCGACGAGCCTCGAGGCGACACGTAACCGGAGTCGCGCCGCTCCGCGCGTCCGGGCTCGCGCCGCTCCGCGAGCGCACGCACGGCGTCGAGGTTCAACGCGAAGCCCTGGAGCCAGCTCCGGTCGGCGACCTGGACGCGCCTCACCGCGAGGACTCGCCTGGGCCAGCCGGGCGCCGCGGCCTCGCGGAGGAACGCGAAGGGGTACATGCGCACGGCGACGCCGCCCGACCTGTCCGGCGTCTTGTACTCGCCGCCGCCCCTCTTGCTCCGCGACTTGAACTCCGTCCACTGCCGCTCGAGGTCCACGCGCGCGCCCTTCGTGACCTCGATCGCGGTCTGCTCGACGTCCGCGTTCGCGCGGCAGAGGAGCTCGTCGACGACCGTCTCGACGGGCGCGCTCGGCTCCGCCTCGACGCTGCGCGCGCGGCGGAGCGGCGCGAGGGGCCGGAGCTCGTCGAGGGCCTTCTCGACCCTCTGCTGCGTCGAGTCGGTCTCCTCGCCGCGGAGCGACTTCGGCGGGAGCGCGGGCGAGGTGAGCGCCCCGGAGCGAAACTCGAAGTGGAACGCGATGAGCGGGTCGGGCGGCTCCTTCGCGAGGGGCGTCGGCACGAGGGGCAGCTGCGCCGAGACGGCGTCCTCCGGGACGTGGAGCGGCTGGTAGTGGTCGTAGGGGCGCCGCCCCTCGCGCTCGAGGAGGTCGTCGAGCGTGCGGGCGACGGAGTCGCGGACCCCTTCGAGGAGCGCGCTCCGCGCGGCGCGGTCGCCCTCGACCAGGGTCCGCTCCTCGGCATCGACGCCGCGCCGTCCCGCGTCGTAGAGGACGACGACGGCGACGATGAGCGGCGCCGCGATGAGCGCGGCGAGGATCAGCCGTCGCACGTGACGCCCTCGCCGAGCTTCCAGCCCGCTCCGTGGACGGTGAGGAGGATCCGCGGCTCGCCGTGGTCCGGCTCGATCTTCTGCCGCAGCTTCCCGATCGTGTTCTCGACGGTCCGCGTCTGGAGCTTCGCGCCCGCGGGCGTGCCCCAGACTCCGACGAGCATCTCCTCGCGGGAGACGATCCGGCCCGCGCGCTGGGCGACGTACCTGAGAATCTCGCCCTCCTTCGGCGTCAGCGCGCGCACCTCGCCCGCGATGCGGCACTCGAGGCGCGCGAGGTCGATCGCGACCTCGTCGCCGAGCCGGATCGTCTGGAGCGAAGGCGTGGGGCCGCCCCAGTCGCTCCGCCGGAGGTGCGCGTCCACGCGCGCGAGGAGCTCGCGCACGGAGAACGGCTTCAGGATGTAGTCGTCCGCTCCGAGCGCGAGGCCGCGGACGCGATCGTCCTCGGCGCCGCGCGCCGTGAGCATGAGGACCGGCGTCTTGAGCCCCTCGCGGCGGAGGGTCTTGCACACCTCGAAGCCGTCCATGCCCGGGAGCATGACGTCGAGGACGACGAGGTCGTACGCGCCCGTGCGCGCGCGGCGGAGCCCCTCGGCCCCGTCGGGGGTGTCGTCCACGTCGTGGCCGCGAGCGCGGAGCGCGTCGCGCACGGCCATGCGGATCGTGGGTTCGTCTTCGACGAGGAGGATGCGCTTCATGACGGTGCCCCGAAGTCTAGTCACGCGAAGGGCGATGGAGTTGCAAAGGAATTGCAAAGCCGCGAGACGACGAGTTGCGGACCTTTGGCGCGCACGGAGCGGCTCCCCGGCGTCTATTGAGCGAACCCCGGAGGAAACTCACCGTGAAGGACACCGCACAGCCGTCGTTCACCACCGTCATCGCCCGGCCCGAGCCGAAGCGCGGCCGCCGCGTCACCGGTCCGCTCGTGCTCATCGGCCTCGGCCTCGCGGCCGGCGCGCTCGGCCGTCAGGGCTTCGCGTCGAGCTCGCCCGTGGCTCCCGTGAAGCAGCTGCCGACGATCGTCAAGCTCCCCGAGACGCCGCCCGTCGCGGTCGCGCCCGTCACGTCGGGCCAGGCGATCGACGTGGCGATCTGCCTCGACACGAGCGGGAGCATGAACGGCCTCATCGAGTCCGTGAAGCAGAAGCTCTGGGACGTGACGAACGAGCTCGGGCGCGCCAGGCCGGCGCCCCGGATCCGCGTCGCCCTCCTCACGTTCGGCTCGCCCGAGTACGGCAGCGAGACCGGCTTCGTGCGGGTCGCGAGCACGCTCACCGAGGACCTCGACACGCTCCAGCAGAAGCTCTTCGCGCTCGGCACGAGCGGCGGCGACGAGTTCGTCGGCCGCGTCGTGAAGACCGCGATCGACCAGCTCCCCTGGAGCACGGAGAAGGACGCGCTCAAGATCGTCTTCGTCTGCGGCAACGAGTCCGCCGACCAGGACCGGGTCGTCCACTTCCGCGACGCCGCCCGCGAGGCGTGGCAGCGCGGCGTCTTCGTGAACGCGATCTACTGCGGCGACGCGAACGATGCCCAGGCCCCTCTCTGGCGCGAGATCCCGGCGCTCGGGCACGGGGCCTTCGCCGCGATCGACCACAACCAGAAGGTGGTCGAGATCCCGACCCCGTTCGACGACAAGATCCTCGAGCTCTCGACGAGGATCAACACCACCTACATCCCCTGCGGCGCCGATGGCGAGAAGGGCAAGACCCGCCAGGAGGAGCAGGACCGGAACTCGTCCTCGATGGGCAAGGGCTCCGGCGCCTCGCGCGGCGAGTGGAAGGGGAGCCGGAACTACAAGTGCGAGTGGGACCTCATCGACCGGCTGAGCCAGACGAACCTCGACGTCGACTCGATCAAGAACGACGACCTGCCCGAGAACATGCGCAAGATGTCGTTCGACGAGAAGCGCGCCTACGTCGCCGCGAAGAACGCCGAGCGGACCGCGATCCAGAAGGAGATGGCCGAGCTGCGCGCGAAGCGCTCCGCCTTCATCGCCGAGGAGCAGAGGAAGAGCGCGGAGCCGGGCAAGAACGCGATCGACCAGATCATGAAGCAGGCGATCCGCGAGCAGGCGATGCAGCGCGGGTTCCTCTTCGGCTGCTGACCGGCCGCAGGAAGGGGTAAACTCTCCGCCCCACACGGAGAAGACATCCATGGCCAACCCGACCGCTTCCTGCGAGACGTCCCTCGGCACCTTCGAGGTGGAGCTCTTCACCGACAAGATGCCGCTCACGGCGAACAACTGGATCAAGCTCGCCGAGAGCGGCTTCTACGACGGGCTCCACTTCCACCGCGTCATCAAGAGCTTCATGCTCCAGTTCGGATGCCCGCACAGCAAGGATCCGAGCTCGCCGCGCTGTGGCACCGGCGACGCGCCCCACGGGACGATCAAGGACGAGCACCCGCCCGAGCACAAGCTGTCGAACGAGGTGGGCACGCTCTCCATGGCGAACACGGGGCGGCCCAACAGCGGCAGCTGCCAGTTCTTCGTGAACACCGTCCACAACGACTACCTCGACTGGTTCACGCCCGGCCCCTCGAAGCACCCGGTCTTCGGGAAGGTGATCAAGGGCATGGACGTCGTCACCAAGATCGAGCGCACCCCGACCGACGGGAACGACCGGCCGAAGACGCCGGTCAAGATGATCAAGGTCACGGTCAAGCGGTGAACCGGGCCTGGAGCGCGGCCGCCCTCGCGGCCGCGCTCCTCGCGATCCCCTACGCCGCCTTCCTCGGGACGCACCAGCTCTGGCAGCCCTACGAGCCGGACCTCGCCGAGGTCGCGCGCGAGATGCGCGAGAGCGGCGACCACGTCGTCCCCCGGCTCAACGGCTCGGTCTACGCCGACAAGCCGCCGCTCTACTACTGGAGCGTGCTCGGTGCGGCATCGCTCCGCGGGCGCCTCGACGAGACAGCGGCGCGGATCCCGTCCGCGGTCTTCGCGCTCTCCCTGATCGCGCTCACCGCGTTCGCGGGCGCGCGCCGGTACGGCCTACGGGCCGGCCTCCTCGCGGGCTTGATCCTCGGGACGACGCCGATCGTCTACCACTACGGGACGGCCGGGACGTGCGACATGCCGCTCGCGTTCGCGACGACGGCGTCGCTCCTCGCCCTCCACGCGGCGACCGAGAAGGAGCCCCGGGGCGGTCTCCTCGTCCTCGCGGGCGCGCTCCTCGGCCTCTCGGTCATGGCGAAGAGCCTCATCGGCCCCGTGCTCATCGTCCGCGCCGTCTCGATCGCTATCGACCGCCGCCATTTCCATGAAATGCTCCAGGGGCTCGATAAAGAAATCGCGACCATCTCGTTCTCCCTCTTTCCCATCGCGCTCATGATGGCCGGCATC
>CAZYLP010000262.1:4780-10180 GCA_964648345.1 uncultured Planctomycetota bacterium
CTCATCGTCCTCGGAGGCGGCCCGACGCTCCTCCTCGACGAGGAGCGGAGGCTCCCGCGGTGGCCGTGGTGGGTCCTCGCGGCCGCCGCCGCGGCGGCCGTCGCGCTGCCCTGGTACGTCGCGGTCTCGATGCGAGGCGGGGGAGAGATCGCGTGGGCCATCCTCCTCCGCAACACGTTCGGCCGCTTCTTCACCGACGTGGCGCAGCGAGGGTCCGTAGCGACCTACCTGGGGACGATCCCCCTCGACCTCCTCCCGTGGACGTTCTTCCTGCCGCTCCTCGCGTACCACGGGTGGCGGATCCGCCGCGACGACCCCGCGCGCTGGCACCGTCTGCGGCTCCTCCTCGCGGGGTCCGCGCTCGTCCTCGTGATGCTCTCGCTCTCGCGATGCCGGATCAACAAGTACGCCCTCCCTCTCTTCCCGTGGCTCGCGCTCGCGATCGCCGCCTCGGTCGAGGAGGCGCGCGCCGGCCGCGATGACGGGAGACTCGAGCGGCGCCTCGCGGTCCTCCCCGCGTCCGTCCTCGCGGTCGTGCTCGCGTGCCTCGCGGCCCTCGTGCCCGCGTACGTCGCCGGGACCTTCCCGACGCTCATCGCTCCGCTCGCGTGGGCAGCGCCGTTCGTCCTTCTCGCGGCCGGGGGGCTGTTCGTCGTGGCGCGCACGCGCCCGCCGCGCGACGCGGCGCTCGCGCTCGCGCTCGTCCTCGCCGGCGGTCTCTCGTGCGCGGGCGCGACGCTCCTCGCTCCGCTCGACGAGATCCGGAGCGACCGCCCGCTCCAGGCCGCGATCGAGACGTTCGTGCCCCGCGGCGCGAAGCTCGCGACCTACCGCATGGGTGTGCGGTCGTACCTGATCTTCTACACGGGCCGCCTCCAGGTCGCGCTCGGCGACCGCGCCCAGCTGGAGCGGTGGCTCGCGACGACCGCGGAGCGCCCGGCGATCTTGCTCGCCCGGCAGCGCGACCTCGAGGCTCTTCGCGACCTCGAGCCCAGGTGGCGGCTCGAGGTCGTCGGCAGCAACCCTCCGGGGGTCGGGCACGACGACTTCAGGCTCCTCCGCATCTCGGCCCGCTGACTCTCTTTACGATCCCCGCAAGGGATCGACGGCCTCCCGACATTCGATCGGCGGAGAAGAAGAAGAGGCATGGGCTGGGGACCTATCGGTGCCGTGGCGGGGTTCGTCTCGGACCGCGTCGAGGACGTGTCGGACTGGGCAGGGGATCGCTGGGAGGACGTCTCGGGCTGGGTGGGCGACCACTGGCGCGAGATCGCGACCGTCGTCGTGGCGACGGTCGTCTTCGCGGCCGTCACGGCGGCGACGGGAGGGCTCGGGGCGCCCGCGCTCCTCGCCGTCGCCGCCGGCGGGTTCGCGAGCGGCGGCGCGGGCTACGTGACGGGGCAGCTCCTGAACGGGCAGCCGATCTCGCCGCGCGACCTCCTCATCCAGGCGACGATCGGCGGCGTCGTCTCGACGGCGACGTTCGGCGCGGGACGCGCCCTCACGCCGGCTCTCGGACGCATCGCGACGCCGACGATCCTCCAGGCGCTCCCCGCGACGGGGCGCACGGCGCTCACGAACACGGCCGCCGGCGCGGTCTTCGGCGGCGGGGCGCGCGTCGTCGAGAACGCCGTCCGCGGCGAGGCGCTGACCGACGGGCTCGGCACGGCCACGACGCTCGGAGCGCTGAACGGCGCGATCTCCGCGCCCCTCACGCACGCCGTCGCGGCGCCGATCGAGGCGCGGCTGACGCCCGAGCTCCCCGCGCCGTCGCCGCCGCCGCGGCCGTCCCCGACCCGGGGTCTCATCGGTGCGCTCGACGGCGAAGCGCCCGTCGCGGGCACGGCCGTCGAGCTCGCCGCCATGGCGCCCGAGCCGCCCGCCGTCGCTCCTCGCCCGGCGCTCCCGCTCACGCGCACGGTGGCCGACGTGAACGGAGAGCCCTACACGTACCGGACTCCGCCGCCCGTCGAGCCGGGCGCCGAGATCCGGATCCCGCTCGCCGAGCTGCGTTCGCGGCAGAACTACGTCGTCGAGGGCCGCGGTGCGTACAGCGAGACGGACATCTTCCCGGGCCCGAGCGGCGGCCGGCGCGTGCCGGAGGTCTACTGGGTCGACTGGGCGACCGACGCGGCCGGCCGGCCGGTGCCGGGCTTCTGGGCGATCCACGAGGGCAACCACCGCGCGTTCGACGCCGCGATCCAGGGCGTCGAGGCCCCGCTCGTTCGCGTCGTGGACTTCGTGCCGCCCGAGTCGCTGCGCACGACCTCGACGATCGCCGACTCGGTCCCGTCGTCGGAGCGCGTCGGGGCCTACCACCCGGTCGTCAACACGCACGTCCACGACTGGAACGGGGTCAGCACGACGGTCGCCGACCACATGCCCGCCGCGGCGCGCCCGGGCCCTCGCTGAGCGCCGCCGAGGCGGATCCGTCTCACCAGGAAGTCGGCTGTGCAAGACTTGCGCATAGCTGACGCCGCGCGGCGACACCACACGTCTCACGCGCCGGACAAGCCCGGACCGCGCGCCCGCTTGGGACGTCCGGAACGCTCTTTCCTCTCTCTGCCCGTCGAGAGTGAGGAAAGTCATGAAGACGACGAAGACCGAGAAGTCGACGATCGAGCAGATGAGCACCGCGGTGCTCCCGACGGTCGCCCTGGTGCTCCTCGTGGCGGGGTGCGCCGGCAAGGGCGGCGAGTCCACGGAGCGCTCCGCGGCGCCGGTGAGCACGGGCTCGAGGAGCGCGCCGGCCGGCTCGCTCATCGAGCCGCGCGACGGCGCCGCGTGCGCGCTCATCGGCACGAGCTCCGTGCTCGTGGCGGGCGGACGGACCGCGCGCGCGGAGGCGACCGACACCGCGGAGATCGTCGAGGCCTCGGGCACGGTGCGCCCGGTCCTCGCGAGGATGGCGACGGCGCGAGCCGGCGCACGCGCGGTGAGCCTCGACGCGGACCGCGTCCTCGTGATCGGAGGTCACGACGAGAGCGGACGGCCGCTCGACTCGACGGAGATCTACTCGCGCTCCACGCGCACGTTCTCGTTCGGCCCCACGCTCACGGCCCCCCGGGACGGCTCGGCGGTCGCGTTCGTCGGCTCCCTGATCCTCGTCTTCGGCGGCGCGGAGGAGAAGTCCGTCGAGGCGATCGAGACGGCTGAGCTCACGACGAAGCGGCTCGGAGGTTCGCTCGAGCGCTCTCACGTCGGGGCACAGGTCGCCGTCGTCGGGAGCCGCGCGGTCGTGGGCGGCGGAGCGGACGCGGACGCGCCCGAGGTCTACGACCTCGAGAGCGAGAAGACGGTCCCCCAGAGCTCGACCGACCCGCGGCGGGGCGAGACGATCGCCGCGATCGGCACGAAGATCCTCCTCATCGGCGGCGCCTCGCCGGGCACCACCCAGGTCCCGGCGACCCGCGAGCTCGCCGACGGGCTCCGGCCGCTCCGCCAGGCGATCGGACTCGCGCGCTCCGGGGGCACGTCCGTCGCCTTCATGAACGGCGTGCTCGTCCTCGGCGGCGAGGACCTGAACGGACCGGTCGCCGAGACCGACCTCGTCCGCTCGGCGCGCGTCTTCGAGCGCGGGCCGAAGCTCGAGACTCCGCGCCGCCGCGCGAACGCGGTCGCCCTCGCCGACGGAAGCGTGATCGTCGTCGGCGGCACGACCTCGACCGGGGCCCCGGTCGGCCCGTGCGAGATCCTCCTCGCGCCGGGGGCGACTCCTCCTCCGACGAGCCCCACGACGACGCCGACGACGACGGCGACGACGACTGCGAAGCCGACGAACACGACGCAAGGCACGTTCACGCCCGAGGAGACGGCCCGGGCCGCGGCGATCCGGGAGCTCGACGCCAACCGGAAGCTCCTCGCCCAGGCGCTCACGCGGAGCGCCGACGCCGAGAAGAAGCTCGCGGCCGCGATCCGCGAGCGGGACTCGGTCCGCGAGCGAATCGCGCGGGCCCGCAGCACGGCCGACAGCGCGCGGCAGGCGATCGAGTACCTCGGCGGCCTGGCGGCGCGGGGCAAGATCGACGAGGGTCAGCTCCAGTTCGACACGGAGACCAGCAAGGCCCGGATTCGCGAGGCGGAGAGCCAGATCGCCTCTCTCGGGCCCCGGAGCACGCCGCTCGACGCCGAGGTGTCCCGGCTCACCGCGGAGCTGGACCGTGCTCGAAACGACGTGAAGAGCACCGACGCGCGGGTCCAGGCGCTGATCGAGACCCTTCTCAAGTAGTTAAACAGTCTACCTTTGCCAATTAAGTCCTACTTATACTTGACGACCGATAATAAGTCCGATTTAATCAAAGGCCGTATGCGGAAGGCAGACACCGTCGCGGACAGCCTTCTCAAGAGGATCGTCTCGGGCGAGCTCTCGCCCGGGACGCTCCTCCCGCGCGAGGACGAGATCGCGAGGGAGTACGGCGTGAACCGCGGGGTCGTCCGCGAGGCGATGAAGGTCCTCGAGGTTCATCGCCTCGTGCGTCCGACCAAGCGCCGCGGGACCGAGGTCCTCGACCCGCTCGCGTCGATCTCGCCCGAGGTGCTCCGCGTGATGCTCGTCCCGGAGCAAGGCCGCGTCGACCCGACTGTCCTGGGCTGGGTCGCCGAGATCCGCGCCCACCTCGACGCCGAGATGTCCGCCCACGCGGCTGCTCGACGCACCGACGAGGACCTCGCGGCCCTCGACGCGGCCCTCGCCGGGCTCCGCGCCGCGTCCGGCTCACGGGAGACGTACGCGCCCGCCATGCGCGTCTTCGGCCAGGCGCTCGCGCGCGCGACGCAGAACCAGCTCTACGTCGCGCTCGCGCACTGGCACGCGCGGATCCTCGCCGACCTCAACGCGGCCATGCAGGCGGGCCCCGAACCATCCGAGGCCCACCTCCAGGGCCTCGAGCACCTCGTCCGGCTCATCCGCGCCCGGGACGTCCAGGGCGCGCGAGAGCTCGTCACCGCCTTCCACCAGTGGGCAGCCCCTCGACTCATCGAGCAGGCAAAGGAGCAACCGTGACCCAGACCACCGCCACGACCACGGCCCTCGCGACGACGACCCTCCCGACAGGGGCTCCCCGGACGGGCCCGTTCCACGAACGCGTCCGCGGCCTCCACGTCCTCAAGGTCACGGGCAGCTACCGCGACATGGGGCTCCAGCACGGGCGCTTCCTCAAGGACGCGGTGCGCGCGGGCCCGCTCCCTTACTACCGCACGTACCTCGAGCGGATCTTCGGCGACAGCTTCGCCGGCCCGCTCGTCTGGAACCTCGTCCAGCGGTTCATCGGCCGGCGCGTCGCCGCGACGTTGCCGCCGTTCGCGGTCGAGACGCTCCGCGGGCTCGCCGATGGCGCCGAGCTCCCTTACTCCGAGATCCTCGGCGGCGCGACGATGCCCGACTCGCTCGTCTGGGCCTTC
>CAZYLP010000263.1:0-10171 GCA_964648345.1 uncultured Planctomycetota bacterium
TCGCGAACTGGAGATTCTGCGTCAGCGCCGAGCCCGACGAATTCGGCCCGACGTTGCCCGCGAGGATCGTGCCCGTCGAGACGAGCCCGATGGCCGGGTTGCCGTTGCCGTGCGACCCGGGCACCTGGGCGTTGCCGCCGCCCTGGCGGTTGATGAAGTCGACCTCGTACTGCCCGTTGCCCGAGCCCCAGCGCGAGATCGCCTCCCTGGCGAGGTAGCTCGAGGAGCCGAGGCAGAGGACGAGCGCCGCGATCTTGAGCCCGTTGATGACGCCGCGGTGAGGAGTCGCGGGCGGGAGCACGAGCGTCGGCGCGCGCGCCGCCTCCTCCTCCGCGCGGGCGGGGACATCGAGGCGCGCCTCGAGCCGCGCCACGAAGTCGGTCGACGGCGCGACGAGAGACGTCGCGCGGAGGAGCTGGATCGTCGTCGCGAGCCTCGCCTTCATGGCCCGGCAGTCGGCGCACCCGGCGAGGTGAGCGTCGAGGGCGGCCTGCTCCCTCGGAGCGAGGGCCGCGTCGAGCGCGGGCGAGAGCAGCGGTCGGTAAGGGGCGCAGCTCGCAGTCATTGGACACCGCGCCTCGCTGCCGCTCGTCTCATGCGACGCTCCCGAGGTGCTTGCGGAGGCGCTCCTCGAGGTGACCGCGCGCGCGCGACAGGCGCGAGCGCACGGTCCCGATCGGGAGGTCGAGGACCTCCGCGCACTCCTGGTAGGTGAGCTGCTCGAGGTCGCAGAGGACGAGCACGACGCGGAACGCCTCGGGGAGCTCGGCGATCGCGCGCCGGAGCTCGAGGGCCGCCTCGGCCTTGGCCGCCTCCTCGGGAGGCAGCGGGTCGCCGCCGCTCATGCGGGCGACGGCCTCGACCTCGGAGGTGTCGCCCTTGTTCGCCTCGTTGAGGACGAGCGTCGGCCGCTTCTTCCGGTCGCGCATCTCATTGAGCGCGAGGTTGCGGGCGATCGTCGTGAGCCACGTCGAGAACTTGGCGATCGGCTTGTAGTCGTGCGCGTGGCGGAAGATCCTCACGAACGTCTCCTGGGCGAGGTCCTCGGCGGTCGTCTGGTCGCGCACGATGCCGTAGAGGAAGCTCACCAGACGCTTGTGGTGTCTCCGGGCGAGCTCGCTCACGATCCTCTTCACCGTTTCGACGGAGGCATCCTTGGCCACCATGATGAGCTCTTCGTCGACGAGCTCACGCAGGTGCGCCGTGGAGGCCGCCATCGAGTTCCTCACCGGCTCATCACCCACGAACCCCGCCCAGGGTTCCCGAGACTTAGCCGATGCCGTGCGGCCGCGTCAAGCTCCCGACGAGGCGTGAGTTACGAGAGCTCCTCGAGGACTCGCGAGAGCTGTCCTGACGACGGGAAGCTCGTCACGCGCCACCTCGGCGGGTAGAGGTCTGGCACGAGCTCGAGCAGGTCGGGAAACGTCTCGAAGACCTTCTCCCATCGGGCGAAGCCGACGACGCCCTCCGCGCGAGTGAACGAGATCCATTGTGAGTGCGGAACGAGAGTCGGAACGCTCTCGGTCCACGACGTCAACAGACGTCGCTGCTCCTCACGCTCCATGAGCACGGAGTGACCGACGAACACCGAGTCGCCCTCGAGAGCCTGAAGAAGCTCGCGCTGCTCCTCGTACTCCCTCTGGCGCGTCACGAGCTCGAACCTCGACAGGGAGGGCAACGGTGCGGTCCATGTCTGCCAACCGTCGTCCCCGAGCTTCGCGGGTACGAACGTCATGAGCCGGGGAAGATCGATGTTGGCTTCGAGGATGCCGGCGACCTCCTCCAACGACTCCAGGTCCTCGGATCCGGTGATGAGGAGGAGCGTCCTGTGTGGGACGAAGGCCACATGCGCGCCCTTGACCGGAAGCGCGCGAATCTCGTCCTCGAGGAGGAGACGCGTTGCATCGTGTGTGTCCTGCGCCGTCGAGGTCCAGAGCCCTGGTCTCAAGCTCGCGAACGCGTTCCGGCTCGACGAGCGGAGATTCTCCAATGCGCGCTGGTCAACCTCGGCGAGCGTGACACCCCAGTCCTGAATCTGCTCCAGCCCGAACTCGCGAATCGAGTTCTCCGCGTCGTAGACGATCCCTTCGGAGAGGTGGTCCGTGACCGGCCGCGGATGGTGCATAACATCCCCGGGCGTCTTGCCGTCGAGTCTCACTCGGAGGCCGAACAATTCGTAGTAGACCCGCTCGCGCACACGCGGCAACACCCTCGACGCCGCACGCTCCCACGTGTCGGGGATCCCCGGATCCGCCAGGGAGAGCGCGAAGTTGTGGACGACTCTGTCTCGCTCCTCGACTGAGACCGCTCGATACTCGTCCCAGGCGTTCCCCAAGAAGAACTGCGTCGGCGGATCCCCGATCCGGAGCTCGAAGCTCTCGGGAACGTACGTGATTCGCCGGCTCTCTCCCGTCTTCTTGAGAGCGGCGATCATCTTTTCGATGAAGACGTCCTTCTCGTCCTTCGCGCGGAACCAGTCGCGAAGCCCCAATCAGCTGGCTCCGTCCGAAATGAAGAGCCCGACGACACTGGGAGCGTGGATGAGTTCTCCCGCCGCGACGAGCCCGCGGATCTCCTCGCGCGCGAACGCCCGGACCTCGAGGTCCTCGTCGGCGTCGGGGCGCGGCGGCCCCGCGACGAGGTCGTGCGCCGCGAAGAGCGTGAAGACGTTCGCGACGCGTGCGCTCGCTCGAAGCTCCGCGAGTCGGACGAGGCGCCCCGCGCGGTAGCCCGTCTCCTCGACGAGCTCGCGCCGCGCCGCCTCCTCGGGCGTCTCGCCCGGCTCCGCGTGGCCGGCGGGGCACTCCCACGACGCGCGCCGCCACGTCGGCCGGTACTGCCGGACGAGGACGATCCTTCCGTCGTCGAGGACCGGCACCGCGAGCGAGATCGGCGGCCCCTCGACGGAGACGACCTCCATGGGGCCGGCGGGCCCCTGGACCTTCGCGAGCGTCACGGACGAGTGGCCCGCCCGGTGGAGCAGGCGGGACTCGAGCTCCTCCCACATGGAGACGATCTTACGCCGCCTCCTGACTCCCGGGGGCCGGCGCGACGCTCGTCGTCACGCGGACCGTCGAGCAGAGGGCGCGGTTCACCGGGCACCGCTCCGCGACCTCGAGGAGCGCCGCGCGCTGCTCGTCGGTGAGCGGCCCTTCGAGCGTCACCTCGCGCTCGATGTGATCGAGGAAGCGGCCCTCGTCGCTCGTCGAGTCCTTCG
The DNA here is from genome assembly GCA_964648345.1 of uncultured Planctomycetota bacterium. GTDB lineage: Bacteria > Planctomycetota > J058 > J058 > JACQDU01 > CAZYLP01. The sequence continues at coordinate 3,218 of CAZYLP010000263.1, forward strand.
CGTGGAGGTGGTCGTGGCGGAGCTTCACGACGACGCGCTCGAGCGGCCAGCCCATGCGGAGCGCGTGGATCTCGAGGGTCATGGCGGTGCAGCTGCCGAGCGCTCCGACCAGGAGGTCGTACGGGGATGGCCCCGCCGATCCTGGCGGCTCGTCGGCGACGAACGAGTGCGAGCCCGCGCGCACGTCCGTCCTGAGGACGCTGCCGCCGCCCCTCGAGCGCACGATGATCACGGCCAAGGGTGCCTCCTTCCACGGGGGCGCCCTTGCGATCCGAGTGCCGTGGTGGAGAGGCGCTAGCCGTTCCGGCCGCTCTCGCGGCGGCGACGCTGGACGAGAGCCTCGGAGGCAGCGCGCGAGAGCGCCTGGTTCTCGCACACGGAGACGTCCGCGGCGGCGGCGGCCTGCGCACGCCGGGCGGCGAAGCGCGCCTCGGCGCGCTGTTCGGGAGTGCGGGGGTCGGAGCGGTCGAGGGTCGCAGCGCTCATGTAGCCCTCCCTGTTCCCGTGACTGTTCGCGTGAACGAGAACGCCGGGATCATAGCCATCTCGACCGACAGCTCCAACACTCAACGACAAATTCTTCAAGGCTTTGCAACGCGGTGCGTCTCTCGCACTGCGTCGTGATTGCGTCATGACTCCGGGTCGTCCTGGAGCTTCGCGGTTACCTTGACTCGGCTTATGCCCGACGACGAGCTCCGCTCCCTCGAACGCGCGGTGCGTGATGCGCGAGACGACACGAGCGCCTGGATCCGCTACGTGCGGGCACTCGACCGGAAGCACGCTTCGCCACCCAACGACCTGGGGGACGTCGTCCGCCGCGTGCGCGCGTCCTTCGCCGACTCTCCCGCGCACGCGCTCATCGAGGAGGGCGACGAGGTCCTCGTCGAGGAGCACTACAACGCCTTCATCGTCGGACCGTGGCGCGGCGTCGTCATGAAGGTCCACCTGCGCGCCGGGGAGGGCCCGGTCCCCGAGCACCTCAGCTTTCGCGTGCGGCCGATCTTCCCCGACGAGGACGACCCGGAGGCGAAGCCCCTCGCCTTCCGCGTGAAGCTCCTCCCCGAGCAGCGCGTGCGAGGGGTCGAGCTCGCACGCGAGGATCGCCTCCAGCTCCTGGAACGTCCCGGTGGAACACATCGTGGTAACGTCTCGCCCCCGAGGAGCCCGGAATGATCAGGACGGTCGGCGTCGTCGGCGCAGGCACGATGGGGAGCGGGATCGCGCAGAAGCTCGCCCAGGAGGGCGCGAAGGTGCTCCTCGTGGACCTAGACCAGCCGAAGGTGGACGCGGGGCTCGCGCGCATCCGCTCGTCGCTCGACGAGGCCGTCAACCGGAAGATCTTCGACCGCGCGAAGGCCGACCAGGCGCTCGCGCGCGTCGAGGGGACGCCGAGCTTCGAGAAGCTCCGCGATGCCGACCTCGTCATCGAGGCCGTCTTCGAGGACCTCACGGTCAAGAAGGACGTCTTCGCGAAGCTCGACGCCGCGTGCCGGCCCGACGCGATCCTCGCGACGAACACGTCGAGCTTCCCGGTCGCCGACCTCGCGAAGGCGACGAAGGTCCCGGGCCGCGTCCTCGGCCTCCACTTCTTCTATCACCCCGCGAAGAACCGCCTCGTCGAGGTGGTCCCGCACCCGGGCACCAAGGCCGACGCCTTCGCGGAGGCGTGGACGTTCCAGGAGCGCACGGGGAAGACGCCGATCAAGAGCGACGACTCGCCCGGGTTCGTCGTGAACCGCTTCTTCGTGCCGTGGCTCAACGAGGCGGTCCGGCTCCACGAGGCGGGGATCGCGATCCCGACGATCGAGGCCGCCGCGAAGGAGGCCTTCTCGATCGGCATGGGCCCCTTCGAGCTCATGAACGTGACGGGGATCCCGATCGCGCTCCACTCGGCGGAGACGCTCGGCCAGAAGTTCGGCCCGTTCTACTCCCCGGCGAAGCTCCTCGCGAAGCAGGTCGAGAGCAAGAAGCCGTGGGACCTCCAGGGCGAGGTCGAGGCCTCGAAGGTCGAGGAGGCGAAGGACCGCCTCCTCGGCGTCGTCTTCCTCGTCGCGGGCGAGATCCTCGACGAGAAGATCGCGCGCGCGGAGGACGTGGACCTCGGAGCGCGCGTCGGCCTCCGCTGGTCGAAGGGGCCGCTCGAGCTCGCGAACCAGCTCGGCGCGAAGAACGCGGCGGAGCTCGCGAAGCGCGTCCCCTCGGGGCGCAAGCTCCCGGCCTCGCTGGACGGCAAGCCGTTCGATCTCAAGAAGGTCCGCCTCGACGTCGAGGGCGACCTCGCGATCGTGACGCTCGACCGTCCCGATGCGATGAACGCGCTCGACGAGAGCGTCGTCGCCGAGCTCGAGGCCCGCTTCCGCGAGGCGGAGGCGAAGCCGGTGAAGGGGATCGTCATCCGCGGCCGCGGCAAGGCGTTCATCGCCGGCGCCGACGTGAAGTGGTTCGTGAAGCAGATCGAGGCGAAGGATCTGCCGCGGATCGTCGAGTTCACGCGGAAGGGCCAGCAGCTCCTCTCGAGCTTCGCGCGCTCGAGGAAGGTGGTCGTCGCGGCCATGGAGGGGCTCTCGCTCGGCGGCGGCTCCGAGCTCGCGCTCGCCTGCGACTACATCGTCGCGACGTCGCGCGCGACGCTCGGCTTCCCGGAGACCGGGATCGGGATCTACCCCGGACTCGGCGGCACCCAGCGCCTCCCGCGCCGCGTCGGCGCCGCGGTCGCGCGCTGGATGGTCCTCACCGGCAAGACCCTCGGCGCCGAGGATGCCGCGAAGGCGGGCGCGTTCGACGCCGTCGTCGGGCCCGACGAGGTCCTCGCGAAGGCGCGCGAGCTCGTCGCGAAGGGGAAGCCCGGCGAGCGGAAGGCGCCCGCGAAGCCCGGCCTCGACTCCTCGACGCACGAGAAGGACATAGAGAAGGCGCGCGGCTTCAAGGCGCCGATCGCGATGAAGATCGCCGAGGAGCTCGTCTCCTCCGCGCTCGACACGCCTCTCGAGCAGGGCCTCGAGAAGGAGCTCTCGCGCCTCATCGAGATCTTCTCGACGAAGGACGCCTACGAAGGCCTCTCGACGCTCGGCCGCGCGCGGCCGAAGTTCGTCGGAGCCTGAGACCGGCTACCCGAGCGCCTTGCCGTAGAAGATGCTCGTCCCGTAGTAGCCGAGGATGAGGATCAGGAGGTAGCTCAAGATCACGCTCGCCCGCGTCGCCTTGCCGACGCCGACCGCGCCGCCCGACGCGCGGAGGCCCTGGGCGCAGCCGACGCCCGCGATCACGAGCCCGAAGATGAGCGACTTCGCGAGGCCCGTGTAGATCGCCTTGAGCGAGAGGCCGATGAGGACCTCCTGGTAGTACGTCCCCCACGCGACGTTGAGCTGGGTGAGACCGATGATCCCGCCGCCCGCGATCCCGACGACGTTCGTGAAGACCGTCAGCACCGGGCACATGATCGTCATCGCGAGGAGGCGCGGGAGGACGAGGTAACGCGCGGGGTCGATCGACATGACCTCGAGGGCGTCGACCTCCTCCGAGACCTTCATGGTGCCGAGCTCGGCGGCCATGGAGCTGCCGACGTTCGCTGCGAGGATGAGCCCGGTCATGAAGGGGCCGAACTCGCGGCACATGGCGGCGGCGAGGACGCGGCCGATGACGGCCTGCTGGCCGTACTTCGAGAGCTCGATGCCGAGCGAGAGCGCGAGGAGGAAGCCGATGAAGACGGCGACGATGAGCGTGACCGGGAGCGACTCGACGCCGCAGACGAAGCACTGCGTGAGGATGTCGCGCCGCCGCTTCCAGATCTGGGCCGGGCTCGCGTAACCGAACGCGCGGCCCATGAGCCAGAGCGCGTAGCCCGCGCCGAAGACGCTCTCGATGAGGAGGCTGCCGGTGCCCCGCGCCCAGTCGAGATTCACTGACCGTCCCCTCCCCAGGAGATCTCGGGCAAGTAGAACAAACGGAAGCCCGACCGGCTCGACTCCTCGCGCGTGGTCCCGCCCGAGCGGTACTGGAAGAGCCCGAACAGCACGGAGAGCCGCGAGTAGCCGTCGGTCACTCCCTCGACCGGCGGCTCGTTCCGCCACGAGGCGAGCCCGAACAGGAAGCGGTGGTGGACCGCGCCCCAGCTCGAGCGCTTGTACTCGTAGAGGCGGAGGAACGGGTAGATGATCCGCTCGAAGCCGTTCGGGTCGTCCCAGAGGAGCGGAGCGATCGTGTGGAACTCGACGTCGTTCAGGACGCCGCGCCGGTAGATGAAGAACGGCCAGATCCGGGTCCGCTGGTAGTTCTGGCCCGACGCCTTCTCGTGGTGGTGGTGCCACTGGACGAAGGGGACGAGGAAGAACTTGGTGTCCCTGACCCACTCGTCGTCGCGGTTCTCGTAGCGCTCGATGGGCCACACGAAGAAGTGGCGCACGTAGCCGGGGCGCGCGCGGTAGCCTCCGAGCGGCCAGATGTCGAAGCGCACGCGCTCGGCGTTCTTGCCCTGGCGGGCGAGGGCGGGGTCGCTCCCGTGGTGCATCGTGAAGATCGGGAAGGGCGCCCTCAGCTCCCAGAAGTTCGTCGAGGGGACCTCCTCGTAGCGGAAGAACGGCCAGAGCACGGTGTAGTTCTTGTCGTCCGGGCCGACGATCCGGCCGAAGAACGGGAAGATGAAGAGCTCCTCCGTCGGCGTCGCGCGGAACTCGCCCGAGCTCTCGTCGTAGCTCCCCTGCTGTCCCGAGTTCCTCGCCCAGCTGACGAGCGGCCACATGACCCAGTGCCGGTCGTAGGCCTCGCGTCCGAGGAGGTCGGTGCGGCGGTAGTGCGCGTAGAAGGGCCAGATCCTGAACCCGGAGCGCCCGCCGCCCTCGACCCAGTTCACGATCGGCCAGAGGACGTGGCGCGACTCGATGTCCCGCTCGCGCGCGTAGAGGTAGAAGGGGTAGGGGAACCCCACCCAGGTCATCTCGTCCTTGCCGAGGAAGCCCTTCGTGGTGCCGCCGAACGGGGCGAGGACGAAGTAGCCGCCCTTCAATCCCCAGTCGCCTCCCATGAAGAGGGGCATGAGCCCGAAGTCGTGCTTCGTCTCCGTCGGGTTCGACGGATCGATGTGGACGCGGTCGTAGCCGAGGAGAGGGAGCGTCGCGAACGGGTTCTCGGTCGGACCGACGCTGCCGACGACGCTCGACGGGTGCTGGGTGAGCGGGGTCACCTTCCCCATCGCGCGCCCCGCCGGGCCGGCGATCGCGGCGAACGAGGACGTGAAGGGGAGGAGCACCGGCGCGAAGACGCGGAGCTCGCGCTCGCGGTTCTCCTCGTCGAGCGTGATGAGCGGGAAGAGGATCTGGAGCTTGGATGCCTGGTAGTTCTTTGGCGCCTGGGGGTCGATCGGCTTCTTCTTGTTCTCGTGGTCCCGGATGACGCGGTGGGGCTTCCCCGTGTCGTACGACGAGAGCGCCACGGGCACCGTGACATGGGTGGTCCCGGGCTCCGTGTTGTCGATCGCGACGAACGGGTAGCCTTCGAGGTCGGTGCCCTCGGAGGTACAGCCCAATGTCAGCAAGAGGACGAGGAGCGCCCGGACCCGCATGAGCGCGAGAGTCTAACATTCAGACGCGCCGTGACGACGCGGTGACGAAAGACCCCGATGCCCCCTGGACATAGGAGGGCCGCCGTGCGTAGAATCCCACCCGCTCAAGGGTCCAGAGGGGGCATCCCAGCTCGCGCGCGGGAGCGTCTTCGGACTCATCGGGGGAGGAACAACGCGCATGCGCTCTGGTAGCGCCAAGAGCCGCCTGGCCCTCGCGGCCATCCTCGTGCTTTCGCCCGCCGCGGGCCTCACGGCCTGGTTGTGCCCGGCGCCCCTGGCGTCGGCCGCCGATGGCGACGAGGACTTCCGGGCCGGGGTCAAGAACTTCGAGGAAGGTCTCTTCGAGAAGGCCGAGGAGCACTTCCGCAAGTGCCTCATCGCCAAGCCCTCCGATGAGCAGGCCCGGCTCTACCGGGACGAGGCCGGCTACCACTTCTGGGTCCGGGTCCTCGCGCGCGGCGGCAACCTCGCCACGCTCGCGAAGCGTTTCCTCGCGGCCGCCGAGCGCGGCGCCGTCAAGGCGCGCCAGGACGACGCGGCGATGGACCGCGACCTGAAGGAGTTCTGGGCCGACGACTTCATGACCCAGATGGAGGCGCAGGAGCGCATCATCGCCCTCCACAGCCACTACATCGTCCCGAAGCTCGTCGAGTCGCTCGGCGAGCGTCGCGAGGACGACAAGCGCGTCCGCGTGATCGGCCTCGTCTCTCGCCTCGGCGAGGAGGGCGTCCTCGCGGTGCTCCAGCTCCTCAAGTCGGAGGAGAGCCTCACGCGCCAGAACGCGTGCATCATCCTCGGCAACATCAAGGACTGGCGCGCGCTCCCGCAGCTCCTCAAGGTGAAGGAGAAGGACTCCGACCCGCACGTCAAGTCCGAGGCCGACACCGCCGCGAAGAAGATCGGCGAGGGCAAGGGCACGGCCGAGATGTTCGCGTTCGTGGCCGACCGCTTCTACAAGGAGCACCCGCTCGTCACGATCAACCGCTTCCGCGAGTGGGTCTCCTGGCACTGGAAGGAGGGCAAGCTCAAGTGGCAGGACGAGGCTCGCCCCCTCTGGAACGACAAGGTCGCCCAGGAGTACGCGTACGAGGGGCTCAGCTTCGCCCCGAACGATGACAACCTCTGGTCGATCCTCATCTCGAGCTACGTCCAGGAGTGGGCGAAGATCGAGGAGATCCGCCGCGTCGCCCAGCAGCGCAAGGACAAGGGCGGTGAGCTCGACGAGGCGGCCACGGCCGAGCTCGCCAAGCTCGAGGACCTCTCGAAGTCGCGCCGCCGCCTCATGGCGCTCGCCCGCTCGGGCGGCATCGGCCGGATCTTCAAGGCGCTCCAGAAGGCCCTCGAGGACGGCAACTCGCAGGTCGCCGTCAAGCTCATCGAGATGCTCGACGACCTCG
>CAZYLP010000264.1:0-10171 GCA_964648345.1 uncultured Planctomycetota bacterium
CGAGAGGATCGCGTGGAGCATCTCGCGCGGCGGCCGCTCGCAGCACTGCTGCGTCGCCGCGACGAGGCGCTCGAGCTGGTACTGCTCGTTCTTCTCGTCCACGGCCTCGGTGACGCCGTCGGTGTAGAGGACGAGCGCATCGCCCACGTCGAGGACGAGCTGCTCCTCCTTCACGTGCTCCTCGATGTCGGGCCGCAGGCCGAGCACCATGCCGCCCGCCTTGCGGGTCTCGATCTTGTTCTCCTCGGCCTTGTAGATGATCAGGTGCTCGTGGCCGGCGCCCGTGTAGCTGATCGCGCCGGACGCCTGGTCGTAGCGGAGGAGGAGGAGCGAGAGGAACATCTCGCGGTCGAGGTCGTCGGCGAGGAGCCGGTTGAGCGCGATGACGATCTCGCGCGTCGAGGTGACGCGCTCGGCGAGCGAGCGGAGCGCGGAGCGCGCGCTCGCCATGACGAGGCCCGCGGGGACGCCCTTGCCGGACACGTCGCCGATGCAGACGAGGAGGCCGCCGTTCACGGTGATGAAGTCGTAGTAGTCGCCGCCGACCTGCTTCGCCGGGTGCATCCAGCCGTAGAGGTCGAGCCCCGGCACGCGCGGCGTCCGCCGCGGGAGGAGCTTCTTCTGGATGTCGCTCGCGATCTTGAGCTCCTGCTCCATGCGCTCCTTCTTCTTCACCTGGCGGATGAGCCGCGCGTTCTCGATCGCGACGGCCGCCTGGTCGGAGAAGGCGGAGAGGAGGTCCGCGTCCCGGTCGGAGAAGGCCCCGACGTTCGCGTTGTCGAGGTAGACGGTGCCGAGCACCTGGTCCTTGATCTTGAAGGGCACGCAGAGGATCGAGCGGAGGTTGAGACCGACGACCGACGAGTAGCGCCCGTAGCGCGCGTCGGCGGCGGCGTTCGTCGTGAGCACGGGCTTGCCCGTGTCGATGACCTCGCGGCAGATCTGCGTCGAGACGAGGTTCGAGGTCCGGACGTCGAGCGCCTCGCGCGACATGTTGCGCGCGATCTCGACGCGCATGTCGCCCTCCTGGACGAGGATCAGGAAGCCGCGCTCGGCCGCCATGAGCTCGATGGCCGAGTCGATGATCGTCTCGAGGAGCTTGCGCAGGTCGTGCTGCTGGTTGAGGCGCTTGTTGATCTCGAGGAGCTTCCTCAGGTCGTCGCGCTCGTGCGCGAGGACGGCGACCTCGGGCTGGCTCCCCTTCAAGGGCTGGCCGCCCGGCGCGACCGGGATGAGCGGGCGCGAGGAGACGCGCGCCGTGGCCGCGGTGGACTTGGCGGCCGACGCGACGTTCGACTTCTGCTGCGGGAGTTTGATCTTGTCGCTCGGCGCGGCCTTCTCGATGGCCGCGATGATCGGCGACTTGTTCTTCGAGTCGCTCGGCTCGGAGCTCTCCTCGTCGAGCGAGAAGAGGAGGATCGTCGAGCCGACCTCGATCCGGTCGCCGTCCCTGAGCTCGTGCGAGAGCACGCGCTCGCCGTTCACGCGCGTCCCGTTGGACGAGTTGCAGTCGGTGAGGATGAAGTCTCCGTCGGAGCGGCGCTCGATCACGCAGTGGCGCCGCGACATGTTGGGGTCCGGGACCTCGAGCACGTTGTCCACGGAGCGGCCCAGCGTCACGACCGCTTCGCGAAGCGGTACGGAGCGCGGCGGCATCCCATCGCAGTGGATCGTGACGATGGCCATGGAAGGTGCCCGCACAACGTACTCCAGCAGGGGTCGCATACTCAACCCCGCTCGGCACTCGGGCCCCGTCCCCGCAGCCCCCGATTTCTGGACGACCAATAGCGGACGTGAGGCTCAGAAGCGTGGGATGCCCCAGGATCCGGGGGCCGGGGGATGGCTCAAACCCTTGCGCGACAAGCACCGGTCATGGGCATGGGGCTAGCTCACTGGACACCCGATGATTCCAGGGTTCCGCCCTGGAGTCCCCAGTCCCGGAGAAGACCCCAGTGAACGCTCCCCGCATCCTCCGCGCCCTCGGCGCGGCCGCCGTCCTTTTGTCCCTCGCGACGACCGCGCGCGCCGACACGCCGCCGCCGCAGGACCGCTTCCCCGGCCGGGACAGCAAGCTCCCCACGCTCGACCAGACGTTCGGCGTCGACAGCCTCTCCTCGCAGCCGGGCACCGGCCTCGCGATGTCGCCGCAGAAGCTCGACGAGTACGTCAAGTCGGTCGAGGCGCTCAACGTCTCGGTCGCGTTCCACACCGACAAGGGCAAGTCGACCAGCATCGGCGACACGAGCCACTGGAAGAAGGGCCCGCTCGGGATCCCGCTCCCCCGGCTCAACCCCGGCATCGAGGTCCGCGGCGACAGCGACATCCGCCTCTCCGCGAGCTACTCGAAGAAGGACGGGCAGGACACCGCGACGCTCGACCACATCCAGCTCCAGGCGCCGGCCGTCCACTTCGGGCCCTTCGGGCTCCTCTCGGTCCAGAACGCCGAGATCAAGTCGAACGGCGAGATCAACGTCAAGCTCTCGAAGTACCTCCCGACCATGACGGTGAGGAAGATCACCCGCGAGGACGACGGCTCGGTCCACCTCGACATCAAGTGGGCGCCCGACGTGTACATCACGCCGGACGGCGACGTGCAGATCAAGATCGGCCCGAGCTTCCTCCAGTACACGCAGACGATCGGTCACATCGACGTGAACCTGTTCGCGGAGTGGCCGCCCTCCCTCAAGGACTTCATCGGCCTCGTCGCGGCGCCGGCCGCCGCGCAGTCGGGCGGCATGGTCGGCGCGTTCGTCCCGGACAAGAAGAGCATCATCAACAGCCTCGCGGGCACGGCCTCCTTCAACCTCCACGCGGAGACGAAGGACACGCCGATCGAGTACGACGGCTCGACCGCGAAGGCGAGCGGGACGCTCGACATCCACGGCGACGCGCGCGTCGAGAACGGCCACCTCACGACGATCGGCGACAAGAACACGGCGAACCTGAAGCTCCGCGTCGGCGGAGCGGACATCAACACGAAGAACGGCGGCGCGAAGATCGACGGCGCCGAGCTGAACCTCGGCGGCAAGTATCACCTCGACCTCCCGCTCGCCGAGCCCTCGAAGTCGGTCTCGATCGACTTCGACGGCAAGGCGTCCGTCTCCGCGAAGGGCAAGGACGCGTACCTGAACCTCCCGAGCGGCGCGAAGATCCAGGTCGGCGGCTTCGACGGCTCCGCGAACGTGGGCGTCAAGTTCTCGAAGGGTCCGAACGGGACGACGTTCTCGCTCCAGGACGGCGACTATTCGATCGGAGCGAACGGCCCGATCCACGTCGAGAAGCTCGGCAAGATCTCGTCCCTCGACGCGGACGGCGAGGTCCACTCGAAGGGCACGATCAAGATCGGCCCTGACGGCCTCGCGCAGCTCACGGGCGACCTCAAGGGCAAGGCCGAGCTCCAGTCGGACCTCCCGATCGACTTCAACGGCGGGAAGACGACGATCAAGAAGGGCTCGACGATCGACCTCGCCCTCGACCAGTTCGCGGCCGCGGTGATGGTGCCTCGGGCGGCGGGCAAGTCGGGCAAGCCGACGTTCGTGAACGCGAGCGCGAGCGGCGACGTGGGCGTCCACGGCGCCGTCGGCCCGACGACCTACTCGAAGAACGGCGTGACCGTGAACGCGCCCGGCGCTTCGGTGGACGCGACGTTCCACGGCGGCGTGAACGTGAAGCCCGGGAGCTACGACGCGAACGGCCACGTGACGGGCGGCGCGAAGCTCGAGGGCCCCGCGAGCGTGAACGTGAACGCGAAGGACGGCTCGAAGCTCTCGACGACGCTCGGCACGGGCTCGAACCTCTCCTTCGACGGCGACGTGAGCGCGAAGAACGGCGCCGTCTCCGCGAACGGGAGCGCGAAGGCGCACGCCGACGTCGGCAAGACGACCTTCACGAAGAACGGCCTCACGGTGAACGCGCCCTCGGGCACGCTCGACCTCGGGGTGAACGGGAGCGTCGGCCCCTCGGGCACGAAGGGCAAGTTCGACGCCGACGTGAAGGTCGGCTCGGGGACGAAGGTGGACTACACGGGCGGGCCCATGGGCTCGAGCTTCGGGACGACGCTCGCCGCGGGCTCGCACCTGGGCGTCTCGGGTGACCTCGCGGGCAACTCGGTCAAGGGCACCGTGAAGGGCCAGGTGAACGCGAGCGGCTTCAACGGGAGTCTTGGGCCGGCGACGGTCCACCTCCCCGCGGACGCGAAGATCGGCGTCACGGCCCCCTTCGACGCGACGGCCGGGAGCGGCGGCGTGAAGCTCAACTCGGGCAGCGCGACCGTCCCGATCCGGATCGACCTCCACAAGGGGACCAAGGTCGCCGTCACCTACAAGGGCGTGAGCGGGACGATCACCCTCGACACCGAGGGGAGCTACGTGGACCTCGTGGCGAAGGCCGACATCGTCAACGGCAAGCCCGTGATCCGCAGCCTCGACAACGTGAAGATCGAGCTCGTCCTCGGCGACGTGGCGGCCGCCGCGCTCGGTCAGCAGGCCGGCCTCCCGATCAACAAGCGGCTGTCCTTCCAGGGCGATGCGTCCTTCCGCTCGAACGGCCTCGACCTCAAGGGGACCGCGTCCTTCGGCAACAAGGGCTCGGGCAAGTCGTTCTTCCAGCTGACCTGGTGAGCCGGGGCAATCGGAGACTTGTCTCCCGCGGAATGAATCCCGAGAACTGAGGTTCGTTTCACTCTCTGCCTCACACCGGCCGCCCCCTGGCGTGGGGCCGACGGCACGCCGACGGTACGCACCGCGTCGAAAGACGTTAAGTGCCCAATCTTCCGTCCGTGCGGGGACCGTGTCCGCAGCGGTACGTTCGTCGCTAACGCCATCCTGCCCGAGCGGCATCACCGCTCGACAGGATCGGAAGACCCGCATGAACGTCCGCCGCTTCATCGCCGGCTCGGCGATGCTCCTTCTCCTCGCCTCGGCCACGCCCGCCTTCGCGCAGCCGGTGCCGACGCCGCCGGTCGTCCCGGGGACGACGAACGGCCTCTCGGCCGACTCGTCGCGCTCGCCGATCGGCTTCAAGCCGCCGACCGCGGCGAACATCGACGACTACATCAAGGCGGTCGGCGCGGTAGAGGTGAACGCGGCCTTCCACTCCACGAAGGAGATGAAGGTCTCCAAGGACGTGAAGCTCGGGCCGTTCAACCCGAACATCAACCTCGTCACGATGGAGAACGGAGCGGACGTCTCGCTCCACGCGAAGTACTCGAAGAAGGACGGCTCCGACGTCGCGACTCTCGACGGGATCACGCTCAACGCGAAGGGCGTGAACGTCGGACCCCAGCTCGGACCGCTGGGCCTCAAGTTCCAGCGCGCGGAGATCCACGCGGACGGCTCGATGAGCGTCAAGCTCAACAGCTGGATCCCCGAGCTCACCATCAAGAAGGTCGAGAAGCAGCCGAACGGCGACGTGAAGCTGATCGGCTCGTGGTGGATGCCCGACTGCACGATCACCAAGGACGGCGACGTGAAGATCGGCAAGGTCGTCAAGATCTTCGGCAAGGAGATCGGCGGCTTGAAGACGGTCGGCAAGATCGACCCCCGGATCTTCGCGAACTGGCCGCCGAGCCTGCAGGACTTCATGGCGATCGCCGCGGCCAGCTCGGGCGCGGTGCCGGCCGGCACGCCGAACCCGCTCGCCGGGACGCTCAAGTCGCTCGCGGGCGGCCTCGCGTGGGACGTGAAGGCCGAGGCCGAGGGTCTCCCGATCGAGATCGAAGGAGCCCCGGTCGACGCGAAGACCAAGCTTCACCTCCACGGGAACGCGAACCTGGAGGACGGCCGCTTCACGACGATCGGCGACAAGAACAACGTCAACCTCCAGATCGACGTGGCCGAGCAGCAGTTCGGCAACGACAAGATGGGCATGACCCTCAAGAAGGGCTCCATGACCCTCGACGGCACCTACAAGCTCGACATCCCGCTCGAGGACAAGAGCAAGATGGTCGTCGCGTTCGACGGCAAGGCGGCCTACGGGGCGGTGGGCGAGAAGCTCCACATCACGCTGCCGACCGGCGCCAAGATCAACGTGGAGCACCTCGAGGTGTCCCGCGAGGGCGACGTTCACTTCAACATGAACGGCGCGAACAAGGTCTTCAAGCTCGACGACGCGCGCTACATGATCGCGGCGAAGGGCCCGATCCACCTCGAGAAGCTCGGCCCGATCTCGTCGCTCGACCTCGACGGCGAGCTCCGCTCGACGGGCCTCTCGAAGATCCGCGCCGACGGCCTCATGGCGCTGAACGGCGACCTCAAGGGCTCGATGGTCGTCCGCAACGGCGGCGCGCTCGCGCGGCTCGACGGCGCCAAGGGCTTCTACGTGAACGAGCTCAAGCCGGGCTCGCGTCTCGACGTGGACCTCCACGACCTCTTCGCGGCGATCCGCCTCCCGGTGGACGGCAAGAAGGCCGGCTTCGAGGGCGCGAACGTCCGCGGCAAGGTCGGCCTCCACGGCGAGGTCAACGGCCTCGGCTACAAGGACGCGGGCACCATCGACGTCGCCGCGCCGAGCGGCCGCGTGGACCTCACGGTGGACGGCCGCGCCAAGATCCGCCCGACGGGCGTGACGGGCGAGGGCGACGTGACGGGCAGCGTGAGCCTGCCTTCCGGCGCGACGGTCGCCGTCACGAAGGGCCCGATCACGGCGAAGACCTCGATCGACCCCGGCTCGCACATCGACCTGAACGCGCACGTCGCGCGGACGGCCGACGCGGCCGCGAAGAACGAGTTCGTCGTCACGACGGCGAACCTGAACGCGCGGAACGCGCCGGACCTGAACGGCCAGGTCCTCAAGGTGATCCCCAAGGGCACGCGCCTCGAGGTCCTCTCGCGCCAGGGTGACTGGGCGAAGGTCAAGGGCGCGGACGGCGGCGAGTTCTTCGTGAACACGAAGTACGTCAACACGACGAGCCCCGCGAAGCCTGCCGGCGCCGGCACGACGACGGTCGACGGCAAGATCACGGGCGACCTCGGCGCGACGGACGCGACGGTGAGCGCGTTCGGCGGCAACGCCGACCTCAAGGCGCACGTCAAGGCCGGGATCGACGCGCCCTTCAAGGCGACGATCGGCCCCGACGGCAAGCCGAAGATCGACACGGCGGCGACGCGGGCGACGCTCCCGATCCGCGTCGAGCTCAAGCGCGGCACGAAGGTCTCCTTCGCCGGCCAGACGGTCACGCTGACGGACGACGCCTGCTACGTCCAGGTGACGGGCGACATCGCGCTCGACGGCAACGGGAAGCCCGTCCTCAAGAAGCTCTCGAACGTGGACATCGAGCTCCGCCTCGGCAACCTCGGGACGCAGCTGTTCGGCCTCAACCTGAACGTCCCGAACCTCGCGACGACCCGCTTCAAGGGCGACGTGACGTTCGGCGCGAACGGGATCCAGGTCCACGGCAACGCGCAGGTGACGCTCGGTGGGCAGACGGCGCCGCTGATCAACATCACGTTCTGAGGGCACGGAGAACGCGAATCCGATCCTGGCGCGGAGGAGCGATCCTCGCGTCGAAGACGCGGAGGCGCAGAGACGCAGAGGGCGCCGAGGAGTCATCTCCGCTCGTTCAGGAGATGAGTCCTCTGCGCCCTCCGCGCCTCTGCGCCTCTGCGTTGAGAAACGAAAGGAACGCTCCTCCACGCTCGGTTCTTCGCAATTGCTCTAATGCTCCCCCTATGAAGAAGCGTCACCACCACTCTCCGCGTCCTCCCGCTCACCACGCTCCGCGTCCTGCAGCACCCGCCTCCGCGTCCTCCTCTCCCGCGAATGTCGCGCGCTGGGCGAGGAGATTCCGCCGGCTCGCCGCGGTCGTGACGTGGGCCTCCCAGCCGGACTGGGAGAAGCTCGAGAGGCTGAGAGACATCCGGCACGGTGGGATCGGAGTCCCTCGCTCGGCGGTCGCGAAGCTCCCGCCGAACGAGAGGGCCCGCTTCGAGGAGAAGCCGTGGCTCGTCCTCGACCACCCCGAGGAAGCCGTCGCGAAGGTCGCCCGCACCTCGGCGCCGCGCGCGCCCGCGCACCTCGTCGAGGCCGCCGTGCACGCGCTCACTTACTGCGCGCCGCTCGTCCTCCTCGACAGGAAGGACGCGCAGGTCATCCATCCGCTCGTCGGTCACGTCGTGGGCGTCCCGGGCGACGCCGTCGGCCAGGTCCTCTCGACCGACTTCGAGGCCGTCCTCCGCGGCGGCTCGGCGGCGACGCAGGACGGCTACGGCCAGCTCGACAAGGCGGGGAAGGCGATCCACGACCTCGCGCAGGGACGCGCGCGCGAGCGGACGCTCTCGGGGCTCCTCCAGCGCTTCACGCGCGCGCGGATGGTCTGGGCGGAGAAGGACGCGGCGCGGCGCTTCCGCCACTTCGCGGACGCGGCGCAGGTGGACGCCGAGGCGCGCGGCGTCCCGAAGGGCGAGAAGGACCCGCTCGCCCTCACGCAACCCGTCGTGCTCGGCTACCTCGACCTCCTGCCGCTCCTCCTCACGCGCCTCGGACCGGGGAGCGACCTCCTCCCCGCCTTCGAGAAGCCGCTCGTCCAGCTCACGCTCGGCGTGGGCGTCGTGGTGCTCTTCGAGTGAGCCGAGCGTCCGGTTGAGCTTCGTCTACGAGATCTTCCCCGACCGCTTCGCGATCGGGCGCGGCCTCTCCGTGGCCGACAAGCTCGCGTCGGTCCCCATGGCCGGCTTCGAGAAGGCGCCCTCGTGGGACGCGAAGCCGCGGCCGGTGGGCAACGAGATCTTCGGGGGCGACCTCGACGGGATCGCGGAGCGGCTCGACCAGGTACGCGACCTCGGCGCGACCGCGCTCTACCTGACGCCGATCTTCGACGCGCCGTCGAGCCACCGCTACGACGCGCGGAGCTACCGCGCCGTGGACGCGCGCCTCGGCGGCGAGGCGGCGTTCGACCGCCTGGCCGCCGCGGCGCGCGGAGCGGGGCTCGGGCTCATCCTCGACGCCGTCTTCAACCACACGGGCGAGGAGCACCCCTGGATCCGCGACGGCCGGCACCGCGAGTGGTACGCGTCGCTCCCCGACGGGCGGCCCGTCCCGTGGCGCGGGTTCGGACACCTCCCCGAGCTCCGGCTCGAGGACGAGGCCCTGAGGAAGGAGCTCTTCACGGGCGAGGAGAGCGTCGTCCGCGCGTGGCTCCGCCGCGGCGCGACGGGGTGGCGGATCGACTGCGCGAACGACTGCGGCATCGACGCGTGCGCGCTCGTCCGGTCGGTCGCCGCGCAGGAAGGCGCGCGCGACGGCGTCGTCGGCGAGCTCATGAGCTGGGCCGCCCCCTACCTCCGCGCCGGGGCCCTCGACGGCGTCATGAACTACTGGTTCCGCGAAGCGGTCCTGGGCTTCCTCCGCGGCGAGCTCGGCGCGGAGCAGACGGGCGCGGCGCTCGCGCAGATGGCCTCGGGCTACCCCCGCGAGGGTCTCCTCCGCTCGTGGAACATGCTCGGCTCGCACGACACGCCGCGCCTCCGCACCCTCCTCGGCGAGCGGACGGCCGCGGCGTTCCTCCTCGCCTTCGCGTCGCCGGGCGTGCCGCTCGTCTACTACGGCGACGAGGTCGGCCTCGAGGGCGGCGGCGACCCCGACTGCCGGCGGGCCATGCCTTGGGACCGCGCGCGGTGGGACCTCCGCACGCTCGAGCGCGTGCGCGCGCTCGCCGCGCTCCGCCGGGAGAGGCGCGCCCTCCGCGAGGGCAGCTACCTGCCGCTCGTCGCCCCGGGCGCGCTCGCCTTCGCGCGCACCACGGAGGACCCGCGCGACACGGTCCTCGTGGTCGTCAACGCGCAGCAGTCCCGCGCCGAGACGCGCGTCTTCGTCCCGCGCACCGAGCTCTTCGACTCGATCCCGCTCGCGTGCCCGCTCACGGGCCGCGGGACCAAGATGCAGGGCGGCGCCTTCGCGATCGCGCTCGAGGCCGGCGAGGGCGTGCTCCTCGTCCCGCAGCCGCGCGAGGCGAGCGGCTACGACTTCATGAAGCGCACCGCCGGCCTGTGACTACTTCCTTTCGAGGTCCGCCTTGATCTCGACCTCGAGCGCCGCGGCGTCGGTCCCGAGCTCGCGGAGGCCCACGTCCGATCCCTTGCGCGCGATCCGCGCGGCGACCGCGAGCGCTTCCTTGATCGAGCCCGCCTTCGCCTGGATCGCCGCGAAGACGACCGCGGACTGGGCATAGAAGACG
>CAZYLP010000265.1:0-10166 GCA_964648345.1 uncultured Planctomycetota bacterium
CTTCAGGTCCCGGTGCACGATGCCCTTCTCGTGCGCGCGCGCGAGCGCGTGGGCGAGGTCCTTCGCGACGCGCGTCGCCTCCTCGACCGAGAGCCGCCGCGACTGGAGCTTCGCCTGGAGAGTGCCCCCGGCCATGAAGGGCATCGCGAGCCACGGCCCGTGCGGGCTCTCCCCGGCATCGAGCAGCGGCACGAACCCGTCGGCCTCGCCGAGGCTCGCGAGGAGACGCTTCTCGCGCTCGAAGCGCTTCACGGCCTCGTGCGTGACGGCGTGGGGTCGCACGACCTTGATCGCCACGGGCGCGCCGGCGCGGCCGACGCCGCGGTAGACGACGCCCATCGCCCCCTCGCCGACCTTCTCGCCGACGACGAACTCCCCGACCTGGAACGTCATCGAGCTGCTCTCATCGCCGGCGCAGCATCTCGAGGTTTTGCCGTGCCCGCATCGCCTCGAAGCTCTCGGGCGGAGCGACCCTGACGACGACCTCGAAGTCCTCGATCGCGCCGTCCATCTCGCCCGCCCCGTAGCGGATCGCGGCGCGGCTCATGCGCGACGGGACGTGCTCCGCGTCCATGGCGAGCGCGGCGTCCAGGTCCTCGCGCGCCGCCTTGATGTCGCCCTTCCGCGTGAGCGCATAGGCGCGGCTCGAGTAGAAGTCCACGCGCTTGCCGAGCTCGAGCGCGCGGCCGTAGTGCGCGATGGCGGCGTCGAAGTCGCCGACGTAGGACCGCGCGAGCCCGCGCCGGAGCCACGTGTCGGCGTCGGTCCCGTCGAGGTCGATCGCGCGCAGGAAGGCGACCTCGGCCTCCTCGAACTGGGCGGCCGCCGCGTGAGCGTCGCCCTTCACCTTCCACGCGTTCTTGTCGCGCGGCGCGAGCTCGGTCGCGCGCGTCGCGTCGCGGACCGCGCCCTCGCCGTCCTTGAGCTTCACCTTGAAGCTCGCGCGGTTCGAGAGGAGGTCGGGCCGCTCCTTCCGCTCGAGCGCCCGGTCGAGCGCCTCGACGACGCCCAGGTTGTCGTCGAGGCTGGCCTTGGCCGCGGCCATCATGTTCCACGACTCGGGGTCCTCCGTGGGGCCCTCGACCTTCGTGAGCTCCTCGGCGGAGGCGATCGTCTCCTTCCACTTCGAGAGGGCGGCCAGCGAGGCCGTGCGCATCAGCAGGACCTCGCGGCGGCGCCGGTTCGTCGTCGCGAGCGGGAGCGCCGTCTCGGAGACGCGCACGGCCTCGGCGTACGACTTCGCGTTGAAGTGCGCCATGAGCGCCGCCAGGTGGCCCTCGAAGCATCGAGGGTCGAGCGCGATCGCCTTCGCGGCGAGCGCGAGCGCCGCGGGGAGATCGCGCGCGTGCTCGTCGGTCTCGATCCGGCCGAGGACGGCCCACGCGGTCGCGGAGGACGGCGCGCGGCGCGTCGCCTCCTCGGCGTCGGCGCGCGCCCCCGAGCAGTCGTGCTTGAGGAAGCGCGCCCGCGCCCGCGCGAGGTGGACGAGAGGCGAGCGCGGGTCGAGCTCGAAGGCCTTCTCCGCGTCGTCGGTCGCGGACTTGTCGGCCTGGTCGGCGCGGAGCATCGCGCGGCACATCCACGGTGCCGCCTCCCTGGGGTCTGCCGCGATGAGGCGGCTCGCGTTCGAGATCGCGGCGGCCACGTCCGCGGGCAGGCCGAAGGGCACGACTCGCGCGGTCGCCGAGAGGAGAGCGGCGACCTCGGCCGCGCGCACGGACTCCGGACCCGGGAGCTCGGGCCGCCCGCTCCGCGCGGCTCGCCAGGTGAGAGCGCCGCCTGCGAGGAGGACGACGCTCGCGAGGAGACCGAGCCGCACTCCACGGCTCCGTCCTCGACCCGCGGACCTCGACTCGAGCGCGCGGAGGAGAGCGGCTCCGTCCGCGAAGCGCTCCTCGGGCGAGCGAGCGAGGGCGCGGTGGACGACCGCGACGAGCCAGCCGGGCGCGCCGGGGCACGCGCGGTCGAGCGGCTCGAAGATGCCCTCCTGGACCTTCGCGAGGAGCTCGAAGCCGGTCTCGCCCCTGAACGCCGGCTTGCCGGCGAGGCACTCGTAGACGATCGCGCCGAACGCGAAGACGTCGGCCGCGGGCCCGACGCTCTTCGCGTCGCGCATCTGCTCGGGCGCCATGTAGCCGGGGGTCCCGCGGAGCATGCCCGACTTCGAGAGCGACGCCGAGCGCGCGTCGATCGACGCACCGAAGTGCTTCGCGATCCCGAGGTCGGCGACGAGCGCGCGGCCGTCCGCGGCGAGGAGGACGTTCGAGGGCTTCAGGTCGCGGTGGACGACTCCCTTCCCGTGCGCCCGCGCGAGCGCGTGCGCGAGGTCGCGCGCGACGCGCGTCGCCTCCTCGATCGTGAAGCGCTTCGCGCGGAGACGGGCCTGGAGCGTCCCGCCCGCGACGAACGGCATCGCGAGCCAGGGTCCGTGCACGCTCTCCCCCGCATCGAGGAGCGGCACGAAACCGTCCGCCTCTCCGAACGTCGCGAGGAGCCGCTTCTCGCGCTCGAAGCGCTTCGCGGCCTCGGAGAAGCCCGACTCGACGCGCAGGACCTTGATCGCCACGGAGGAGCCGTCGCGGCTCACGCCGCGGTAGACGACTCCCATGCCGCCCTGACCGATCTTCTCGGTCACGGCGAACTCCCCGACCTGGAGTGCCATGAGCCCTTAGAATAAGCGCGGAGAGTGCCCCGTCGCCCAGGCCGAGGTCGTCGCGATCCAGATCGCCCCGAAGAGTGCGGAGCCCGTCGTCGCGGTGAGCGAGGCCGTCCTGGTCGCGGGGAAGGGCGTCGAGGGCGACCGGAACTTCAAGAAGGTCGGCACCTACAAGGGGACGGGCAAGCTCGGCGAGGGGAAGGAGCTCACCCTCGTCGAGGAGGAGGCGCTCGCCGCCGCGAAGCGCGAGCACGATGTGGACGTGACCTTCGCCGAGACGCGACGGAACGTCCTCGTGCGCGGAGTGCGTCTCAACGACCTCGTCGGGCGCGAGTTCAGGATCGGCGACGTGCTGGTCCGAGGCGTCAAGCTGTGCGAGCCGTGCATCAAGATCGCGTCGTGGTCGAAGAAGCCGTTGATCCGCGCGCTCACCCACCGGGGCGGGCTCTGCGCGCAGATCATCGAGGGCGGACCGATCCGAGTCGGGAGCCCGATCAGCGAGGAGGGCTGAGGCGCCGGGACGCGCCCTTCCCGTTCTCGGCGTCGGCGACGACGGGCCACCCCTCGATGACCTCGACGCGCTCCCCCGTCGGGAAGAGCCGGCCCGTCCGCCGGTCGAGGAGCTCGGCCGACTCCTTGCCGGTCCAGCCGCGCGTCGCCGCCTCCTCGAGGGTCTCGAGCGGCGTGAGCCACGCGATGCGCTCGAGACGCTCGCGGAAACCCGCGCGCTCCTGGTACGTCGTCACGGGCTGCGACCCCGGCGCGAGCGGGCCGTCGGACGCGTGGACGAGGAGCGCAAAGCGGCCGCGCTCGATACCCAGGAGCTCGGCGGCGACGTCGCGCGGGTTCACGCCCAGCGCGCGGGCCTGTCTCTCGAGCCGTCGTGCGTCCTCGTCGCTCACATTGAGAAGGTAGCGATGGGCTCCGACATCCAGCCTCAGCTGAAGAAGTCCACCTGCATGAGGACGGCCACCGCCGTGACGAACGCGGTCACAGCCACGATCGTCGCGCACGCCGCAATCAGCACCGCAGCGTAGAACGGGTTCGTCTCGACCCAGTGCGCGAGCCGCCGGCCAGCGATGCGCCACTGGCTCGCGCCGAACGACCCCTTGCAGCCGAGCGTCGGGCAGCGTTCGAAGTCGCTCGCGCACTCGACGTGCAGGACCGCGGCACACGCCGGACACGCGATGCTCTCCGCGAGAGAGTCGTGGCAGACCGCGCAGCGGACGGAGCGGGCTTCACGGGGCCGGACGCGAAGCATGCGGCGAGAGTAACGGCGCCGCGCCGTTCCTGCCGTTCCATCCCACGCCCTTGCTCCGTAACTCCCGCGACCGTATAACTTCGCCGTCGTACGGAGAGGTGCCGGAGCGGTCGATCGGGCCAGTTTCGAAAACTGGTGTGGGCGCAAGCCTACCGGGGGTTCGAATCCCCCCTTCTCCGTGAAGACAACGAACGAGAGCGCGGGCGACCGCGCTCTCGTCGTCTTCAGAGACCTGAGTTGGTAGAACGCGCGCATGGAGCGGCTCCGGCGCTCGCGGCACGTCTCGCTGTTCGCGAAGGGCGAGGACGTCTTCGCCTACCACGACCTCGTGGGCGACATCGTCCGCATGGACGCGAAGCTCGTCGCCTTCCTCGACTTCTTCGAGGAGCCGCGCACGCAGGCCGAGGCCCGCGCTCGCTTCGCGAACGACTTCGGGCGCGAGGACCTGGACGCCTTCTTCGAGATCCTCCCCGCTCACCGCCTCCTCGTGCGCGAGGGCCTGGACGAGAAGCTCGCGGTGGACTGGCTCCATCCGTTCCGCGGGCCGTGGCTCCTCCGCCACGAGGACACTCTCGGCTACGTGGAGCGGTCGAGCGATCGCGTGACGCTCGAGAAGCTCGGCGCCCACGAGGAGCGCGTGCTGCGCCTCTGCGACGGGACCCGGACGATCGCGGAGATCGCGGCCGAAGCCGGCGAGTCGGCGCGCGCGACGATCTTCCGGTGGACTCACTCCGAGCGGCAGGTGCTCAAGCTCCTCGAGAAGCAGGTGGACTCGTACGAACGGCTCCCGCACTACGTGGAGAGCACGATGCCCTTCGCGCGGTTCGAGAAGGCCGTACCACCAACGGATTCGGCATCCACGCGCGACTACCATGCGCACGACATCGAGTCGGCCGACGAGCAGTTCGACGTGCGCGAGACGACGCTCTCGCACGCGCTCCGCGAGCCGCACCCGGCGCTCGGCGGCGAGACGTACGCGGCGCGGCTCCTCCGCGCGCTCGAGGAGCGAGATCTTCTCGGAGCCTCCACGAAGACGATCGTGGAGGTGGGCGGCGGCGTCGGCTGGTTCGCCCGTGGAGCCCTCGCCGCACTCCACGGCCGGACGCTCTCGTGGACGATCTGCGACCTCGCGCCCGAGCTCCAGCGGAGCCAGCGCGAGAAGGTGACGGACGCGCGTGCCCGCTTCGTGCGCGGAGACGCGGAGAGACTCCCGCTCCGCTCGGGGTCGGTGGACCTCCTCGTCGCGAACGAGATGATCGCGGACCTCGAGACGGTTCGCGTCGAGCGCGGCAGCGAGGCCGCGGCAGCGCTCGCTTCACGACACGGAATCTCCTTCGCCGACGCGCGCGAGGAGCGGTTCTGGGTGAACGCGGGCGCGCTCCGCCTCGTCCGCGAGGTCGCGCGCGTCCTCGCGCCCGACGGCGCGGCGGTCCTCACCGAGTTCGGCGAGCTCGACCGCTACCCCGTCGAGTCCACGCACCTCGACCACCGCGAGTTCTCGATCCACTTCGGTCATCTCCGCGACGCCGCGCTCCACGCGGGCCTCGACGCGCGGGTCGAGGTCGTGCCCGACCTCATCGAACTTCAGCCCGGCGTGCGCGTGCTCGCGACGAACCGCTCGTTCTTCCGCATCCTCCGCGCGCTCCTCGACGCGAAGGGCGTCCGCCTCGAGAAGCTCGCCTACACGCGCGAGCAGCTCGAGCGGCTCGTCGCGGGGAAGCTCGACCTCGACGCGCTCGAGGGGCTCAAGCTCCTCCCCGCGGGTGAGCGCCTCCTCGGCCTCAGACCGCGGGAGTTCAAGGCGCTCCTCATCCGCAAGCGCGCGCCGCGCGCGCGGCGCGCGCTCGACGTCTGAGAGCGCTCGCCACGAGGAGGCCGCCCACGCCGAGCGCGACCAAGGGCGCGCGGCGGTGGATGAAGCCGTGGACGTAGTCGAGGACCGCGAGAGCCGAGAGGATGACGCTCCCCTCGACGAGCGTCTCCACGTCGACCGGATCCTTCGGCATGCTCTCCATCTCGACGAGCCGCCTCAGCGTGGACTTGCCGGTCATGTCGTCCTCCGCGCCGCGGCGGGGCCGCGGCCGCGAGGCTCCGCCGCAACCGGCTTGCCGGACCACGCGTGTAGAATCTGCGGACGGGAGCGGCCGTTGAGTCAGGGCTCGTCGCTCGACGAGGCGTACGCGCGGTGCCGGGCGATCGTGAAGGCGCGGGCGAAGAACTTCGCCTACGCGTTCATCTTCCTGACCGACGAGAAGCGGCGCGCCCTCGACGCCGTCTACGCGTTCTGCCGGATCGCGGACGACCTCGCCGACGAGGAGAGCCGCCCGCTCGACGAGCGGCGGCGGCGCCTCGACGTGCTCCGCGCCCGGCTCCACCGCTCCATGCCGCGCGCGGGCGAAGCTCCCGCGGAGCCGATCGCCGACGCGGAGGAGGACCAGGTCCTCCAGGCCGTCGCTCACTCCGCGCAGCGCTTCCCGATCAAGCGCGAGGACCTCGAGCTCGTCATTGACGGCTGCGTCCAGGACCTGACCGTCACGCGGTACTCGACGTGGAACGACCTCCGCGAGTACTGCTTCAAGGTCGCGAGCGCCGTCGGCCTCGCGTGCCTCGAGGTCTTCGAGCACTCGGGTGAAGGCGCCCGCGAGCCCGCGATCGACCTCGGCCTCGCCATGCAGCTCACGAACATCGTGCGCGACGTGACCGAGGACGCCGCGCGCGACCGGATCTACCTGCCTCAGAGCGACCTCGCACACTTCGGCGTCAGCGAGGCCGAGCTCTTGCGAGGAGAGAGGACGGCCGGCGTCCGCGACCTCCTCGCCTTCGAGGCGAAGCGCGCGCGCGAGCTCTTCGCGAGCGCGGAGCGGCTGTATCCGCTCATCCCCGACCGCCGCGCGCGCGCGTGCCCACGCACGCTCGCGTCGCTCTACGGCGCGCTCCTCGACGAGATCGAGCGGCGCGACTTCGACGTCTTCACGTCGCGCACGAGCCTCCGCGGGACGACGAAGCTCCGCCTCGCCATGGGCGGGCTCGTGCGGTCCTTCGTCGGCTGAGGAGGAGTCCATGACGACCGGACGGAGCACCGCCGCCGCGCTCGGCGCGTTCCTCGCGCTCGGAGCGCTCGCCGCATCGGGCGAGGAGCCGCCCGCGAAGCTCCCGGAGGGCGCGCTCCGCCGTCTCGGCTCGGCGAACCTCCGCCACCACGACCGGCTCGCCGCTCTCGCCTTCTCGAAGGACGACAGGGCGATCCTCTCCGCGAGCGTGGACGCCGTCTTCATGCGCTCGAGCACCGGGACGGGCGAGCGCCTCGCGAGGCCCGTCGGGAGCTACGGACATCACCGGTGCATCGCGATCTCGCCCGACGGATCGCTCTACGCCGCGGGCGAGTACGGCGACGCGGCGAGGATCCGCATCATCGCCGTCCCGCAGGAAGGGCGCCCGCGCGAGCTCGAGGGCCACAAGGGAGACGTGAAGGACCTCGCCTTCGCTCCGGGCGGCGCCTCGCTCGCGTCCGCGAGCATGGACGGCACGGTCCGCATCTGGGATACGGCGAAGTGGGAGGCGACGCGGACCATCCAGGCGCACGAGGGCGGCGCGACGAGCGTCGCCTGGTCACCGGACGGGAAGACTCTCGCGACGGGCGGAGCGGACGGCGTGGTGCGACTCCGCGACGCCCTGACCGGCGACGAGAAGGGCGCGCTGCCCAGGAAGCACAAGGAGGAGCTCGCGGCGCTCGTCTTCTCCACCGACGGCGCGACGCTCTATGCCGCCGACGTGAACTGGACCGTCCGCGCGTGGCGCCTCGAGAAGGCCGAGCTCCTCTGGGAGAAGCTCGTGAGCGACCGGGGCGAGAAGCGCGACGTCTTCGACCAGAACTGGAGAGCCTGGTGCAACCTGGCGCCGACGCCCGATGGCGCGTTCGTCGCGTTCCCCGACGGAAGAGGCACGATCTGCGTCCTGCACGCTGCGACGGGCAAGGTCCGGACGACGATCACCCTCGAGCGAGACGGGGCCTCGCGCCTCGCGTTCTCGAACGACGGAGCGCTCCTCGCGATCGGGACCGAGAACGAGTGCGCGGTGAGGATCTACGAGTGGAAGACCGACAAGGAGCGCAACCTCCACGAGGGGCACTCGAGCGCGGTCTCGACGATCGCCTTCTCGCCCGACGGCAAGCTCCTCGCGTCGGGGAGCGACGACGCGACCGTGAGGCTCTGGGACGCGGCCACCGGCGGGTCGGTGGCCGTCCTCGAGGGCCACGAGCAGAACGTCACGCGCGTCGCCTTCTCGCCCGACGGCACGGAGCTCGCTTCGGGGAGCCACGACTACACCGTCCGTTTCTGGGATGTGGCGAAGCGGGCGAAGCGGCGCGTGATCCGGATCGGAGGCTCGGGGCAGCGAGAGGTCTCGTCGCTCGCGTTCTCGCCGTCGGGCGAGGAGATCGCGGTCTCGTGCTGGAACGACACGATCCACGTGTTCGACGCGAAGGAAGGCGACGAGCTCCGCGTCTTCGGCGTCGCGGCGGTCGTGATCGGGTTCTCGGCCGACGGCAAGTCGCTCTTGACCGCCGCGAAGGGAGACGTGCTCGTCCTCGACGCCGCGGCCGGGACCGAGCGCCGCCGCATCGAGGCCAGGTCCGCGTGGCGCACGGTGCTCTCGAAGGACCGGACGCTCCTCGTGGCGCCGGGCGAGGGCTCCGTCCGGGTCTTCGACGTCGCCACCGGAGCCGAGAAGCGGACCCTCGCGCTCGAAGGCGGCGGGAGCATGGTCGACTCCGCCTTCTCCGCCGATGGGCGCCTCGTCGCCACCGCCGGGTTCGGCGGGCACGTCGAGATCTTCGACGTGGCCTCGGGCGAGCGACTCGCGCGCTACGGCGACCGCCGCCCGGGCGCCTGGAACCTGGCCAGCGCGTTCTCGCCGGACGGGAGCATCCTCGCGACGGCGGCTCGCGACTCGTCGATCACGTTCTGGAAGGTGCCCGCCAAGTGAATGGGGGCCCCGCCGCGAAAATGGTCTCATGCGTCGGAGGAGACAGCTCGTGGCGACGATTCACCCGGCCGCGCACGTGGGCAAGGACGTGGTCCTCGGCGAGGGCACGACCGTCGGGCCCGGCGCCGTCATCGAGGACGGCGTCCGCCTCGGCGCGCGGAACGTGGTCTGGGCGAACGCGTTCATCGGTCGCGGCACGACCATGGGCGACGACAATCACATCCACCCCGGCGCGATCGTCGGGCACTGGCCGCAGGACCTCGGCTTCGACCCCGCGAAGTGCGAGTCCTTCCTCCGCGTCGGCAACAAGAACACGTTCCGCGAGACCTCGACGGTCCACCGCGGCTCGAAGCCGGGCGCCGCGACCATCGTCGGCGACGGCTGCTACTTCATGGCCGGCTCGCACGTCGCCCACGACGCGAAGATCGGCAACAAGGTGATCCTCGTGAACTTCGCGGGCGTCACGGGCCACTGCGAGATCCACGACGGCGCGATCATGTCCGGCCACACCGGGATCCACCAGTTCTGCCGGATCGGCAAGTTCACGATCATGAGCGCGCTCTCGACGATCAACAAGGACCTGCCCCCCTTCATGATCTTCGGCGGCCGCCCCGCGTGCGCGCAGGGGATCAACGTCGTCGGCCTCCGGCGCGCGGGGATCAAGCCCTCCGTGCGCACCGAGATCAAGCGCGCCTACCGCGCGCTCTACCGCGAGGGCCGCTCGATCTCCGAGGCGCTCGAGGTGATCGAGAAGGAGTGCCCGAGCGACGAGTGCAAGTACCTCGTCGAGTTCGTGAAGTCGAGCAAGCGCGGCATCGCCTCGGGCGCGGGCGAGCAGTTCCAGACCCTGAACGCCCACTACACGAAGGGGAAGGGCGCGTCGCGTCGCGGCGGCGGCGAGGCCGGCGCGGAGGACGACGAGGACGAGGTCCGCGCGGACGACATTCTCTGAGGCCCGAGAGCGCGGCGGCGCGATCCGGGAGGCTCGCCCTCGCGGCGGGCTCGGCCCTCTTCCTCGAGCTCGTGCTGATCCGCTGGATCGGCGGCGAGGCGCCGGTCCTCGCTTACTTCAAGAGCTTCCCGCTCCTCGCCGCGTTCCTCGGCATGGGCGTGGGCGCACGCCTCGCGGACCGGCCCCCTCCCGCCCGCCCCCGCTTCGCGGGGGGGGCTTGGGGGGGGGCCGCGCTCCTCCTCCTCGGTCTCCTCCTCGCCCGCGCGGGGACGCTCGGCGTCGCGACGCTCGCCCTCGCCGACCCGAACCTCGAG
>CAZYLP010000266.1:0-10140 GCA_964648345.1 uncultured Planctomycetota bacterium
GGCGCGGAGCGCGAGCCCGTGTTCCTTGCCGGCGCGCCAGCGGCGCGTGAGGTCCGCGAGGAGCTGGTCGTAGCTCCGGTCCATCATGACGTGCGTGAAGCCCTCGCGGGACTTCGCCGTCAGGACGGACTCGACGACCTCGCACCAGACCCAGGACTCGTTCCAGAGCTCGCTCTGGTTGACCGTGAACGTGCCGCCCCCGCTCTTGTACGACCGCGGCTGGAGCGCCTTCGCCTTCTCGAGCTCGGCCTTCGCATCGGCGGCCTTGTCGGCGAGGAGGAGCGCGATGCCGTGGGCGAGCCGCGCGAGCGGGTCCTCGGGCCTCGCCTCGACGGCCTTCGCGAGCGCGGCGAGCGCGTCCGCGTCGTGCCCGGCCTCGAGCGCATCGATGCCGTCGAGGAGCGGCGAGCTCGCGACCGGAGGCGCGGCCCCGAGGGTCATCGTCTCGAGGAGCGGCAGCTCGAGGGGCTTCGGATCGCCGGCGAGGGCGACGGCCGAGACGAACCCGGCCCCGGCGAGAGCCGCGGTCCAGCGGTGGCGGAGACGCATGTCAGCCTCCTCGCTCGACGCGGAGCGCTTCGAGCACGCCCATCTCGTCGAGCACGACCTCGTTCCACACGAAGTAGACGATGAGCGCGACGCCCGTGAGCGCTCCGATGCCGATCTTGCCGGCGATCGGGATCCCGGGCTGCGGGGTGATGAAGCCCTCGATGAGGCCCGCGGGGACGAGGAGGAGCGCGCATCCGATCGCGAGCTCGACCGCCTCGAGGCCATAGAGAGTGAGGGCGGCGCGGCGACCCATGTCCCCGGGCGCGACGATCGCGCGCGCGATGAGGAAGCCCGCGGCGCCCGCGATCATGATCGCCGTGAGCTCGATGACCCCGTGCGGGAGGATGAGCGACCAGAAGCCGTCGGCGAGGTGGTGGCGCTGGAAGATCGCCGCCATGTCGCCGAGGATGATCCCGTTGTAGAAGAGGACGCCGGCCGTCCCCACGCCAGCCGTGCCGCCCGCCGCGAAGGCGCCGAAGCTGACGCTGATGTTGTTCGTCATGATCTGGCTCGACATGACGAGGTTGAGGGCGGGCGGCATCGCCGTCCCTCCCGCGGCCGCGGGGCTGTTCTGGATCTGGTCCTCGACCGCCGCGTACTGGGGCGGGAGGAAGTAGTGCTTCGCGTTCGGGTCGTAGGTCTCCGCGATCCACGCGAAGGCGAGGCCCGCGACGAAGAAGGCCGTCGCCGCGAGGACGTAGCCCCAGCGCGCGCGGACGCGCCGCGGGAACGTCACGAGCACGAAGCGAAGCGCGGACGAGAGCCTGAAGCGCCGGCCCCTGTAGATGACCGCGTACGCCCGGCCGACGAGGCCGTTCAGGTAGCCGATGAGCTCGGCGTTCGCCGTCTCGGAGCGCGCGCGGATGAGGTCGGCGCACGCCGCGCGGTAGAGGTGCGCGAGCTCGCGCGCCGCCGCGACCGTTCGCTGGTGCGCCGGGATCTTGGCCCCCTCGGTCGTCGTCTCCTTGGATGCATCGCCGGTGGCGAGGCTCGTGACGCCGGCCGCTTCGAGCCGCGCGACGAGCTGCTCGAGGCGGCGCCAGGAAGGCCGCCGCTCCTCGACGAACGCGTTCAGGTCCACAGGCCCATCCTTGAGCGCCGCGACGGGGGCATATAATATCTCGCGTCAAGGCTTTCCGCCCACGGGGCGGGACGCCTACGCGGAGGCGCTTCCTTGGAGCGGCTGTACCGGGTGCGGACGCCGGAGATGGTGGACTTCTCCTTCCCGGTCGCCGGATTGGGGTCGCGCTTCCTCGCCTACGCGATCGACGCCGCGATCATCGCGGGCGTCGGCTTCGGCGTCATGGCGTGTCTCCTCTTCATGGGCGCCGTCACGGCGGTCGCGAGCCCGTTCCTCGGCATCGCGTTCGTGTCCGTCGGCTTCTTCGTCTTCCTGTTCCTCCAGTGGGGCTACTTCGTCGTCTTCGAGGCGTTCCGCGACGGACGCACGCCGGGGAAGCAGATCCTCGGCCTCCGCGCGATCGGCGAGCGCGGCGTGAGGATCACGCTCGCGCAGAGCACGATCCGGAACTTCTTCCGCGCGCTCGACGCTCTCCCGGCGCTCGGCTACGGGCCGGGCCCCTACGTGGTCGGCGCGCTCTCGCACGCGGCCTCGCGCTGGGGCCAGCGGCTGGGCGACCGCGTCGCGGGGACGGTCGTGATCCGCGAGGAGCACCGCGGAGTCCCGAAGAAGATCGGCTTCCCCGAGGCCAAGTACAACACGTTCCTCGAGGACCCCGCGATCTGCGGGCGCATCGCGCGCGCGCTCCGCGCCGACGAGCGCGAGGTCCTCCTCGAGCTCCTCCTCCGCCGCGACGAGCTCGAGATGGCGACGCGCGCCGAGCTCTTCGAGAAGCTCGCCCGCCACCTCGAGCAGCGCCTCGACCTCCCGAAGGAGCGCTTCCTCTCCGACGAGAAGCTCGTCATGAACGTGACGCAGGCCCTCGTCGAGACCGAGCGCCGGAGGACGGTCCTGACCGGCACCACCGCCCTCGCTGCGCTCGGGACGGGGGGGAGCGCCCCCGCGTGAAGAGCGACGAGGGGATGGTCCCCTCCGGCGGGAGCGCCGGGAACCGCTTCGGCGAGATCGCCGTGCGCGAGGGCTTCGCCACGCGCGCGCAGGTCCGCGAGTGCCTCGAGATCCAGGCGAAGCTCCGGAGCTACGGCGTCGAGCCGAAGAAGATCGGCGAGATCCTCGTCGAGAAGGGCTTCCTCAAGCCCGCCGACACGCTCGCGATCCTCGACGTCCAGCGCCAGGGAGCGTCCCGCATCGAGACGCGCTCGGGCGCGGGGATCGTCGCGGGCCGGACCGGCTCGAAGCAGGTCCACGCGGCGACGACGGAGATCTCGAACCCTCGCGACGGAGAGGACGCGCTCCCGACGCCCGACATCCCGGGCTACGAGATCCTCTCCATGCTCGGCCGGGGCGGCATGGGCGCGGTCTACAAGGCGCGCCAGAAGTCGCTCGACCGCACGGTCGCGCTCAAGGTCCTCCCGCCCCGGGCCGCGAAGGACGAGAGCTTCATCCGGAAGTTCATCTCCGAGGCGCGCACGGTCGCCAAGCTCAACCACGAGAACATCATGGCGGGCATCGACGTCGGCGAGGCGAACGGCACCTACTACTTCGCGATGGAGCACGTCGAGGGCGAGTCCCTCGCGCGCATGATCGAGAAGGAGGGGCCGCTCGACGAGCAACGCTCGCTCGAGGTCTCGATGCAGATCGCGAAGGCCCTCGAGCACGCGCACGAGCGCGGCCTCGTCCATCGCGACGTGAAGCCGCAGAACATCCTCCTTGCCAAGAACGACGTGGCCAAGCTCTGCGACCTCGGTCTCGCGAAGCAGATTGGCCAGGACGACAAGGGCGAGGCGACGGGCGTGCCGCTCGGGACGCCCCACTACCTCTCGCCCGAGCAGGCCCGCGGCGAGGCGCACGTAGACATCCGCTCGGACATCTACTCCCTCGGCGCGTCGCTCTACCACATGCTCACGGGCGTCCCGCCCTTCGAGGGCGACAGCCCGATGGTGCTCATGACGAAGCACCTCACCGAGGAGCCGACCCCGCCGCGGCGGCGGAACGACGAGATCTCGAAGGCGGCGTCCGACCTCGTCCTCCACATGATGTCGAAGGACAAGGAGGAGCGGCCGCAGAGCCCGACCGACGTCGTGGAGGAGCTCCAGCGCGTCCTCTCGGGCAAGAAGCCCAAGGGGAGCGCGGGCAAGAAGTCGGGCGCGACCAAGGTCCAGACCTCGCGCAAGAAGCGCTCGGGGACGAACCGCTCGGTGGGGCGCGGAGGCCGCGACGACGACGACGACGACCGCGGGGGCCGCGCGGTCGCGGTCCGCGGCGGCGGAGGCTCGAAGGACTCGACGCCCATGGTCATCGCGATGATCGCGGGCGTCGTCGTCGTGCTCGTCCTCGTCGCCATGCTCATGAGCGGCGACCAGTCGGCGAGCATCGTGGACGAGCGCGAGGCCGAGAAGGCCTACATGAAGGTGGACGGCGCCTTCATGCTCGCGAAGGGCGGCGACGCGCTCGCCGAGAACCGCTCCATGCTGAGGCAGCAGTTCCAGCGCATCATCGACACGTATCCGAACACCGAGGCCGCGAAGAAGGCACGGAAGCGGCTCGACGAGCTCCAGTGAAGACGCGGTCTCCGCAGGGTTGACAGTTCCGTGACGCCCGCGATGTGAACTTTCGTAGACTCCCCGCCGAGTTGGTTGGGCTTTGGGGGTCGTGAAAGATGAGCCGCATGCGGGGAACCGCCGTCGCCCGTAAGGGCGCCAATCGGTCTAGCGCCGTCAAGTCGAAGAAGTCGAAGCCGAAGACGTCGAGGGTCACCCGCGGGGTCAAGCGCAAGCGCGACCGCCGCGAGGACGACGACGAGGAGGACGCGCGCGGTCGCGGTGGTCCGCCGCCGAAGGCGGACTCGACGCCGATCATCATCGCCGTCGTCGTGGGCGTGATCCTCGTGGTCCTCGTCGCCGTCATGGCGAGCGGCGACTCGTCGAGCATCGTGGACGAGCGCGAGGCGACCAAGGCGTACAACTACGTCGAGGGTCAGTACGCCATGGCGAAGGGCGGCGACGCCCTCACCGAGAACCGCGCCGCGCTCCGGGGTGCCTTCCAGAAGGTGAAGGACACGTTCCCGGGGACCGAGGGCGCGAAGAAGGCGGAGAAGAGGATCCGCGAGCTCCAATAAGGAGAGCGCGGAGAACGCTCCTGCGCGGAGAACGCTCCTCCGCGTCAGGACACGCGTCCTCCGCGTCCTCCTAGTCGCCGATCGGTCCGTCCGGTGGACTCCTCAGCGTCCTCATGGGCGTGAACGGCGATACCGCGGGTGTCGTGCTCGCCGCCTTCGCGGCGTTGTTGACCTGATTCAGCTTCCTCCAGGTCTTGGGTCCGACGATGCCATCCACGTCGAGACCGTGCGCACGCTGGAACGCGCGGACCGCCTTCTCGGTCTCGGGGCCGAAGATCCCGTCCTGCGAGATGTCGTAGCCGTCCACGTTCAGGATCCGCTGGAGCTCATCCACGTGGTGGCCGCGGCTGTTCCGCGAGAGCTGCGGGTGCTTCGGGTCGGCACGGTCCGGCGTGTCGTCGTTGGCCCCGGCGATCGTGCCCGCGATGCCGCGGCGAGGAGTGCCGTCCACGACGTTCGTGTCGCCGCCGTTGTTGCCGGTGTTCGTGCCGCCCGGGTTGCCCGGAGTCGTGCCGCCCGGGTTGCCCGGAGTCGTGCCGGGCGTCGTCCCCGGCGTGGTCCCGGGCGTCGTCCCCGGCTGCGTCGCCGTCCCGGGGTCCTCGCCTGCGCCCCTCACGAGGCGCATGTAGTAGTCCCAGTTGAAGTGGCGGCCCGGGTCGCCGTGGTCGTTGCCCGGTACTTCCCGGTGACCCACGATGTGTCTCCGGTCGATGGGGATGCGGTACGTGTCGCACAACCACCGCGTGAGGCGCGCCGACGCTCGGTACTGGGCGTCCGTCCAGAGATTCCTCGACGCGTAGCCGTCGTGCTCGATGCCGATCGTCCGCGAGTTGTAGCCGCCGCGCACGTGGTACGCGGTGTCGCGGTCGCCCACCATCTGAACGATCTGCCCGCCGCGCCCTACGAGGTAGTGAGCGCTGACGCGCTCGCTCGGGTTCTGGAAGGTGTTGATGCCGGCCTGCAGGCTGCCCTCGATCGTGTGGATGACCACCATCGAGATGCCCGCGGCGCGTCCGCGGTGGTAGTTCGATCTCGACGCCGGGTGCCACGTCGCCGCCGGCTTCTCGATCGCGTACGCCGTCCCGGGCACGTAGCCACAAGACAAGAGGAGGACCGTCAGGCCCAAGGCCTTCGTTGCATCGATTCTCATGTTAGGGCGCTTCGCAAGTGCGGAGCCCGAACACTTGTGGCGGGGCAGCAAGGACTTGCAGGGGTTACGCGCGCAACCAAATCGACGCACGTCCCCTAGCTTTTGGAAATGCTCCCCCTCGAGTCTCCCTCGCGACGAAGGTGGCGCGCGAAAGCGCCATCAGTCGAGCACGAGCTCGGCGAAAACGCCCGCTCCCTCTCGAACCGCCGTCGCGTACGCCGACTGCAGCTTCTCCATCGCCGCGACGGCCCGGGGGATCCGGCGGACGAGCGGGCTCGTGCGGTGAGGCCAGACGGTGCGAGCGAGAGCGACCGGGGTTTCACGAGCGATCGATTCGAGACGCTCGCGCGTGAAGCGGCGGAGGGAGCGCGCGACCTTCGGCGCTCGCCGCGGCGAGGTCCAGCCGGTCGCGTAAGACTGCTCGCGGGCGAGGGCGAAGCCGCTCGCCGATGCGAGCGGCCCGGAGCCGGCGAGCGCAGAGCCGGCGAGGGTCGCTCCCATCGAGCCGAGACCCGCGCCGCGGCGACGGCTCGGGTCCACCAGGACGCGGAGGAGGTCCCAGTCCTCTCCGAGCGACACGGGCTCGGCGGCCCTCGCGGCACGGAGGAGCGCCCAGGCCACCTCCTCGTAGGCAGCCTCGGTCGCGGGCGGCTCGGGCGCCGTCGCGACGACCGCCTCGAGCCTGCCGACCGCCAGCTTCCACGCGATCGAGTCGGGCTCCCATCCCTCTCCGTGGTTCGGGGCGGCGTGGAGCCGAGGGAGGGCGCTCCTGGCCGCGCGGACGAGGAGGTCGGTCCCCTCTCCTCGACGCGCTCTTTCGAGAGCGGGGAGAGCCTCCTCGACGAGGAGGGGAGCGTGGATGATCTCGAGGTTGAGAGTGATCCGTCTCATGTCAGTTCGGCCTTGACACTATGCTCCATGCCTGGTCTATTCCTCGCGCCCTGGAGCCATCCGACCGAGAGCCGAGAAGGATATCGCAGTCGTACATGCGATATTCGCACCTCGGTCTCCAGTTCGCCGCGACGATCGCCCTCCTCACCGGGGGCGGGTTCTGGCTGGACCGGAGATGGGGCACGACCCCGCTCTGCATCATGATCGGTCTGTTCCTGGGTTTCGGCGCGGGTTTTTACCACCTCTACCGCGCCGTCTACACGACCAAGCCGCAAAAGGACAAGCCGTAGCGGTCCGGGGACTCCTCCCGGACGGGTGAGGGCTCCCCCATGCTGCCGCTCGCCGAACAGGAACACTGGATCCCCAACCACCTCCTCCGGGTGCATGCTCTCCCGACGAAGTTCGGCGAGATGCTGATGACGTTCGGGATCTCGAAGCAGGTCTTCTCGCTCTTCGTCGCGGCCGCCCTCATGCTCATCATCTTCCCGCACATGGCGAAGGACCGCTCGCTCGTCCCGCGCGGCGCCCGCAACCTGTTCGAAGTCATCATGCTGTTCATCCGCGACGAGGTGGCCAAGCCCTTCCTCGGGGAGAACACCGACAAGTTCCTGCCCGTCCTCTGGAACTTCTTCTTCTTCATCCTGTTCAACAACTTGCTCGGCCTCATCCCGGGGATGGCGACGGCGACGGGCAGCATCCTCGTGACCGGGACGCTCGCCATGACCGCCGCGATCTGGTGGCACGGCTGCGGGATCGCCGAGCAGGGACTCCTCGCCTACCTCAAGAACATCGTGCCGCCGGGGCTGCCTCTCTGGCTGCTCCCGCTCATGATCGTCGTCGAGCTCGTCGGGCACGTCGTCAAGCCGATCGCCCTCATGATCCGTCTCTTCGCGAACATGACGGGCGGCCACGCGGTCCTCTACGCGTTCGTCGGGCTCGTCCTCATCTTCCAGAGCTGGGCGCTCGGTCCCGTGTCGGTCGCCCTCGCGATCCCGATCTACCTGCTCGAGCTCTTCGTCGCCTTCGTCCAAGCCTACGTCTTCACGTTCCTCGTGACCGTGTTCCTCGGGGCCGCGGTTCACCCGGAGCACTGAACTCAACACCGATTCAAAACGGAGATATCGACCATGTTCCCCATGATTCTCGCCGACATCAACGGAATGGGCTTCGCGGCTGGCTTCGCGGCCCTCGGTGCGGGCCTCGTCGTCTGCGGCGCCGGCTACGGCATCTCGAAGATCGCCGCCGCGTCGGTCGAGTCGATCGCGCGTCAGCCCGAGGCGTCCGGCGACATCCGCGGCGCCATGATCCTCACGGCGGCCCTCATCGAAGGCGTGGCGCTCTTCGCGGCGCTCACGGCCTTCCTCACGGTCGTCATGAAGGTCGCGGTCAACCCGTAACGTGAACCTGCTCGCTTTCATCCTCGCGGAGCACGGAGAGGGGCACGGCACCGTGCACTTCCTCCTCGACCCGCACTCGTGGGGGCTCGTCTTCTGGACGGCCTGCACGTTCGCGCTGGTCCTCTTGATCCTCAAGAAGACCGCGTGGACGCCCATCCTCGAGTCGCTCGAGCGCCGCGAGCGCGCGATCTCGGATCAGATCGCCGCCGCGAAGCACGACCGGGAAGAGGCCGCGAAGGTCCTCGAGCAGCACAAGAAGGCCCTCGCGACCGTCCGCAACGAGGCGCAGGACATCCTGACCGAGGCCGCCGCCGACCAGAAGCGCATGCTCGACGAGGCGCACCAGAAGGCCGTCGCCGAGGCCGAAGCGACCAAGCAGCGTGCGATCCGGGATATAGAGCTGGCCAAGGGCAAGGCGCTGGACGAGCTCAAGCAGAAGACGGTCGAGCTCGCCCTCGGTCTCGCCGAGAAGGTCATCGGCTCCGAGGTCGACAAGGGCAAGCAGAAGAAGCTCGTGGACGAGTTCATCAAGAACTACGAGAAGAACTGAGGTCTCGACGTGGCCAAGGGACTGGACGGCGTCGCGCACGTCTACGCGCAGGCCTTGCACGAGCTCGCCCTCTCGAAGGGCGTGCACGTCGAGGTTCTCCGTGACGTGCGCGAGATTGCAAAGCTGTTCAAGAACGACCCCAAGTCGTTCGCGTTCTTCGTCACGCCGCACATCCGCAAGGACGCCAAGTGCGCGGTCGTCGACCGCGCGTTCGGCGGCCGCGTGCACGAGATCGTCCAGAACTTCCTGAAGGTGGTCGTCGAGAAGGGCCGGATCCAGGTCCTCCCCGCGATGATCCGGTCCTTCATCCAGATCTATCACGAGCACCAGGGCGAGCTCATGGTGACCGTCGCGACGGCCCAGGCCCTGGAAGACGACCAGCGGGACAAGCTCCGCACGGTGCTCAAGAAGAAGTTCGCGCCGAAGGGCTACACCGACATCGTCTTCGATGAGAAGGTCGAGCCCAGGCTCCTGGGCGGCATGGTCGTCCGCACGGGCGACGATCTCTACGACAATTCCCTCCGCACGCGGCTGAACGCCATCGGCGAACGGCTCCGCGCCGGCAGAGTCAAGGTAGAGGAAGTTTATGAAGATTAAGGCCGACGAGATCGCCTCCGTCCTCCGCAAGGAGATCGAGGAGTACGCGCGCGACCTGGAGATGGACGAGGTCGGGTCCATCCTCGAGGTCGGCGACGGCATCGCGCGCGTCTACGGCCTCAAGAACGTCATGGCCGGCGAGCTGCTCGAGTTCCCCCACAAGGTCATGGGCCTCGCGCTCAACCTCGAGGAGACCTCGGTCGGCGTCGTCCTCCTCGGCGACTACACCGAGCTCCGCGAGGGCGACCAGGTGAAGCGCACCCGGAAGGTCATGAGCCTCCCGGTCGGCGAGGCCATGATCGGCCGCGTCGTGACGCCGCTCGGCGAGCCCCTCGACGGCAAGGGCCCGATCGTGACGGATCGCACCCGTCCGCTCGAGATGATCGCACCCGGCATCTCCGGCCGTCAGCCCGTGAACGAGCCGCTCCAGACCGGCATCAAGGCGATCGACTCCATGATCCCGGTCGGCCGCGGGCAGCGCGAGCTCATCATCGGCGACCGGCAGACGGGCAAGACCGCGATCGCCGTCGACACGATCATCAATCAAAAGGGCCAGGGCGTCATCTGCGTCTACGTCGCCATCGGCCAGAAGTCCTCGACGACGGCGCTCATCGTCGAGAAGCTCCGCGCGGCCGGCGCCATGGACTACACGATCGTCGTCCAGGCCGGCGCGTCGGACCCGGCGCCCCTCCAGTACATTGCGCCGTACGCCGGCGTCACGCTCGCCGAGTACTTCATGTACGAGAAGGGCGGCGCGACGCTCTGCGTGTACGACGACCTGTCCAAGCAGGCGTCCGCTTACCGCGA
>CAZYLP010000267.1:0-10136 GCA_964648345.1 uncultured Planctomycetota bacterium
CGGAGTCGGAGCGGCCTTCATCTCACCGAGGCGCATGCTGGTGAGGAAGCGCTTCACGTCGAGAGCGACGGCTTCAGCCATGGTCTATCCCCTCCCCTACTTCTTCTCGCCCATCGCGGGCAGCTTGAAGCCCTCGAAGCCCTTGAGCTCTTCCTTGAGCTTCGCGAAGGCCTCGGGGTTCGCGTAAAGGTCCGACACGAGCTTACGAAGGTCCTTCGAGTTGCCCATGTTGGACTCGACCTCGAGGAGGAGCTTCTTGAGCGTGACGAGAGCGCGGAGCTTCGGGATCTGCTTCGCCACCTCGTCGGGAGAGAACGACTTCATGCTGGTGAGGTTGAGGTTCACGTCGATGTTCTCGGCGTTCGCCGGGTCCACCTTGTTCGGCACCGAGAAGCCGACGGACATCTTCATGTCCTTCATGACGCCGGCCGTGTTCTTGCCGTCGAGGTTCCGGATCTTCCGATCCTCGAGATCGACCTTGCGGTCGGACGAGGTGCCGAGCGAGAAGTCGCCCAGGACCAGGAAGCGGAGCGGAAGATCGATGTCGGCAGGCGTGCCGTTGATCTCCGTCCTGTACCGGAGGGTGATGCGCGACTTCGGGACTTCGTCCTGGACGGCCATCCGATGCCTCTCCTAATCAGGCTGCTGCGGAGGATGGCGCCGGCGGGAACGACCCCCGCGCGTTTGCAACCCCCCGTTTTTTCGCCCCCGTTCCCGCGGAAGCGGGCAACATGTATGGCATCCGTTGAGCCGCGGCGCAAGACGCCTCGGAGCACTTCTGCCCTCTATGGTCGGCTCCCTCGCGACCTGACACAGGGTCGTCGGGGATTCGTGTAAAGCCTTCGATCACACCATCATCGCGCGCAGGCGCCGGGCGAGCATCCTCGTGACGCCCTCGGCGATCTCGTGGTTCGCGCGGAGGAGGTCGAGGAAAACCTCGCGCTCGACGCGGAGGAGCGTGCTGTCGGAGACGGCTCGCACGGTCGCGCTTCGCGGCGCAGGGTCGAGGAGCGCGAGCTCGCCGAAGACCTCGCCCTCTTTGAGCTGCGCCACCATCTGGTTGCCGCGGTACACACCGACCGTCCCCGACACGACGATGTAGAGCGAGTCGTCGAGCTCGCCCTCGCGGACGATCTCCTCGCCGGCGGCCTTGTCGACCTCCTCGGCGGCGAGCGCGATGTCGAGGACGTCCTGGCCCTGGAGCGCGGCGAAGAGCTCGACGCCCTTCAGGAAGTAGACCCGCTCGATGGTGGTCATTTGAACGCCTCCTGGGCTCTGCCTTCCGCGCGGTCGAACTCGACCTTGTCCACGATCCGCTCGAGGAGCCGGTCCACGGAGCGCTGGATGTTGCCGTCCTCGTCCCATAGGACGCGCTGGACGGCGGTCGGGAGCCGGTGGATCGGCAGCAGGCGCTCGAGCGCCTGGAGCGCCGTCTCCCGGATCACGCCGTCGGTCCGGTCGAGGAGCGAGACGAGCTGCTCCTCGACGCCGCCGAGCTTGCGCACGCCCGCGTAGTGAGCCGCGGCACACACGACCCAGCGATCGCCGTCGGTGAGGAGCTCGCGCACCCAGGCCTCGACGCTCTGCTGCGGCGGGCGGAGGATCCCGGTCGCCGCGGCGAGCTTCTCGGGGAGCGGCGAAGAATCGAAGAGCGGCAGGACGGCGTCGCGCGACGGCCCGGAGAGGACGTTCGGCAGCACCTCGGCCGCGCTCGCACGCGAGATGACGGCGTGCGGG
The DNA here is from genome assembly GCA_964648345.1 of uncultured Planctomycetota bacterium. Lineage (GTDB taxonomy): Bacteria > Planctomycetota > J058 > J058 > JACQDU01 > CAZYLP01. The sequence goes on from CAZYLP010000267.1 coordinate 1,738, forward strand.
TGGAGGGCCTGCGACGCGCGGAGCATGCGGCCGAGCGCGCGCTCGTACTTCTCGCCGCACGCCCAGCCGATGAGGGCGCCCGCCCGATCGCGCTTCCTGTCGCTCTTCGGGTCCGCGGCGAGGAACGCGTCGCTCATCGCGAGCGCGCGATAGGCCGAGACGGCGTCCACGATGAGCGCGCCCTCGAGCCGGCCGCGGTCGAGCTTGACGCTCGCGTCCTGCGAGGCCGCGCGCGCGAGCGCGCCGAGCACCGCACCGCGCATGGTCTCCTCGCTGTCGTCGAGGTGGTCCATGAGGATCTCGATCGCGGGCGGCGTCGCGAGGCGGCCGAGGATCCGGGCGATCTCGACGACGACCGCGCGCGAAGCGGCGTGCTCGCGGAGGAGGCGTCCGAGGACCTCCTCGCCGTAGCCCGCGAGGGCGTCGCGTGCGACGCGCGCGGTCTCGTTCTTCGGGAGGGCATCGACGATCACGGAGAGCAGGTCCTCGGAGCGGATCCGCCCCGCGGCCTTGACCGCGGCCCGCCGCACGCGCGGGTCGTCGTCCTCGATGAGGGTCAGGACGAGCTGCGTGCACGCCGGGAGCGCGACCGCCGCGAGCGCGTCCGCGAGCGACTCGCGCTCGACGGCGTGCTGGCTCCCGAGGAGGCGCTTGAGCGGCCGCGCGCCCGCGGCCTGCCCCGTCGAGCCTCCGTGGAAGAAGAGGGCCGCGGCGGCCGCGGCGCGGACGTTCGCCTCGGGGGCGTTGAGGAAGCCGAGGATGTCTCCGAGCGCGCCCGCCTTCTTCATGACGCAGAACGCTCGGATCGCGCTCGCGCGGACGTCCGACGTGGGGTCGGCGAGCGCCTCGCGGACGCGGTCCTCGAGCGCGGGGTCCGCCGTCGCGGCGGTCCCCTCGGCGCCGCTCCGGGAGGCGATGTAGTCGAGGGCGAGCTTCCGGATCCGCGGCGACTCGAGGCCGAGGAGCCGCGCGACCGCGGGCGTGAGGTCGCCCCGCACGCGCGGCGCGAGCTCGAGGGCCGTCTCGATGTCCCGCGGGTCCGACGACTGGAGCGCGGCCGGGACGAACGAGAAGCCGTCCTTCCCGACCGACGCGCCGCTCGTCCGGTACTGCCGCGACCGAGAGAACTCGACGCGGAAGCGGTGCAGGGCGACGACGAGGAGCGTGGCGAACACGACCGTCGCCGTCGGCACCGCGAGGCGCCACTGGTGGGTGCCGACGATGAGGAGGGCGGCCGCGACCGCGGAGAACGGGAGCACGTAGCTGCGGATGAACCCGGACGCGTCCTCGCGGAGCTGCCGCGGCAGCGGGGCGAGGAACTGGGGCAGCATCGAGTCGGCGCCCGAGAAGCGGAAGAGCTCGTGGGTCGCCTTCGCGCACGCGGTCGCGCCGAGGATCGGCACGAGGGTCGAGAGGAGCGCGAGGGCGACGCCCCCCATGCCGGCCGCGGTGGCGACGGCGCAGCCGACGAGGACGCCGCCGATGCCGTACCGCTGGTAGAGGAACGGCGCGGCACCGATCGTGAGGGCGAGCGCGAGCGCGCCCGAGAAGGACGCGTACCCGCTGACGAAGCGCGCGATCGCGGTCGCATCGCCGGGGAAGGCCGTCGCGATCGCCATCTTGAGCTCGAAGTCGACGAGCGTCGCCACGAGCACGCCCAGGGTCATGACCGCGGCGAGCACGCTCACGTGGGGGAGCGTGGCCGCGCGGAGCCGGGCGGCGACCTCGTCGCCCGTCTGGCCCGGGAGGCGCACGGGGGCGCCCCGGAGCGCGCGGCCGAGGCCGAGGAGGATGACCGGGACGCTCGAGACCCAGAGGAGGCCCGCCGCGACGGCGAGGAGCCAGCGCGGGTGGATGACGTGGACCATGCCCCACGTCCAGAGCCCGGCGAGGAGGACGACGATGAGGCGCCCCACGTCCACGAGCGCGATGACGCGCTTGGTGTCGCGCGACGAGAAGCTCGACTCGGTGAGCGCCCAGAGCGGGACGAGGATCGCCGCCGCGATCGCGTCCATGAGCATGAAGATGAGCCGGGGGGCCACGTCGGCGTCGGGCTTCTTCCACGCGAGGAGGCCGAGCGCGAAGAGGAGCGAGCCGGCGACCGTCGCGAGGACCGGGAAGAGGAGCTCGACCGCGAGGCGGCGCCGCAGGTGCGCGACTCCGGCGGCGGCAAAGCCGGAGAGCACCGCGGCGAGGAGATCGGCGAGCGCGAGCTTCTCGGGCTTCGCGGCGAGCGAGCTCAGGAAGAGCGCATCGCGCGCCGAGTAGGCGATGACGAGCGCCGAGCCCACGATCGCGTGGAGGATGACGATGAGGAACGCGGGCCGCCGGTCCTCGGGGCGGAACGCGAGGTTCTCGCGGAACCAGGCGACGGCGGCCGGCACACCTCTCGCCTCGGCGCTCACCGGACGCGGGCCTCCCCCTTGAAGACCTGGATCTCGCGGTTCGCGCGCTTGCCGCCCTTCATGCGGTCGAAGCCGAGGTAGCTCCCGGGTCGGAGCTGGGCCCAGACCTTCTCGGAGCGGATCACGAGCACGACCTTGAGCTCGATCGCCGCCTCGGCGACCGCCGGGAACACGAAGCGCTCGAGCCGCCGCATGACCTCCTCGGCCCACGGGCGGCCGAACTCGGTGTGCTCCTCGTCGGCGTAGAGCGTGACGAGGAAGCCCGGGACCGGCCCGCGCATCCAGCCGCCCAGGACCGCGCTGCCGCCGAGGTCGCACCCTCCGAGCCGCGCCCCCTCGAGCTGCACGGAGCGCATGATCGTCCCCTTCTCGACCGTGACGCCGAGCTCGGGGTAGGTGAGCTCCATGAGCCAGTGGAGCGTGCTCACCGAGGCGAGGCCGAGGAGGCGGAGGTAGCTCTGCTTCGTCTTCTCGAAGTCCCTGAAGATCTGCGGGTCGTGCTCCGGGTAGATGCTCCGCAGCCACGCGTCGAGGAGGCGGTGGTCGAAGAAGCGGAGGAAGTCCGTGAACGACTGCTCGTCGAGGTCCGCGTCCTCGAGGATCCGCTTGAAGTAGGACGGGAGCGGGCTCTGGGTGCCGAGGAGGCCCGTGTTGAGGGTGACGATCGCCTGCTTCACGGGCTCGGCGCGGAACTCGACCTTCTGGACGAGCGACGGCTGCGACACCTCGCGCGCCGCGCTCTCGAAGAGGATCTCCTCCGGCCGGTACCCGAGGTGCGAGAGGAGGAGGATGAGCGCGGACGGGTCGAACTCGGCGACCCGCCGGACGATCTCCTCCTTCACGGTCTCCTGGGTCACCGGGTGAAGATGTCCACGTCGACCCGGTAGAGCTGCTCCATGGCCTTCCAGCTGGGGGTCTCCTTCTTCTCGAGGTCGGGGAGCAGGCTGTCGAGGTTGTTCATGGAGAGCGAGTAGAAGCTCGCGAGCATCTTCGGGATGTAGACCCGCGGGTCGAAGTGCTCCAAGATCGAGGTCACGTCGTTGTAGACGACGGACGCGCGCGCGTACTGCTTCTTCTTCACGAGCGTCTCGAAGGCGGCGATCTTGCGCGCGAGCTCCTTCAGGTGGACGGAGCCCTCCACCATGAAGGCGCCGTCCGCGGCCGGCGCGGCCGAGGGCGCGCCGGGCGTGGCCGCGACCTCGGCGGGCTTCTCCTCGGGGGGCGGGGCGGACGCGGCGGCCTCGTCGGCCGCCTTCTTCGCCTCGGCGTCGACGACGTTCTTGAAGCCCTTGATCCAGTCCTCGAAGGCCTTGATCGCGTCCGGGAGCTTCGCGGAGTTCGCGACCGCGATGGCCGTGCGGAGCTCGTTGATCTTGTCGAGGTAAGGCTGGATCTTGTCCGCGGGGACCTGCTCGATCCACTTGTTGAACTCGTCGGACTTCGCCTCCTCCTCCGCCGCGAGCTTCTTCGTGAGGCGCGAGAGGAACCACCCGACGCCGTTCTCGGCGTGCTTCTCCTTCTTCTGGGTCGGACCGACGGCGGCCCAGTTCGTCGTGAACAGCGAGATGAGGGCCTGGAGGATCTGGGGGAGCCCCGTCAGCCCCGACTCGAGGAAGCACCCGTAGAGGAAGTACGAGATGACGCGGATGTCCGCGATCCCGTCCTTGAGCAGAGCCTGCGTTTGCTCGGACGCCTTGCCGAACTCGCCGGCCTCGACGAGGCCCGCGATCTCCTGGAAGCGCGGATCGAGCGTGTCGAGCCCGGGGTTCTCGGTCGGCGTGATCGGATTGAGGAGGAGCTGGATCTCGAGCATGGTCTTCACTCAGCCTTGGGAGGGTTTTCCGCGTCCGGCGACGGAGTTGGTGGAGGCAACTCCTGGTCGTCCTGGACGATGAGCATGACGTCGGACTCGGTGTTCGGGATCGGGCCCGAGCCCGACTCCTGGACGTGTTCATCTTGTTGTGAGGGGGGTGGCTCCGACACTCCGTCGGCGGGCGCCTCGGCCGGCGGCGCGCCCGGCGGCGGCGCATCGGCGGGCGGAGCCTCTGTCGGAGTCTCGGCCGAGACTTCGGCAGGCGGCGCATCGGTGGGCGTCTCCGACGGCGGCGCGTCCGACGGCGGCGCGTCGGGCGGCGTATCCGAGGGCGGAGCATCCGAGGGCGGAGCATCCGAGGGCGGAGCATCCGAGGGCGGCGCATCGGGCGGCGGCGCGTCCGACGGGGGCGTCTCCTCGGGCGGCGGGGAGTCCGACGGGGGCGTCTCCTCGGGCGGCGGGGAGTCCGACGGGGGCTGCTCGCCTTCGGCGGGCGGCGGCGGAGTCGCCTGCGGAGGCGCCCACGGGAGCACGAGCGAACGAAGGTGGGTGATGAGCGTGAACGGCTCGGCGCGCGCCCGCTCGTGGAGTGACCCGGCGGCGTACATGGCCCGGACCCAGTCGTGGTCCGTCAGGCCCTCCTTGCGGCGCGCGTAGAGCGGGAAGAACTCGATCACGTCGGGGAGCGCCTCCGCGCCCAGGTCGCGCTTGATGGCTCCCTCGACGAGGTTGCGCCACTCCCCGGCCTGCGTCGCCATCTCCTCCTTGAGCTCGTGACCGCAGAAGATCGCGAGCGTGAACTGGTACGGCGTCTCCGCGTCGCCCGTCGGAGTCGGGGCGATCGTCGCCTCGAGCACGAAGGGGAACGCCTCGACGGACGCGAGGACCTCGTCGGCAGGGTAGGTCCGGCCCAGGCGATGCGGCAGCGCGGGACCGAGGAACTGGAGCTCGGCCCGGTCGCGCCGGACGAGGTTGAGGCCGGGGAGCGCCGCCTCCTCCGCCGGCTTCTTGAACGTGTAGCGCCCGATCTGGCCGGCGGTGCGGATGTCCTTGCCGTTCGGCGTCGTGAGGTACCACTCGGTGCCGGGCGCGGGGAGGACGTAGGAGTTCCAGCCGCCCTTCGAGAGCTTCCGCTTCACGGAGCAGTGGATCCCGCCGCCCGAGGCCGCGTCGACGAGGTAGTTGCACGTGTAGGAGGGCTCGAGGCACGCCTGGGTGACGAACGTGCCCCAGCGCTGCGAGTCGCCGCCCTCGTCGACGAACCGGCTCCAGCTCTTCCAGCCGCGGCCGAGCTTGCCTCCCGCGTCGAGGATGAGGTCGCGCACCTCGCGCGTGACGATGACGTGCTTCCACTGCGCGTCGAGGAGCGCGGGCTTCTTCTTCAAGTGCTCCAGGTCCGCGTGGACGTAGACGCCCCCCGCGAGGAGGGTGGCGAGGAGGAGCGTCGGCTGGGCCGGAATGAGCGGGACCGCGGGCGCGAAGAAGACGTCGTTCGGCTTGAGGCCGAACGCGATCATGCCGTCGCGGAGGGCCCAGAGGAACCCGCAGTCCGCGATGACCGGCACCGCCTCGAACGGCTTCGCCGCGAACGGGGAGGCGAGCTTCGCCCAGGGTGTGTTCGTGGTGTAGACCCCGGACGTGTCGAGGCTCTCGGTCGCCGGCGGCAGGTCGACCGGGATCGCCTTCTCCTTCGCGTCGCCCAGGTAGCGGAGGTGGATCGGGTCGATCGCGAAGTGATCCGGGGCCGCCGACTCGATGAGCTTCTTCATCGCGAGCTCGTAGCGCGGCGGGATCACCGTGACGATGCAGCCGAGCTTCAGCGCCGTGAGGAGCGAGATGACGAAGTCCGGCCCCATGAAGTACATGAGGGCGACCGTCTGCCCCGACGAGATACCGCGCCCCTCCCACTCCTTGGCGCGGCGGCCGCAGAGCATGTCGAGCTCGCCCACCGTGAACGTCTCGAAGCGCCCTTCATCGGCGTCGTACCAGCGGAAGGCGGCGCGCTCGGGTGTGTGGCGCTTGATCGCGTCGCTGAAGAAGTCGTAACTCTCGAGTGCCACGCTCTTCAGCGGGACGGTGAGACCGCCCGCGGTCGACGCGTTGGCGAGGAGCGAGTCCCAGAAGGGCTTCGGAGCGCGGCCGCTCTCCGCGAGCCACGGGATCTCCCTGACCGTGACGTGCCCGTCGGTCTCGAGCTGAGCGAGGCAGTCCTGGATCTTGAGTGCGACCGACGCCGGCATCTCTTCCCGCCCCCGACCCCCCGGATGCGTGGGGCGGATCCTACACGTTGACGCGGTGGGAGACCAGGGCTAGACTCGCGCCCTCGCGTCGTGATCGGAACCCAGATAGGCGACTACAAAATCGTCGAAGCGCTCGGCGAACAGAGCATGGGGATGCTCTACGTCGGCGAGCATACGCGTCTGAAGCAGAAGGTCGCGATCAAGGCCCTCGCCCCCGAGCTCCTCCAGCAAGAGGGGATGAAGGAACGGTTCGAGCGCGAAGCCCAGGTGCTCGCCCGCCTCACGCACCCGAACATCATCCGTCTCCTCAACTTCCTCAACGTGCCCGAGGGATGCTTCATCGTCACCGAGCTTCCGGAGGGCGAGACGCTCGAGGCTCGCATCGAGCGGGACAAGAAGGTCGCCCCGCTGCAGGTCGTCAACTGGATGCTCCCGATCCTGCGCGCGCTCTCCTACGCGCACGCGCAGGGCGTGGTCCACCGCGACGTGAAGCCCGCGAACATCTTCATCACGAGCACGACGGCCAAGATCCTCGACTTCGGCATGTCGAAGGCGGACGACGCTCCGACCCTCACGCTCCAGGGCATGACGCTCGGCACGATCGACTACATGTCCCGCGAGCAGATCCTCGGAAAGTCGCTCGACGCCCGGAGCGACATCTACTCGCTCGGCGCCACGATGTACGAGGCGCTCACCGGGGGCCTGCCCTTCGAGGACGAGACCGAGCAGAAGCTCATCCTCAAGATCGCCAAGCAGGAGCCCGTGGCGATCGGCTCGCGCGACCCGAACATCCCGCCCGAGATCCAGAAGATCGTCCACAAGTGCCTCCAGAAGGAGCGCAAGGACCGCTACGCGACGGCCGACGAGCTCGCCTCGGTCCTCGAGAGCTGGGCGACGCTCGCGGGCGGCGGCTCGCCGCTGCCCGCGCTGCCCGCGATCCCCGAGGCCCCGGCGCCCAAGGTCGCGGCGCCGCCGCCTCCGCCTCCTCCGGCCCCACCGCCGCCACCGCCGCCGCAGCCCGAGCGCCCGCGCGCCTACCACGACCCGCGCCCCGTCCCCGTGGCGTCGCCCCAGCCGGTCCTGCCGCCGCCCGTGCCCGTCGAGCCCGTCTCGTTTCTGAACGGCCTCGTCATCGCCGGCGGGGCGTGCGTCGTCCTCGCGGGCAGCTCGGGCATCGCCTGCCTCGCTCTCGGACAGCAGACGGTCGGGATCCTCGTCCTCGCCTCCGCGATGCCGATCGGCTTCGTGCTCCTCCTCGTCGGCCTCATCAAGGCCGTCCAGGCGGGCACGAACCGGATCTGCCCGCGGTGCCAGAGGCTCATGGCGCCGACGGACATCGTCTGCCGCTACTGCGCCGTTCCTCCGCCGTCGGTCTACGTGCCGCCGCCGCAGGCTTACGTGCCGCCGCCGCAGTACGTGCCGCCCGCGGCGCCGGCTCCGGCGCCCGCGCCCGCTCCTCCGCCGCCGCAAGGCGGCTTCCGCGTCGGCACGACGGCCCGTCCTGGCACCGCGCCCGCGAAGAACTTCGTCGTCCCCGAGGGGCTGCCGCCCCAGCAACCGCGCAAGGCGACGAACCCCGCACAGCCCACGCAGTCGCCCGCCGAGGCGGCCATGATCGCGGCCATGTGGGCGAAGAAGCAGTCGGGGGCCGCGCCAGCGGCCGCGGGCCCAGCCCACCCGCCGGCCGCGCCGCCGCCCGCCGACGCGCCGCCCGCCGACGCGCCGCCGGCCGGCGCGCCGCCCGCCGCCGCGCCGCCCGCAGATGCCACCGCCGAGGCTCCGCCCGCAGACGCGCCGCCCGCAGACGCGCCGCCTACTGACGCCTCCGCCGAAGCTCCGCCTGCTGACGCGCCGCCAGCCGACGCGCCTCCTGCCGACGCGCCGCCTGCCGACGCCTCCGCGGAGGCTCCGCCCGCGGACGCGCCCCCTGCCGACGCGCCT
>CAZYLP010000268.1:0-10093 GCA_964648345.1 uncultured Planctomycetota bacterium
CGAGGTTGGTCGCCGCGAGAGGCGCCGATCGAAGATCGGCGGCCTCTCGCGGCGGCCTGATCCGGCGCCTTCGGCGTTGAAAAAATGGAACGCCGAGACGGTTACGGACGGCCTACAGATCGCCTTCGTCCAGCCGCCGCCGGAACAGATCGAACACGAGCCCGTAACACCGGAACGCGAGCTCGGGGTCGTACCGCGGCCCCTCGTCGCGGATGAACGCGTGCTGTCCGTTGAACTCGTGCCACGTGAACTTGAGGTTCGCGTCCGTGACCGCCTTGTAGATGACGGCGCGCCCGTCGCCCGGGATGTGCGGGTCCTGACGCCCCCACACCATGAGCAGCTCGCCCTTCATGTCCTTCACGCGGTCGAGCGTGTCGTCCTTCATGCCCTCGCCGAGCGAGCGCTTGTGGATGTCGGTCGCATAGAAGCACGCGGTCGCGAGCACGTCCTGGTTGAACCCGCAGCGGAACGAGAGGTGCCCGCCGAGGCAGATCCCGAACGAGCCGAGCTTCCCCGTGCATCGCGGATGCGCCTTGAGCGCATCGAGCAGGGCCCGCGCGTCCGAGTCGAACGCCGAGACCTTCTTCGTGATCTTGAGCGCGTTCCCGCGGTCGGCGCCGGCCTGGTCGTAAGCGAGGACGGTGCCCGCGGGCTCGAACTCGTGATAGACCTCGGGCACCGCGACGAGGAAGCCGTGACCCGCGAGGATCGCCGCGGTGCGCCGGATCGGGCCCGTCACCTGGAAGATCTCGGAGAAGAAGACGACGGCGGGATACCTCCCCTCGGCGGCCGGGCGGTAGAGGTAAGTGCGCATGGGGCCGGTGGGCGTCGCGACCTCGAGCACCTCGTCCTTGATGATCATGCCCTGAGTATAGTTACACTCCCTGCCCCATGAAGATCGTGAGCGTCGGCGGGGGGCCCGCGGGGCTTTACTTCTCGCTCCTCATGAAGAAGGCGGATCCCGCGCACGAGGTCCTCGTCCTCGAGCGGAACAAGGCCGACGATACGTTCGGCTTCGGCGTCGTCTTCTCCGATCAGACCCTCGAGAACCTCGCGGGCGCGGACCCGGAGAGCCGCGACGAGATCACGAAGAGCTTCGCGCACTGGGACGACATCGAGATCCACTGGAAGGGCGAGGTCGTCCGCTCGACGGGGCACGGCTTCTCGGGGCTCTCGCGGCAGCGGCTCCTCGACATCCTCCAGCGGCGCGCGGCCGCGCTCGGCGTGAAGATCGAGTACCAGAAGGAGGTCGCGGACCCCGAGCGCTACCTCGACGCGGACCTCGTCCTCGCCGCGGACGGCGTCAACAGCACGGTGCGGGCGCGCTTCGCGAAGGAGCTCCAGCCCGAGATCGACTGGCGGCCGAACCGCTTCGTCTGGCTCGGGACGACGTATCCCTTCGAGGCGTTCACTTTCTGGTTCAAGACGGACGCGCACGGCGGCCTCCACCGGGTGCACGCGTACCGCTACGAGCCGGGGAAGTCCACCTTCATCCTCGAGACGACCGAGACCGCGTGGAAGAAGGCGGGCCTCGAGAAGGCGACCGAGGACGACACGGTCGCCTTCGCGGAGAAGCTGTTCAAGGAGGAGCTCCGGGGCCACAAGCTCCTCAAGAACCGCTCTCTCTGGCGCTCCTTCCCGAACATCAAGTGCCGGAAGTGGGTCCACGAGAACCTCGTCATCGTCGGCGACGCGTGTCACACGGCTCACTTCTCGATCGGGTCGGGCACCAAGCTCGCCCTCGAGGACGCCGTGGCGCTGAGAGACGCGTGCGTCGAGGAGAAGGACGTGGCGAAGGCGCTCGCCCTCTACGAGCGCCGCCGCAAGCCCCTCGTCGAGAGCACGCAGCGAGCGGCGCAGACGAGCCTCGAGTGGTTCGAGCAGACCGAGCGCTACGAGGACCTCGAGCCGCTCCCCTTCGCGATGAGCCTCCTCACGCGGAGCCTCCGCGTGACGCACGAAGGGTTGAAGAAGCGCGACCCCGAGCTCGTTCGACGGGTGGACACGCGCTTCGCGCGGCTCTCGGGGGTGAAGGCCGATCCCGCGCCGCCGCCGATCTTCACGCCCTTCAAGGTCCGCGACCTCGTCCTCGAGAACCGGATCGTCCTCTCGCCCATGTGCCAGTACATGGCGAAGGACGGGACGCCCGACGACTGGCACCTCGTCCACCTCGGGAGCCGCGCCATGGGCGGGCCCGGCCTCGTCCTCACGGAGATGACCGACGTCTCCGCGGAGGGCCGGATCAGCCCGGGGTGCACGGGCATGTACGCGCCCGAGCACGTCGCGGCGTGGCGGCGCGTGACGGACTTCGTGCACGCCCGCTCGCGCGCGAAGGTCGGGATCCAGCTCGGGCACGCGGGCCGGAAGGCCGCGACGAAGCTCGCCTGGGAGGGGAGCGACGAGCCGCTCGACGAGGGTGCGTGGCCGATCCTCGCGCCGTCGCCGATCCCGTACACCGCGCGGAACCAGGTGCCGCGCGAGATGACCCGCGCCGACATGTCCCGCGTCCGCGACGAGTTCGTCCGCGCGACCCGCATGTCGATCGAGGCGGGCTTCGACTGGATCGAGCTCCACTTCGCGCACGGTTACCTCCTCTCGACGTTCATCTCGCCGCTCACGAACAAGCGCACCGACGGCTACGGCGGCCCGAAGCTCGCCGACCGCATGCGCTTCCCGCTCGAGGTCCTCGCCGCGTGCCGCGAGGTGTGGCGCGGGGCGCTCTCGGCGCGCATCTCGGCGACCGACTGGGCGCCGGGAGGGACGACGCCCGAGGACGCGGTCGAGATCGCTCGCCTCCTCCACGCGGGCGGCGTCGACATCATCGATGTCTCCGCGGGGAACGTCGTCGAGGACGCGAAGCCCGTCTACGGCCGGCTCTGGCAGACGCCCCTCGCCGACCGGATCCGCCACGAGGCGAAGGTCCCCGTCATGACGGTCGGCGGGATCTCGACGGCTGCGGACGCGAACAGCATCCTCGCCGCCGAGCGGGCGGACCTCTGCGTCATCGCGCGGGCGCAGCTCTACGATCCTTACTGGGTGCGCCACGCCGCGACCGAGCTCGGCCACGACCTCGAGTGGCCGGCGCCCTACTCCTCGCTCCGCGGGTACGTGCCGAGGCCCAGTAAGTGAACGCCGAGCAGACACTGCGTCTGCTCCTCGAGGTGACCGCCGCGGCGAGCGAGGCGGCGGACCTCGACTCGATGCTCACCTGCTGCCTCGAGCGGATCTGCGTCCTCATGGACTGGCAGGTCGGTCAGGCCTGGATGCCCGATGAGCCGGCGGGCGTGATCGTCTGCTCGCCGAGCTCGTATCACGCGAGCTTCGATGCGGGGGCCTTCCGGGTGAAGAGCCTCGAGAGCCGCTTCCCGAAGGGCGTCGGCCTCCCCGGCCGCGTCTGGGAGTCGCTCCGCCCGACGTGGATCTCGGATCCGCCGACGGACACGAACTTCCCGCGCGGCCCGTTCGCGCGCACGGTCGGCCTCAAGGCGGCGTTCGCGTTCCCGATCCTCCGCGGGGACCGGCTCCTCGCGGTGCTCGAGTTCTTCACCCGCGAGCTGCGCGAGCCGAGCCCCGACTTCCTCTCGGGGGTCGGCAAGCTCGGGACCCACCTCGCGATCGTCTTCGAGCGCCGTCGCGCCGAGGCCGCGCGCGCCCGGCTCGCCGCCTTCGTCGAGGCCTCGCCCGACGTGATCGCGAGCGCGGACCCGGACGGGCGGCTCACGTACATGAACGCCGCGGGGCGGCGGCTCCTCGGGATCGGCGCGGACGAGGAGATCACGAGCCTCCGCATCGCGGACATCTACACCGCGGCCGACTACGCGACCCTCCGCGACACGATCCTCCCGGCGGCCGTCCGCGAGGGCTCGTGGCGCGGCGACCTCCCGCTCCGCGCGCGCGACGGCCGGCCGGTCCCGATCTCGCACGTCCTCATCGCTCACCGCACGAAGGGGACGCTCGAGTTCCTCGCCTGCGTGGGGCACGACCTCTCCGCCCAGCACAGGCTGGAGGAGGAGATGCGCCAGGCCCAGAAGATGGAGGCGGTCGGCCGCCTCGCCGCGGGCATGGCGCACGACTTCAACAACTTCCTCACCGTGATCATGTGCTCCGCGACGATCGCCGGGCGGCACGCCGGGACCGACGAGACGGCGCGGCGCGAGCTCGACGCGATCCTCTCGGCCTCCGACCGCGCCGCGCGCCTCACGCAGCAGCTCCTCGCCTTCAGCCGGCGGCAGCACCTCGCGCCGCGCGTCCTCGACCTGAACGCGCTCCTCGTCTCGGTCGAGCCCATGATCCGGCGGATCCTCGGCGAGGACGTGGCCGTCAGCCTCGCGCTCGACCCCGGCGTGCGGCCCGTGCGCGCGGACCCGGGCCAGCTCGAGCAGGTCCTCCTGAACCTCGCCGCGAACGCGCGCGACGCCATGCCGAGGGGAGGCCGGCTCGCGATCGAGACGCGCTCCGCGGACGGTCCGAAGCGCGGGCCGGAGGTCGAGCTCGCCGTCTCCGACACCGGAAGCGGCATGGACGAGGCGACGCGCGCGCGGATCTTCGAGCCCTTCTTCACGACGAAGGCGCCCGGCAAGGGCACGGGCCTCGGCCTCTCGACCGTCTACGGGATCGTCGTCCAGCACGGCGGCGAGGTCGGCGTCGAGAGCGAGCCGGGGCGCGGGACCACGTTCCGGATCCGCCTCCCCGTCGTGGACGCGCCGCTCGACCGGCCTGTCACGCCGCCGCAGCCGGTCCAGATCCGCCGCGGCTCCGAGACGATCCTGATCGTCGAGGACGAGGGCGGCGTCCGCCGCTCGCTCAAGCTCCTCCTCGAGCAGGAGGGCTACCGCGTCCTCGAAGCGGGCGACGGCGTCGAGGCGCTCGAGGTCGCGTCACGTCACGAGGGGCCGATCCACGTCCTGCTCACGGACGTCGTCATGCCGCGCATGGGTGCGCTCGAGCTCGTCGCGAACTTCGCGCGCTCGAGACCCGACACGGCGGTCCTCTACACGTCGGGCCACCTCGACTCGTCGGGCGAGGGGCTCGACCTCGGAGAGGGGCATCAGTTCATCGCGAAGCCGTTCACCCTCGATGCGCTCAGGCGGAAGCTGAGGCTCGTTCTCGGCGAATGAGATGCCATTCACGCCGGGAGAGCGACCGGACGCTCGTGCCGCCGACGTCGAACAGCATCTCGCCGCGCTGCACGACCACCGGCTCGAACCACCCGCCCCCGTAGATCCCGACCGCCGTGTCGTCACGCAGCTGCGCGAGCCACTCCGGACGACTTCCGAGTCGTAGAGCCAGGGTCGGGCGCCCGCGCTCCGACACCCAGCCGGTGTAGACCGTCGCCCCGTTCCAGATGCTCGGCTCCGAGCTGACGAAGATCTCCGCGCGCCGCGGCTCCGTCTCGCGGAGCAGCCGGTTCACGTTCCTCACGTGTGCCCACAGGACGAGGGCGCCGACGGCGGCGATCGCGAGCGCGAGCGCGATCATGGTCAGCGCGGCCAGAGAATCCGGGGCGACGAAGATGGCCTCGATCAAGAATGCACCCACGAAGGGTGAGGCGATGCCCAGGAAGACGGAGGTCGCGTGCTGACGGATGGCGGAGACGAACGCGGCGATCGCTTCCTCGCTCGGAGGAGCGAGCGGTTCGGTCGGGACGCTCCGCTCGAACGACCGGCACTCGCACCCGAGCGTCGGACAGCGGCCGAGCTCGGTGAGGCACTCATCGTGGAGGACGGCGCCACACGAGCCGCAGGTGGACCCCGTCGCGAGCGACTCGTGGCAGTAGCCGCAGCGACCGGCCTGATGCGTCCTCTCGACGAGTCGTTGGAGCTCCATTCCGTTCCCTTCCCGAGAGCCGGATGATGCAAGGGAGGGCGCTCGTCGTAAGCCGAGACGGGACCGTGTCCGAATGGAAAGGCGCTTTCCGGCGTCCGTGTCAGCGCTTCAGACGGAGATCGACCTCGAGCCGCACGGGCGCCGCGCGGATGGTGTCCCATCCGTCGGTCTCGAGGTCCTCGATGAGCGTATCCCAGCGGCGCTCGAGGATGCCCGAGAAGACCTCGCGGTCGTTGAAGCGGACCACGACTTCCTTGTCGAGGTCGACGAGCGGCTCCGCGAGGAAGAGCGTCACCTTCTCGAAGCCCTGGAGCTGGCCGAGGGTGATGACGTTGTCGTGCGCCTTCGCGGTCGCGCGGCGGTTCTTGTTCTGCGGCGGAACCTCGAGCCAGTAGATCCGGCGGTGAGGGTCGTTCGACTCGGGGTAGGCCGGGAAGATGAGGTCGAGGTCCTTCGGCCACGCGTCGCGCTTCTGCGCGTGGAGCCACTTCGAGATCCGCTCGCCGTCCTCGGCCTTGCGGGGCCAGCGGTGACCCTCGCCCTCGAGGATGTGGATCTCGTGCTTCACCTTGAGCTCCTCGAGCTTCTTCGCGTTCTCCTTCGCCGCGGAGACGGGCACGGAGTCGTCCTCGGTGCCGTGCATGATGAAGATCGAGAGACCCTTCAGGTTCGGGAGCGGCGTCGGGATCTGGGTCATGCCGCCCGAGACGCACGCGAGACCCGCGAAGCGGTCGGGGTGCCGCGCGGCGACGTCGTAGGAGATCTCGCCGCCCATCGACATGCCGCAGAGCATCACGCGGTCGGGGTCGGCGCCGTAGGAGCGGTTCGCGCGCGCGATCGCGTCGAGGATCCTCAGGCGCGAGTCCGAGAAGCTCTCGGCGTTGCTGCCCGTGAGGCCGAGCTCGGGCGCGATCGTGAGGCCGTCCGCCCACGGGATGAGCGGCTTCGGCCTCTCGGCGCCTTCCTTCTGGAGCTCGGGGTCCGTCTTCCTCCAGTCGTTCCACTCGTCCTCGGGGAGCGCGAAGACGCGCAGGCTCCAGTTCGCGTCCTGGCCGTAGGCGCTGAGAGCGACGACCGAGGCGTTGCCCTTCGCGGGGTCGTACTTCCTGGGCGTCGCGAAGAGGAGCGGCCGCTCGGGCGTGCCGCGCTTCTCGCCGATGCGCGCGGTCGCGGCGAGCGTGGCGGGAGCGAGCGCGTCGCGGAGGAGCTTCGCGCGGAGAGCGGGGTCCTTCGGCACCGGGAACCCGAGGCCGTCGAGCTTCGAGATCGCGGTCGCGCGCTGCTCCTTGTCCTCGAGCTGGAGGCACGCGCGGAGGTGCTTCGCGAAGCCGGCCTCGTCGATGGCGGGGGTCTTGTCCGGGGCCTTCGCGGCGGCGCCGCGGCGGCCGAGGACGAGCTTCACGTCCTTCTCCCACTCGTCGCGGACGATCGTGAGCGTCACCTTGTCGCCCGGCTTCGCCTTCGCGATCCGCGCGATGAGCGCGTGCGAGTTCGCGACGGCCTCGCCGCTCCACGCGCTGACGAGGTCTCCGGCGCGGACGCCGGCCTTCGCGGCGGGGCTGTCGGGCGCGACCTCCTCGACGTACGCGCCGCGCGAAGCGGCCGTCTCGTCCACGAGGTAGACGCCGAGGAGGACCTCGTCCGCCGAGAGGCCCTCGGCGGCGAGTCCGAGCGTGAAGGCGGCCGCGAGCGCGGCGATGGCGAAGGAGTTAGACGAGCGGTAGCGAGGCGCGGTGAAGATTCGCATGGTCAACTCACCCTGTCTCCCGGCTTGGGGCCCTCGTCGAACGTGCAGACGCGGAGCGAGCCGCCAGGCGTTCCCGCGGCGAGCACCATGCCCTCCGAGAGGCCGAACTTCATCTGGCGCGGCTTCAGGTTCGCGATGACGACGACGCTCTTCCCGACGAGCTTCCCCGGGTCCGCATAGTCCGAGCGGATCCCGCTGAAGATCTGGCGGAGGCGGCCCTCGCCGCAGTCCACCTCGAGGCGGAGGAGCTTGTCGGCCTCCTTCACGACCTCGGCCGTCTTCACGACGCCGACCTTCAGGTTGAGCTTCGTGAAGTCGTCGATCGCGACCTCGGCCGCGGGTTCGGGCTTCGGAGCCGGCGCCTTCGGGGCCTTGGGCTCCTTCTTCTCCGCGGGCTTCGACGCGGGGGCCGCTCCCCTGGGCTGCTTCGCCTCGATCTTCGCCCACGTGTCCTTGAGGCCGACCGTGCGGTTGAAGACGAGCTTCCCGGGCTTCGAGTCCTGATCGACGATGAAGTAAGCGAGCCGCTCGAACTGGACGCGGTCGCCGACCTTCAAGGTCGCGAAGTGCGGCTCCCCGCGGCCCTGGACGACCTCGAGCGAGCTCGCGTTCACCTCGTCGAGGAACGAGACGCCCTCGGTCGTGCCCGGGTTCTCGGCCTTGAAGAGCCGGTCGTAGAGGCGCGCCTCGAGAGGGACCGACTGCGCCGCCGAGACCCAGTGGAGCGTGCCCTTGACCTGCCTTCCGTCGGGCGCGTTCCCGCCCCACGAGTTGAGATCCATCGTGCACTTGAGCTCGACGGGCTCGCCCTTCGCGTCCTTCACGACCTCCTTGCAGGTGAGGAGGCACGCGTAGCGGAGGCGCACCTCCTTGCCCGGCGCGAGGCGGTACCAGTCCTTCGTCGCCTCGTCCTTGTAGTCGTCGCGCTCGACGTAGAGCGTGCGCGAGAAGGGGACCTTCCGCGAGCCCGCCTTCTCGTCCTCGGGGCTGAGCGGGCAGTCGAGCTCCTTCACCTGCCCCTCGGGGAAGTTCTCGATCGTGACCTTGAGCGGCTTCAAGACCGCCATGAGGCGGTTCGTGCGCTTGTTCAGGTCCTCGCGGAGGTGGAACTCGAGGAGCCCCACGTCCACGACGCTCTCGTTCTTCGCGACGCCGATCCGCTCGCAGAAGGCGCGGATCGCCTCGGGCGTGTAGCCGCGGCGGCGCAGGCCCGCGAGCGTCGGCATGCGCGGGTCGTCCCAGCCCGAGACGAGCTTCTTCTGGACGAGCTCCATGAGCTTGCGCTTGGACATGACCGTGTAGGTCAGGTTCAGGCGCGCGAACTCGATCTGGCGCGACGGGTAGGCCTCGGCCTTCTCGATGCACCAGTCGTAGAGCGGGCGGTGGAGCTCGAACTCGACGGTGCAGATCGAGTGCGTGATCTTCTCGATCGCGTCCGAGAGCGGGTGCGCGTAGTCGTAGAGGGGATAGATGCACCACTTGTTGCCGGTGCGGTGGTGCTTCGCGTGCCGGATCCGGAAGAGGAGCGGATCGCGGAGGTTCATGTTCGGCGACTCGAGGTCGATCTTCGCGCGGAGGACGTGGGCGCCGTCCTTGAACTCGCCCGCGCGCATCCGCCGGAAGAGGTCCATGTTCTCCTTCGCGCTCCGCTCGCGGTGCGCGCAGGGCTTCCCCTTCTTGTAGTAGTCGCCGCGGTTCGTGCTGATCTCCTCCTCGTTGCAGGAGTCCACGTAGGCGAGGCCCTTGTCGATGAGCCTCTCGCCGACCTTGTAGATCTCCTCGAAGTAGTCGGAGGCGTAGTAGAGGCCGTCCCACTGGAAGCCGAGCCACTTCACGTCGTTCTGGATCGACTCGACGTACTCGACGTCCTCGGTCGTCGGGTTCGTGTCGTCGAAGCGGAGGTTGCACGTCCCGCCGAACTCGCGCGCGATCCCGAAGTCGAGGCAGATGGCCTTCGCGTGGCCGATGTGGAGGTAGCCGTTCGGTTCGGGCGGGAAGCGCGTCGCGACGCGGCCGGCGTAGCGCTTCTTCGCGTTGTCCTCGATGACGAAGTCCCGGACGAAGTTCCCCTGGGGGGCTTCCATTGGTTTTCCTCGGTCGTTGAGAGCCGCTAAGTTAACACCCGTCGGGGAGACCGTGTCCTTACCGCCATTCCTCCAGAACATAGGCGGCTACGAGGTTCGCTCCCTGCTCGGGCGCGGGTCGTCGGGGGCGGTCTACCGCGTGAACGACCCGGCCACGGGGACGGAGCGCGCGCTCAAGCTGTTCTCCTCGGCCATGGGGCCCGAGGCGCTCGCCCGTTTCCGCCGCGAGGTCGCGCTCCTCCTCCGCCTCGCGCCGCACCCGAACGTCGTGCCCGTCCACGCCGCGGGCGAGCACGCGCGGCTCCCGTGGTTCGTCCTCGAGCTCGTCCCGGGCGAGAGCCTCGAGGCCGCGATCAGGAAGCGCGGGACGTATCCGTGGCGCGACGCGTGCGCGCTCGTCGTGCAGCTCGCGCGCGGCCTCGAGCACATCCACCGC
>CAZYLP010000269.1:0-10065 GCA_964648345.1 uncultured Planctomycetota bacterium
TCCGCCTCACCGACCTCGCCGTCACTCCTCGCTAGCTACTTCCTGTCGTGGCGGTCGAGGAGGTCCTCGATCGTCTTCAGCATCTTCCCGTCGCTCGTCGCGTCGTAGGACTTACCCACCGGGTACTCCGGGAAGAAGACGGGATACATGAACCGGAAGCCCCACTCGGCCTGACGTCCGGCGAACTTCTCCACGTAAGCCTCGCGCTTTGCCGCGTCCCACTTCTGGATGAACCTCGCGCAGTCTCCCGTCGGGCCGTGCTGCGGGTTGTTGTTCAGGTGCGCCGTCACGGGGAGGCCCGTCCGGCGGCGGATCGCCTTGATGTGGCTCCGGTTCAGGATGAAGTTCACGTCGTCGAGGGACGCGAAGTCCGAGCCCGGCGGGACGCGCGTCCCCCAGCAGTTGCCGCCGATCCACTGGCCGTGGCGATGGGCCCACTCGATCGCCGCGAGCGTGACGCGCGGGTTCGAGCGGTAGCCGCGGTTGTAGAAGTCGAAGAACCACATGTCCACCGGGATCAGCTTGTGGATCTGCTCCATCTTCTTCGTGATCTCGCGCGGCGTCCGGTAGTCCTTGCCGTTCAGCACGACGTCGAACTTGCAGCGCGGGCTCTTCGCGCGGACGTGGTTGCGGATCGTCTTGAACGCGGCGGCCTCGGTCGCGGTGAGGTCCTCGCTCGACTTCACGCGGACGAGGCCCGCGACCCACGTCGGCTTCAGGTCCGCGAGCGTCTTCCCGACCGAGTCGGGCGTCTGGTTCGGGAGCGTCCACCGCCCCGTCTGGTAGACGCGCGCCATGGCGATCCGGTCGAAGACCGACTCGGGGATCGGGCGCCTCCCGTCCCTCTTGCCGTCCTTCGCGAACGCGGATGCGACGCCGAACGTCGCGCTCGTCGCGAGGGCTGCGACGAGCCACTTCTTCCTCAGCACTCTCTGTCCTCCCGCGCCCGGCCTTCGCAAGCGCGGGCCCGCCGCTCAACGCACGGAGGAAGCGAGGCTTGAGCCCGGAGGCGGGTGTCCGGAGTCGAACACCGCGGTCGGTCTCGAAGGCGGGTCTCGCCCTCTACTCTCCGCGCGCTCTCCGGTCGTTGGCCTCGATCGTCTTCCGGATCCCCGCCGCCTTCGGGTCGTCGGGGCAGAGCTCGACGAAGCGCCGCATGTCGGCGAGCGCGCCCGGGTGGTCGCCGTTCTTCTCGCGGAGGACGCCCCGGTTCATGAACATGCTCCCCGCGCGCGGGTTCAGGTCGATCGCGTGGGAGACGTCC
This sequence comes from uncultured Planctomycetota bacterium, assembly GCA_964648345.1. Lineage (GTDB taxonomy): Bacteria > Planctomycetota > J058 > J058 > JACQDU01 > CAZYLP01. The sequence continues at coordinate 1,265 of CAZYLP010000269.1, forward strand.
GCGATCCCGCCCTCGAGGTCGCCCGTCTGGCCCTTGCAGAGGCCGCGGAGGTGCCACGCCTCGGCGTCGCGCGGGGCGAGGCGCACCGCCTGGTCGAGGTCGGCGACGCCGGCGCGCGCCTCGTTCACCTGGAGGTTCGCGGCGCCGCGGTTGCGCCAGGCGAGCGCGTCCTCGGGGGCGAGCTCGATCGCGCGGCCGAGAGCGTCGAGCGCTTCGCGGGCGCGGCCGTTGTTCCGGAGCGTGACGCCGAGGTTGAACCAGAGAGTCGCGCTCCGCGCGTCCACCGTGACGGCCCTCCGCAGGTCGTCGATCGCGCCCGAGACGTCGCCCCGCTTCTCGCGGGCGAGGCCGCGGCCGTGCCACGCCTCCACGTTCGAGGCGTCGAGCTCGAGCGCGCGGCCGTACGCCTCGATCGCCCGGTCGAGCTCGCCCGAGCGGTCGAGCGCCGTCGCGAGGGTGGACCAGCCCTTGGCGTACCGCGGCGAGAGCTTGACCGCGCGCTCCGCATCCGAGCGAGCGCTCTCGAGGGCGGCCCTCCGGTCGCCCTGGACGCGCTCGCTCCCGTTGAGCCACGCGGCGGCGCGGTTGCACCAGGCCTGCGCGTCCTCGGGCGCGAGCTCGAGCGCGCGGTCGAGGTCGTCGATGGCGCCTCGAGGGTCGTGCGCGTTCACGCGCAGGGAGCCCCGGAGGCGCCACGCCGTGGCGTCGCGCGGGTCGAGCTCGATCGCGCGCGTCAGGTCGGTGATCGCGCCCTTCTCGTCGCCCGCGAGGGCCTTCGCCTCCGCGCCCTCGCGGAGCTTCCGGGCGGCCGTCTTCGCCGGCACGGCCGTCGCGGAGGTGGTCGCGGCGGGCGGAGGAGAGACCGGCGGAGGAGTGACGGGCGAAGGCAGGGGTGCCTTCACGGACAGAGCGCCGCGGAGGATGAGCGCGCCGCCGCCGAGCGCGACGAGGAGCGACAGCGCGGCGACCGCCATCCGGCTCGTCGAGCGCTCGCCGGCCGCCCGCGTCGCGGCGAGCGCGGCGAGGAAGGCGCTCGCGTCGGCCGGCCGCTTCTCCATCTCGCGCGACAGGGCGCGCTCCACGAGCGCGGCGAGCGCGGGCGGGACATCGGGCCGGTGGCGGAGGACGGGTGTGAACGTGCCCGCCTCGACGGCGCCGAGGAGGTCCACGACGTTCTCCGCGCGGAAGGGCCGCTCGCCGGTCAGGCACTCGTAGAGGACGACTCCGAGCGAGAAGACGTCGGAGGCGGGCGTGGCGTCGCCCGCGTCGCGCATCTGCTCGATCGGCGAGTAGCCCATCGTGCCCACGACCTGTCCGCTCTTCGTGATCGCGACGCTCTGGCTCGAGCCGGGCGCGTCGAACGCGAAGTGCTTCGCGAGGCCGAGGTCGGCGATGAGCGGCCGTCCGTCCGCCGTGAAGATCATGTTCTCGGGCTTCAGGTCGCGGTGGACGATGCCGAGCGCGTGCGCCTCCGCGAGCGAGCGCGCGAGCGTCTCCGCGAGCCCGACGACCTCCGCGACGGGGAGCGGCCCGCGGCGGAGCCGCTCGCGGAGCGTCCCGCCCGTCACGAGCGGCATGACGAGGTACGGGCCGCTCGGCGACTCCCCCGCGTCGAGGAGCGGCACGAAGCCCTTCTTCTCGTCGAGCGCGGTCATGAGGCGCCGCTCGCGGTCGAAGCGGGCGAGCGCGCTCCGCGCGTTCGGGTTGTGCATGAGCTTCACCGCGACGACGGCGCCGTCCGGGCCGCGGCCGCGGAAGACCGTGCCCATGCCGCCGCGGCCGATCTCGGCCGTGAGCTCGTACTCGCCGAGCTTCACGAGCGCCACGGCGTCAGCCGCGGCAGAACTCGACGAGGTACTCGACGGTGACGGGCTTCCCCTCGTGGTCGGTGACGCCCTTGACCGTGACCCAGTAGCGGGCGCCCGCCGAGACGGTCGCCTCGGGCTTGAAGATGATCGCCTCGCTGTCGCCGAAGCCGACCTTGTTGACGGCCACGTCGTGGAGCTCGAGCGGCTCTCCCTTGCGGAGCTTCTCATCCGCGGGGCAGACCTCGACCTTGGCGTCCTCCGACATGCGGTAGCGGTCCTGGTCCACGGCGCAGCTCCACGCGGCGCCCGGCACGAGGTAAGAGATCGGGAAATAGCCGCGCGACGGGTACGCCACGAAGTCGCGCGCCTTCGCGCCGGTCCGCTGGGAGTCGTGCGCGTACATCACGGTGAACTTGTCGCGCGCGCCCCAGGCGACTTCCTTCATGCGCGGGTTGAGGCTCCAGCGGCGGTGCCCGACCTCTTTTATGTTCCGGCGGTCGGAGTCGAAGATCCAGATGTCCACGCCGCCCACGATGAGCGTGTCGCCGCGCCGCTCGCTGTGCTCGTGGAGGTTGCCCTCCTCGAGGCCCTGACGGGCGGGGACGTAGAGCGAGTCCGGGACTCCGGGCGGCTTCTCGGGCGTGTGGTCGAGGTGGCCGATGATCTCGAGCAGGCGGCTCGCGGCGGTCGCGAGCTCGCCGTACGGACGGCTGAGCGTCACGTCGTAGGGCACGTCGCAGAGGTAGCGGTAGGCGCGGAGCCGCCGCAGCGCGCGGATCTGGCCGTTCGCGGGGTAGGGCTCGAACTCGGGGAGCTTGGCGGCGCCCGCGGGGCCGGCGAGCGGCTCGCTCGCGATCTCGGCGAGCTTGCGCTCGATCTGCTCCAGGGTCTTCGGGTAGATGAGCTTCCCCTCGAACCAGGTCTCCTTGGCCGTGATCTTGCCGGTGGCGTCCGCGGTGGCGAAGTCGCCGTGGAGGAGGCCCGCCTTGTAGGTCGCCTTCTTGAGCACCTTCCCGTGCGCGTCGGCCTCGGTGAGGACGCCGTCGAGCTTGTCGTTCTTGTAGGTCGCCTTGACCGCGGGCTTCCCGTTCGGATGGTTCTCGAGGTAGGAGCCCGCCTTGAGGCCCTTCGAGTCGACCGTGAAGCGGAGCTTGATCGACCCGTCGGGGAAGCGCTCGACCTTCTCGTTCGGCTTCAGGTTCTCGGCCTTCGCGGAGGGCTTCTCCGGGTCGAGGGGCGAGCCCACGTCTCCGACCGCGGGGCCCTCGGAGACCGAGCCGGGGGCGTCCGACGGGCCCCCCCCCGCTTCGCGGGGGGGGGTCGGGGGCGGGCCCGTCGGCTCATCCGGAGTCTGCGGCGCCGGGCCGGGGACCTGCGGTGCGGGGCCGGGGACGTACTCCGCGGGCTCCGACGGGTCCTGCCGCTCGGGGGGCGGGGCCTCGCCGAGCTTCCGCCGCGGCGGCTCGGCGGTCTCGCGCCGGGGCTCGACCTTCGGCGTGACCTTCGGCTTCGGCTTCGGCGCGGTCGGGGCCGGCTTCACGGGTGCGGGAGCGGGCGCCGGCGCGGCGATGGGCGCCGCCTTCGCGTGCGCGGCCTCGGGCGCCGTCGCGACCTGGGGGGGCTTCTTCTTCGGGGCGAGGTAGTCGGGCAGCGAGTCCTTCGCGGCGTAGAGGCCCGCGGACGCCACACCGAGCACGACGCAGACGGCGATGAGCTTGCCGTTGTTCGATCGGCCCGGCTCCGCGAGGGCAGCGTAGGTCGCGGAGGAGGTGTTCTTCGGAAGGCGTCTCGAGTCGCTCACCGCACTCTCCCCAGGCCTAGGAGGGTACTCGGATCGGCCTCGCAATGCACGGCGCCCGTAGGGGTCAACGGCGGATGTCGAGGTGGAGGATCGGCGTCACTCGAGGCCTCGCGCGAACGCGAGGTAGAACGCCGCGATCCCGAGCGGGAAGCCGATGCCGCTCGCGGTGATGAGCGCGTCCCAGCGGCGCGTCACGGCGCGCGCGTCGGCGCTCTCCGGCGCGGCCGCGAGGGCGCGCGAGCGCGCGATGACGAAGCCGGTGCACGCGAGGTTGATCGCGGCCGCGGCGGCGCCGCAGCCGATCTTCCACGCGAGCCACCCCGGGAGCGGCCGCTCGAGCCATCCGCCCGCGCGGAGGAGGAGCGCGCCCGTCACGAGGACGACGATCGCGGCGGGCCCCTCGATGAAGACGTCCACGCGGCGGTGGAGCTCGACGAGGACGCGCCGCGCCTCGCGCTCCCGCGTGCGGGCGAGGGTGAGCTCGAGGACGGCGTCCGCGAACGCGGTCCCGAACCACGCGATGAGCCCGGCGACGTGGAGCGCTCGGAGGAGCATCACGGCGTGGGCTCCGGCGCGTCCTCGAGGGCGCGTGTCGCGAGCCAGAGAGCGGCCACGACGGGCCAGAGGATGAGCGGCTGGAAGCCCCACTTCTCCGACAGCGTGTAGACCTCGTATCCGAAGAAGCCCGCGACGAGCGCGCCCCGGAGCGCCGTCGAGAGCGGCCGGCCGCGCTCGAGCTCGACCTCGAGACCGAGGAGCACGGGGACGACGAGGATCCCCACGTCGTAGTACTGCGTGTGCGGGCTCACGAGGAGCGCGGCGGCGCCGGCGTACGCCCACGCGTAGCGCTTGTCGCGTCCGCGGAGCGCGACGACGACGAGACCGCCGAGGGTCGCGGTGACGAGGACGATCGCGAGCGCGCGCCCCGCGGGCCCCGGGAGGAGCCGGTCGAGGACCGAGAGCCACGAGATGTGAGTCGCGTAGTTCGCCGCGCGCTCGGCCTCCTGGTAGCTCTTCGCGGCGTCCATGAGCGCGAGCGGCCAGCGCGGTCCGCACGCGAGCGCGCCCACGGCCCAGTGGAGGACGCCGAAGCCCGCCGTGACGGCGAGCGCGAGCCACGCGCGGCGGACGAGGAGGAGGAGCAGGAAGGGCGGCAGGAACTGCGGTTTGTAGCCGAGGAGGCCGAGGAAGAGCCCGACGAGGAGCGGCTTCTCGCGGACGAACGCGAAGGTCGCCCCGGCGATGAGAGCGAGCGTGAGGATCGTCGTCTGTCCGCCGGCGAGCCAGACCCGGAGGAGCGGTTGGAAACCGAAGACCGCGAGGAACGCCGTGAGCGCATCCCGCTCGCGGATCCTCGGGAGCGCGAGCGCGAGGAGGACGACGGCCCCCACGCCGGCGAGGAAGTTGAGCGCGTTCGACGCGATGAAGGCGGTCTTGTAAGGGAGCTTCGCGAGCGGCGAGAGCGCGACCGCGAAGGACGCGGGGTAGACGTATGGGTAGAGACCCTTCGAGCCGAGCTCGCGCTGGATCTCGACCTGGAGCGCCTCGTCGTAGAGGCGCTCCCCCTGGCCGCGCGCGACCGCGGCGCCGCCGGTGTAGAAGGCGATGAAGTCTCCGGTCTGCGGGAGTCGCCGGTAGTAGTCCACGATGAGCGCGACCGTGAGGAGCCAGTAGAGCCCGAGGACCACCACGACGAGCGGGCGCGAGGTGAGCTTCTCGATCGCTCCTCCCGGCGCCACGGGAGCGTTACTTCTTCCCGGCCTTCTCGCCCTTCTCGAGGGCCGTGAGCACGAGCTCCTTGTCGGCGGTGATGCCGCCCACGTGCGCCTCCTTCACGACCTTCACGACCCCGACGCCCTTCGCGTACCAGACGGTCCGCTTCGTCGTGATCGCGCCGGTGGTCGTGCACGAGCTCGTCACCTTGAGGGCCTTGTACTTCCCGGCGGGGGTCTCGACCTCCTCCTCGGCCGTCGCGTGCTCGGACTCGACCGTGAGCTTCTCCTTGTCGGTCGTGACCTCGACCTTGAGGTTCTTCTTCTCCTTCGCGTCGGCGGGGACGACGAGGAGCTCGTGGTGGCTCGCCTTGTGGACGGTCACGCCCGCGTCGCTCCCGTGGACCCAGATCTTGAGGCTGACGGCGTCCTCGCCCTCGCCGCCCGACCACTCGAGGACGGCGTACTCCTTGTCGCCGATCTTCTCCACGCCCTTGCAGACGCAGGTGACGGTGCCCTTCTTCTTCGTGGAGACGATCCCGCCGACCTTCGCGACCTTCCTCAGGTCGTAGGTCCACTTCCAGCCCTCCTTCGCGGGGAGCCAGGAGTCCTCGCCGCCGCCGCGCGCCGTGGCGCAGAGGCCGAGGAGGAGCGAGACGGCGAGCAGCCGGACGTTCGTGCGCATGGAGTCCCCTTCCGCGGTCACCCTAGCCGGTCGTGCGAGCGCGCGCGACGAGCTCGGCCGGATCGGGGTAACCTGTTGCGCGGGGAGGGAGACCTCGTGAAGTCCCGCAGGATCCTGCCGTTCGGAGGCGTGCTCCTCGCCTCCGTGCTCGCGGCCGCGCTCTCCCCGGCCGGGGAGAAGCCCGGGCCGTACCTGGGCGGGCGCTTCCCGGCGAAGGCTCCCCGCGAGTCGGACGCGTGGGCGCTCGCGGTCGCCTTCCCGCACCTCGGCTTCAAGGACATGACGGGGATCTTCCCGGCGCCGCGCTCGAACCGGCTCTACGTGACGTCGCGCCAGGGGCAGGTCTGGTGGTTCGAGAACGACCCCGGGACGAAGGAGGCGCACGTCTTCCTCGACCTCTCGAAGCAGTGCCAGGGCTGGGACGACTCGGGCCTCCTCGGCCTCGCCTTCCACCCGGACTTCGGAAAGGCGGGCTCGCCCAATCGAGGCTACATCTACGTCTGGTACTGCCACTCGAAGAAGCCGCTGAACACTCCGCGCGGGCGGCCCTTCGGTCCGCCGAAGGACATGACGAACCGGCTCGCGCGGTTCACCGTGCCCGACGGCGCGGACGAGGCCGACCTCGCGAGCGAGCTCGTCCTCATCGACCAGCAGGACCGCCACCTCTGGCACAACGGCGGCGGCCCGTTCTTCGACGAGCAAGGCTTCCTCTACGTCGGGAACGGCGACGAGGGCGCCGACTTCGGGAACGAGAACCGGATCGACGGCTCGCTCTTCGGCGGGATCCTGAGGATCGACGTGGACCGCGACAACACGCGGAGCCACCCGATCCGGAAGCAGCCGAAGAACGGGAAGACGGCCTGGTACTTCATCCCGAACGACAACCCCTGGGTCGGCGTCGAGGGCGCGCTCGAGGAGTTCTGGGCGATCGGCTTCAGGAACCCGCACCGCGTGACGTACGACGCGGCGACGAAGCGGATCTTCGTGGGCGACATCGGCGACTCGACGATCGAGGAGGTGAACCTCGTCGAGAAGGGCGGCAACTACGGCTGGCGCTTCATGGAGGGGACGCGCGTCCACGGCCCGCGGCCGGCGAAGGTGATCGGCGCGGTGAAGCCGCCCTTCCACGAGTACGACCGCTCGCACGGGCCGTGCGTGATCGGCGGCTACGTCTACCGCGGCGAGAAGCTGCCCGAGCTCTCCGGGAAGTACGTCTTCGGCGACATGACCGGGCCGATCTGGGCGCTCGACGAGAAGCCCGGCGAGAAGCCGCGCGCCGCGCGCCTCGCGACGCTCCCCCAGACGCAGCAGAGCTCGTACGGCGCCGGGCTCTCCTCGTTCGGAGTGGATGCCAAGGGCGAGCTCTACGCGTGCCAGCTCGGCGACGAGGGCAAGGTCTACAAGCTCGTCCGCGCCGAGAAGCAGCCCGTGCGGCCGCCGAAGCTCCTCTCCGCGACGGGCGCGTTCAAGGACGTGGCGAAGCTCGAGCCCGCGGAGGAGCTGGTCGGCTACGACGTCGCCTCTCCTCTCTGGTCGGACGGCGCCTCGAAGACGCGGTGGATCGCCGCGCCCGGGCCCGCGCGCTTCTCGCCCGACGAGGCGTGGCGCTTCGCGCCGGGCACCGTCTTCGTGAAGCACTTCGAGCGCGACGGGCGGCGACTCGAGACGCGGTTCCTCGTCGTCGGGCAGGAGACGTACGGTCTCACGTACCGCTGGCGCGAGGACCAGAGCGACGCCGAGCTCCTCGACGGCGTCTCGCCCGAGCACGGGCCGGGAGGCTGGACGTTCCCGAGCCGCGACGACTGCCTCCGCTGCCACACGCCGCAGGCGGGCTACGTCCTCGGCGTGCGGACGCGTCAGCTCCACGTGGGCGACCAGCTCGAGCGCTGGAAGGCGCGCGGCCTCGTCTCGATCCCGAACGGCGCGCGCCTCCAGGCCCTCGCGGACCCGCGGGACGCGACGGCGCCGCTCGAGTCGCGCGTCCGGTCCTACGTCGATGCGAACTGCATGCACTGCCACGCGCCGAACGGGAGCGGCCGCGCCTGGTTCGATGCGCGCGCGACGACGCCGCTCGACGACGCGGGGATCGTCGAGGGGCCCGTCGCGGACCCGCTCGGCCTCCAGGGCGCGCGCGTCGTGAGGGGCGGCGACCCGCAGCGCTCGCTCCTCCTCGAGCGCATGAAGCGGACGGACGCGAAGCGGATGCCGCCGCTCGCGGTCTCGCGGATCGACGAGGACGGCGCCCGCCTCATCGAGGAGTGGGTGCGCTCGCTCCCGGAGGTGGACTCCATGCCGGTGCACGGCCTGCGTGCCGAGTACTACCGGGGCGTGGACTTGAAGCGCCTCGTCGTCGAGCGGATCGACCCCGCAATCGACTTCACGTTCACGCCCTCCGAGCCGCCGCCGAAGCTCACGAGCGAGAACTTCTCGGTCAGGTGGCGCGGCTTCCTCGAGGTCCCGGCCTCGGGCGAGTGGACGCTCCACACCTCGACCGACGACGGCGCGCGGCTCTGGGTGGACGGGAAGATCGTCATCGACAAGTGGGTCCTCCAGGGCGAGACGCTCCACTCGGCGAAGGTGGTGCTCGAGGCGGGGAAGAAGGTCCCGATCGTCTTCGAGTTCTATCAGGGAGGCGGCGCCGCGGCCGCGCGCCTCCTCTGGGAGGGGCCGCACCAGCCGCGCGCGATCATCCCGCCGCGGCACCTCACGCCGCTCGGCGACCGGTGGTGGTTCTGAGCGCTAGGGTTTGTCTGCAAACTCGTCCAACGACCAAGACCCTACTACGCCAGAACTTG
>CAZYLP010000270.1:0-6111 GCA_964648345.1 uncultured Planctomycetota bacterium
TTGCGCGTGCAGACGCACGGGTAGGCGCCGAGCTTCCTCAACGCCTCGTCGTAGAGGGCGAGCCGCTCCGTCTGGACGAACGGGCCCTCGTCCCAGTCGAGACCGAGCCAGCGCAGGTCCTCGAGGGCCTCCGCGCTCGCCTCGGCCTTCACGCGGGGGCCGTCTATGTCCTCGATCCTGAGGACGATCTTCGCGCCCTCGCGCCGCGCCCAGAGCCAGCTCAAGAGGAACGTCCGCGCGTTCCCGAGGTGGAGCGCGCCCGTGGGGGAAGGTGCGAACCGGGTCCTCTTCACGAGTCGCTGGCTCTACATCTTCTCGAGCGCGGCGATCCCGAGGAGGTCGAGGCACTGCGCGATGACCTTCTTCGCGCAGAGGACGAGGAGCGCCCGCGCCTTCTTCACGTCGTCGGGCGCGTCGAGCACCTTGTGCTTGTTGTAGAAGGTGCCGAGCGCGTGGGCGACGTCGAGGAGATGCCGCGCGATCGTCGAGGGCTCGTGGTCGAGCAGCGCGAGCCGGACCTTCTGGGGGTGCTCGCCGAGGACCTTGAGGATCTCCCGCGTCTCGAGCTCGTCGAGGAGCGCGTAGTTCACGTCGGTCGTCGGCTCGGTGCCGTACTTCCGCAGGATCCCCGCGCACCGGGCGTGGGACATCTGGACGTACGGCCCGGTCTCGCCGTCGGTCGCGAGGACCCGGTCGTAGTTGATGCTCCCGTCCGCGTTTTTGGGGAGCTCGATGTCGTTCGACCGGTTCGTCTTGAGGTCGAAGAACTTGACCGCGGCGGTGCCGACCTTCGGCGCGTTCGCGAGGAGCTCTTCATCCGAGACGTCCTGCTTCTTCCGGGCGTCCCGGGCGGCCTCGATCGCGAGGTCCTTCGCCCGGGCGAGCACCTCGTCGAGGAAGACGGCCCGCCCTTCCCGGGTCTTCATGCCCAGGTAGTGCCCGAAGGGGACGTGGACCATCTTCTCCTGCCACGAGAGCCCGGCGAGGTCGAGGATCCGCTTGAGCTGCTTGAAGTGGAGAGCCTGGGGCGCCCCGACGACGTAGACGATCTTCTCGGGGTGGTAGGTGTTCTCCCGGTAGAGCGCCGCGGCGAGGTCCCGCGTGACGTAGGTCGTCCCGCCGTCCGACTTGAGGACGATTGCGAAGCCGAGCCCGCCCTCCTTGGGGTCGCCGAGCTCGACCCCCTCGGGCCGCGCGCCGGCGTCGGCCTCGTCCCGGGCGGCCTCGCACGCGACCCCATCGTCGTCGGGCCGCTCCTGCTTCTTGCCCCGGACGAGGAGTCCCTTCTGCCGGAGGAGCTCGACGACCGGCCGCATCTTGTCCTCGTAGAAGCTCTCGCCGGCGTCGCTCTCGTGCCGGATCTCGAGGATCGCGTAGATCCGGTCGAACTCCCGCTTCGACCGTTCGATGAACCACTGCCAGAGCTTCCGGGCCTCGGGGTCGCCCTGCTCGAGCCGCCGGAACCAGCTCCGGGCCTCGTCCCGGATCGTGGCGTCGTCCTTCGCGAGCTTGTTGATCCGTGCGTAGATGTCGGCGAAGACCTCGGTCTCGCTCTCGCCGGCCGCGACCCGCTTCTCGGCCTCTTCCTTCCACTCGGGCCGCTGCCACGCGGCCATCATGAAGCCGAACTGCGTCCCCCAGTCGCCGAGGTGGTTCACGCCCACGACCTCGTAGCCGAGCGACTCGTAGAGCCGCCGGATCGAGTGGCCGATGACCGTGGACCGGAGGTGACCGAGGTGGAACGGCTTCGCGATGTTGGGCGAGCTGTAGTCGATGACGACCTTCTTGCCCCTGCCCTCGTCGGAGCCGCCGTACCGGCCGGGCTTCGCGATCGCCTTGAGCACGCTCGCGGCCATGGCGCCCGGCGCGAGCTTGAAGTTCACGAAGGGCCCGGTCGCCTCGACGGCGGCGAGGAGGTCGCCCTTCTCGGTCTTCGCGGAGACCTCCTTCGCGATCTCGACGGCCGCGGTCTTGCCCTCGCGGCCGAGCGGCTTCACGAGCTTGAAGCACGGGAGCGCGACGTCGCCCCGCTTGGTGTCCTTGGGGGCTTCGAGCATGGCCGCGACATCGGACGCGGGGAGGCCCAAGGCCTTGGCGACCCGCGCCGCGATCTCCGTCTTGAAGATGTCCACTGAGGTCTCCGGGGGAGCTTGTTTTTAGCATCCCCACCGACGCCCTCAGGCGGCGCGGCGTGTCATCCAGTCCGCGAAACGCTCGAGCGCGCGCTCCGCGAAGCCCGCGTCGCCGGCGAGCTCCTCGTCCTCGAGGGCGCGGAGCGCGGCCTCGTCGAACGGGAGGAGCTCGGCCTCGTGCGAGATCACGGGCCAGAAGCCCCGGTCGTGGGAGAGGAGGTCGTCCCCGAGCTCCTCGACGAGCTCGGCGGCCGCGCGCGCGTCCCCGCTGGACACGGCGCGGAGCCAGAGCGACGAGAGCCAGGGAGAGAGGACCGGGATGCCGAGGCTCCGCGGCTTCTTCCCGCGGAGCTTCGCGACGCGCTCGAGCATCTCGCGCAGGGAGAGGGTCTCGGGGCCGGGGAGGTCGTGGACCTGCGGTCCGTGGAGCGGGACCTCGAGCGCCTGGACGAGCGCGATGATCACGTCGTCGATCGCGACCGGCTGGAGGCGCGACTCCGTCCATCGAGGGAGGATCATCGCCGGGAGCCGGGCGGCGAGGTCGCGCACGATCCGCCAGGTCGCGCTCCCGTGTCCGACGATGAGGCCCACGCGAAGCTCGATCGTCTTGACCGCGGAGGAGCGGAGGACCTCGCCCACGGCCTGGCGCGCTTCGAGGAGCGGGCCGAGGTGGACGATCCGCTGGACGCCCGTGCGCTCGCACGCGCGCGCGAAGGCGGCCGCGTGCTCGACGGTGCCGTCGTCGATGAGGTAGTAGGCCGCCTCGCAGCCGTCGAGCGCCGCGCGGAGCGAGGTCGGATCATCGAGGTCGGTGCGCACCCACGAGCACCGCGACTCGGGGAGCGGGGCGCCCTCGATGCGGGGCGTGCCGCACCGGACGGTGACGCCCCGTGCCCGGAGAGCGGGCGCGAGCCGCGAGCCCACGAAGCCGTTGGCGCCGGTGACGAGGACGGGGCCCATCGCGACGGATCCTCCGGACGCCTCTCCGGTGCAAGCGCCGTGCTCCGCCCCGTGTCCCTGCTCCGATCCTGTAGGATCTCGCTCCATGATCGGTCCCTTCATCGAGAACCGACGGCACGCGCTCCAGATCCGCGCGGCGCGCGCGCAGCTCCGCTTCGTGAACGGGCTCTCGCTCCTCCTCACCGACGAGTTCCAGAAGGTCGGCCAGACCCCGAGCCGGAAGGTGCTCGAGCATCCGCGGGGCACGACGCTCCACCGCTACACGCGGAGCACTCCCGCGAAGAAGAAGACGCCCGTCCTCCTCGTCCCGCCGCTCATGGTCCGGCCGTACATCTACGACCTGAGGAAGGGCGCGAGCTTCGCGCAGACACTGCTCGAGGCGGGCCTCGACGTCTACCTCGTGGACTTCGGCGTGCCCGACGAGGACGACCGCGCCGTCCGCCTCGACGACTACGTGACGGACTTCCTCCCCGCCTGCATCGAGGCGGCGCGGAAGGAGAGCGGCTCGGAGGACGTCTACCTGTTCGGCTGGTGCAAGGGCGGGATCTTCTCCGCGCTCTACACGGCGGCCTTCACGCCCGCCCCCGTGCGCGGGATCGTCTCGATCGCGGCGCCGATCGACATGAAGAAGCTCGGCCTCCTCTGGTGGACGGCGCGCGCGGCGCAGAAGCAGGTGCCCGCGATCACCGAGCGCATGGGGAACGTGCCCGGCTTCCTCTCCTCGACGGCCTTCAAGCTCATGAACCCGCTCCGCACGGTGACGCAGTACGCGGACCTGTGGGCGAACCTCTGGAACGCGGAGTACCTCGAGGGCCACGAGGCGATGCGGAAGTTCCTCGACGACTTCATCCCGTACCCGCAGGCCGCCTTCGAGCAGCTCGTGAAGGAGCTCGTCGCCGACAACGCCCTCGCCGAGGGGAAGCTCGCCATGGGCGGCCGGCAGATCGACTTGAAGAAGGTCACGTGCCCGCTCCTCTGCATCGCGGGCGACGACGACCAGGTGACGACGAAGGGGAGCGCCAAGGCGCTCGTGAACCTCGTCGGGAGCTCGGACAAGGAGTTCCTCGTCGTCCCCGGCGGACACATAGGCGTCGTGGTCGGGTCGGGCTCGCGCGAGAAGCTCTGGCCGCGGATCGCCAACTGGTACCTGGAGCGCTGAGACCATGCTCTTCCTCGCCCACTACGAGATCCCGATCGAGCACCTCGATGCCGCGATCGCGAAGCGGCTCGACTGGGAGGTCGCCGCGCCCGAGACGATGAAGATCGTCGGCGAGTGGGTCGCCCACGGCTCGGGCGACATCGTCCGCGGAGTGGTCGTCTTCGAGACGAGCGACCCCGCGGACATCCAGCAGCTCATCCTCTATTACGGGAAGGCCGTGACGTTCGACGTCCGCGCCGCGAGCGACGTCCCCGCCGCCCTCGAGCGCACGCGGGCCGCGCTCGACGGCAAGGCGCGCTGAGCGCTCAACGCGGCGGCGCCGCGGGCGGCGTCGGAGCCGTCCGCGGGATGCTCTCCTCGGTCGCGACGCCCAGGATGAAGAGCCACCGCCGCTCGATGAGCTCGCCCTTCTGCACCGGGTGTCCCGTCGCGCGCTGGAACGCGCGGAGCGCGGCGAGCGTCTCCGCGTCCACCGCCGTCCGGGGCTCGCGCGTCGTGTACTCACGGAGCCTCAATGCCGCGTTGAGCCGCCAGATCTCGTCCGCCGACAGCTCCGGCGCGCGCGGCCCGCGCCCGCCCCACCGGAGCGCGACCGCGCGGCCCGCCTCGAGCGCGTCGAGCGTCCGGGCCGCCACGTAACCGACCTTCTCGGGGAGCTCGAGCTCGTGGTCGGCCGCGAAGCCGCGGAGCGCGACGTCGAGCCCCTCTCTTCGCGGCTCGTAGCCGCGGATCTCGAGCTGCTTCACGATCTCCGTCACGGCATCGGAGTCGATCGCCGCGATCAGCACGAGCGGCCCCTGATCGCCGCCGTCGATCGTGTGGCTCGCGACGGACGCCGTGTCCTGCCCCCGGGCACTCGCCACGGACAGGAGCGAGCAGAGAGTAAGAACGAAACCGGCCGCGAGCCTCGCCACGGATCTCCCTGCCCCTTCGAGAGCAACCCGGGATCCAGCCGGATGATCGGTGGTCAGCCTTCCATGCCGGGGGGAGACGGCAGGCCGAGCTTGCGCCGCACCTGTTCGAGAGCGGCGCCCATCTGCTGCGCGGACTGGAAGCGCTGCTGGGTGTCCTTCTTCATGGCGGTGCGCACGATCTCGGCGAGCGGCGGCGGGACGCGGGGGTTGACGGTCTCGACGGGCGGCGGGTCGCGCTCGAGGATCTGGTTGATGAACTCGGCGTAGCTCTTGGCGATCACGGGGTAGCGGCCCGAGAGGACGTGGTAGAGGCTCGCGCCGAGCGCGTAGATGTCGGCGCGCGGGTCCACGTGACGCGCGTCGCGGACCTGCTCGGGCGGCATGTAGCAGGGAGTGCCGAGGCCCTCGCCGTCGCGCGTGATCCCGTTCCACGAGCTCGGGCCCATGCGCTTCGCGAGCCCGAAGTCGGAGAGCTTGGCCAGGCCGTCCTGCGCCCGGTAGAGGATGTTCGCGGGCTTGATGTCGCGGTGGACGACGTTCGCCTGCGCCGCGTAGACGAGCGCCTGGCACATCTGGAGCCCGATCGAGGTCGCGATCGCGATCGAGGGCGGCCCGTGCTGCTCGACGAGCGAGAGGAGGTCCTTCCCCGGGAAGTACTCCATGACGATGAAGTAGCCCTTCGGGAACTCCTGCGCGTCGAAGACCTTCACGATGTTCGGGTGGTCGAGCCGCGAGATCGTCGCGGCCTCGCGCAGGAAGCGGACGATCGCCTTCTCGGAGAGGTCGTCGCGCGCGCGGAGGACCTTGAGCGCGACGACGCGGCCCAGGAACATCTGCTGCGCGCGGAAGACGAGACCCGAGGAGCCGACGCCGAGCTTCTCGAGGATCTTGAAGCCCATGAACTCGTCGGTCCCGACGTCGAGGATCGTCGCGCAGTCCGGGCAGA
>CAZYLP010000270.1:6127-10062 GCA_964648345.1 uncultured Planctomycetota bacterium
GCCGCAGTGCTCGCAGTGGTGGAGCTGGTCGAGGAAGCTCTGCGTCTCCTCGTTCTCGCCGTCGATCCCGGCGAGATGGTCCGCGAAGGCGACCTCGAGGACCTGCTCGCCCACCTGGACGCGGTCCCCCTGGCGCACGATCTGGCGCTGGATCCGCTCGCCGTTCACGAAGACGCCGTTCCGGCTCTTCATGTCGATCACGGTGCAGTCGGGGCCCGTGAAGTCGAACGCCACGTGGATCCGGGAGAGGTGGTTGTCGCGGACCTTGCGATCGGCGGTCGAGGAGCGGCCGAGGGTGACGACGGTCCCCTGCTTCACGGGGAGTGTCTCTCCCAGGTCTTCGCCCGCGATGAACTTGAGGACG
Organism: uncultured Planctomycetota bacterium; assembly: GCA_964648345.1. Lineage (GTDB taxonomy): Bacteria > Planctomycetota > J058 > J058 > JACQDU01 > CAZYLP01. The sequence goes on from CAZYLP010000270.1 coordinate 6,492, forward strand.
GCGTACATGCCGGACACAAGTTAGCTCGGCGCAAGGAGACGCGCCCGTCAGCGGGGCGGCTCGGGCTCCTCGGCGCCGGGGGGGCGCGGGGCCGCTCCGAGGGCGACGAGCAGCCCCTGGGCGGTCACGACCTCGCGCTCGGTCAGGTGCACGCGCTCGAGGCGGCACGCATGGGCACACGCGAGCGCGGCGCGGAGCTCGCGGATCGCGATCGGCCGGAGCGTCTCGTCCTTCTCGCCGCGGACGATCCGCACGCAGCGGATCACGCCCGCGTCGAGGCGCGTGTGCGGCTGCGTCGGGTAGCAGCGGGCCGCCTCGTCGAACGCCTCGGTCGCGCGGTCGAAGATGTTGACCTCGGCCTCGAGGCGGCCAAGCGCGCCCCAGAGCTCGCGCGAGTTCGGGAACTGCGCGAGCGCGTCCTTGATGATCAGGCGCGTCCCGTCGAGCCGGTGCGCGTCGCGCGAGAGGCGGCCGTGGTACTCCTCCGCGTCGATGAGGAGGAGCATGTCCGGGACGCCCAGGTGGCGCGCCTCGATGAGGCGGCGGTGAGTCTCCGCGCCTCTCCTGAGGACCTCCTCGTACCGCGGACGCTCGTCGGGCCGGATCGGCTTCCCGCTCCTGAAGGCCTGGAGGACGCCCGAGATCTTGTCGCGGCCGTCCATCCGCAGGTAGTCCGCGCTCTTGTCCTCCCGGACGCGGTACTGCCCGACGAGGAGGAGCGCGGCGAGGGGGACTCCGATCGCGACCTGGAGCGGCCGGACCGGTCCCTCGGGCTCCGTCGGGCCCTCGGCGAGGGCGGGCGCGAGGAACGCGAGCGTGAAGGCGTAGGCGACGAGGCCGTGGACGTGGAGCGGGAAGTCGGTGAGCCCGTCCACGACGAAGATCGCCGCGCCCGCGAGGGCGGCGGCCGCCGCGGCGTGAGCCCAGCGCGGGTCCTCGAGGGCGCGCGCGACGGGCGGCACGACGAGGGCCGCGACGGTCGCCGCGAGGAAGAGCTTCCACCACTGCTCGGAGGTGTAGATGTCGCCGTACGTGAGGAGGGTCATCGCCCCGACTCCGAGCCCGAGGATCGCGGACGGGACGGGCGCGAAGACGGTCTCGCGCGGCGGCGCGCGCGGCGGCCCCTGCGTCCTCAGCGCGCGGACGCCCGCGAGGCCGAGCGCGCCGATGAGGGCGAGGAACGCGACCGGGCCGAGGACGCCGAGCTCGGCGAGGAGCTCGAGCGCGTCCATGTGCGTGTGCTTCGCCTCCTCGGCGCGCGCCGACTTGTAGCGGGCCATGAGCTCGGGGTATCGCCCGAGCCCCTGACCGGTGAGCGGCTTCTCGCGCGCCATCCGCAGCGCGGACTGGGCGTACTCGACGCGGACCTGCGTGGACATGCTGACCCCGAACGTCTCGGGGCCGAATAGGTACCGCGCGCCGCCGGCCGTCACCGCGAGGAGGAGCACGCCCGCGCCGCCGACGAGGAGCCGTCGCCTCAGGACCGGCGACGAGACGCCGAGCCCGGCGAGGAGGACGAGCCCCGCGCCGAGCGCGAGCCAGGCTCCCTTCGAGCGCGCGAGGATGAGGCCGAGGAGGAGGAGAAGGACGATGACCGCGGCGGACCCGCCCCGGCGGCGGTCGCCACGCCTGAAGAACGAGACCGCGACGACGAGCGCGAGCGGCACGAGCATGCCGAGCGCGCACCCGAAGTGGTTCGGGAGGAGGAACGGCCCCGCGGCCTTGGGGTCGCTCACGCGGAAGAGCATCTCGGCCGGGTAGAGGTGGGGGTTCTTCTCGATCTCGGCGCGCGCGGCCGGCATCTCGACGAAGAGGTCGTAGGCCCCGAGCACGGCGCTGCCCGTGACGACGCCGAGGACCGTCCCCGCCAGGACGCGCGCCACGTCGCGGTAGCGCGCGACGTCCCGGACGGCGAGCCCGAGCGCGGCGAGCGACGCGAGCGAGAAGGCGAAGCGCCACGAGCCCGTCGCCCCGTGGAGCGTGCCGGCGAGGACGAGCGCGAGGAAGGCGCCGAGCGCGATGAGGACGCCCCGCTCCGCGACGAGGCCGGGCTCCCTCCTCAGGAACCGGGAGCCGAACGCCGCCATCGCCGCCACGGCCCCGATCGCATCGAGGACGAGGACGGAGCCGGGCGACTCGATGGCCATCCCGGTCCCGGACGAGAGCCCGCGCGCGAAGAGCGCGGCCGCGATGCACGCGAGCGAGAGGGCGGCGAGGCCGCGGGCCGCGGGCGTCAACTTGCTCCCAGGTCCTTGTTCATCGCATCGAGCTCGCGCGCGATGACCTGTCGCCAGTCCTCGGGCACGGGCTTCGGGCGCCACGGGAAGTTGAGAGCCCGCGAGCTCGGGACCAGGACGCCGCGGCCGTCCTTGCCGGCCGCGGCGCGCACCGCGCCGGCGTTGCCGCCCTGCGCCCCGTAGCCCGGCATGAGGAAGATCGCGTGCGGCATGAGCTCCCGGAGCCTCGCCGTCACTTCACGCGGCGCGGTCGCGCCGACGACGGCTCCGACGAACGAATACCCGCTCTCGCCCCGGTGGTTCACTCCGAGCTCGTGGACGAGCTTCGCGACCTGCTCGAAGACGCGCTCGCCGGACTCGAGGCGGAGGTCCTGGAAGTCCGCGGAGCCCGGGTTCGACGTCTTGACGAGCACGAAGAGACCGCGGCCGTTCCTCGCCGCGCGATCGACGAGCGGCTCGAGCGAGTCGCGCCCGAGGAACGGGTTCACCGTGAGCGCGGCGAAGGGCGACTTCGGCCCGAGCCAGCGGTCGGCGTAAGCTTCCGCGGTCGAGCCTATGTCGCCGCGCTTGGCGTCCGCGACCGTGAGGAGATCCTCCCCGGCGAAGCGCGCGAGCTCCTCCGGGACGGCGGGCTCGTCGTCGAAGAAGGCGAGCTGCGGCTTGATCGCGGCGGCGCGGCCGCGGACGGCGGCCACGACCTCGCGGCAGAAGGTCCGCGCGTCGAGACCCGGGGGCAGCCAGTCGGGGCGCGGGTCGAGCCCGACGCAGGCGATGCTGTTCGTCGCGCGCATGCGCTCGGCGAGGCGGTCGGCGAAGTGCATGGCCGAGAGTTTACGGCAGGCGGCCGGCGAAGTTCTCGATGATCCGCGGCCCCTCGGCGGTCAGGTAGCTCTCGGGGTGGAACTGGACGCCCTCGATCGCGGCCTCGCGGTGGCGGAGGGCCATGACGGTCCCGTCCTCGCTCCACGCCGAGGGCTCGAGCGCGCGCGGCAAACGCTTCGCCGCGACGAGGGAGTGATACCGGGCGGCGTGGAAGGGCGACGGGACACCCTCGAAGATCGTGCGGCCGTCGTGGCGGATGGGGGACGCCTCGCCGTGGAGGGGCGACGGCGCGCGGACGACGCGTCCGCCGAACGCCTCGGCGATGCACTGGTGGCCGAGGCACACCCCGAGCAGCGGGACCTCGCGCGCCGCGGCCTCGCGGACGAGCGCGACGGAGATGCCCGCGTCGCGCGGGGCCTTCGGGCCCGGCGAGATGACGATCTTCGCCGGCGCGAGCGCGAGCGCCTCCGCGACCGTGAGCGCATCGTTCCGGTGGACCGCGACCTCGTGCC
>CAZYLP010000271.1:0-10035 GCA_964648345.1 uncultured Planctomycetota bacterium
GCTCCGCGCGGAGGAGCCGCGCGTCGAGACGCTCCGCCTCGACGTGACGGACGCGGCGGCGATCGACGCGGCGCGCGCCAAGGTAGACGAGCTCACGCAGGGCTACGGCCTCGACGTCCTCGTCAACAACGCGGGCTACGGGCTCGCGGGCGCCGTCGAGGAGCTCGCCCTCCCCGACCTCCGGCACCAGTTCGACACGAACTTCTTCGGCCTCGTCGCCGTCACCCAGGCCTTCGTGCCGAGGATGCGCGAGCGGCGCTCGGGCCGCGTCGTGAACGTGAGCAGCGTCGCGGGGCGCGTCTGCTTCCCGTTCTACGGCGCGTACCACGCGTCCAAGTTCGCGGTCGAGGGGCTGTCGGACTGTCTCCGCGCCGAGCTCGCCGCGTTCGGCGTGCACGTCGTCCTCATCGAGCCGGGGCCGATCCGGAGCGAGTTCGCCGAGCGCTCGAAGAAGACGCGCGAGCAAGCGAGGCCGGACTCGCCGTACCAGCGCGCCTACGACTTCGCCCAGGCCTACAAGGACACGCGTCGCGGCCGCGCGCCGGGCCCCGAGTGCGTCGCGCGCGCGGTGCGGCACGCGATCGACTCGAGGCGGCCGAGAGCGCGGTACGTGATGCCGTTCTCCTCGCGGGTCCTCGCCGCCGTCCACCCGTTCATCCCGACGTGGCTCTGGGACCGGCTCGTGAGGAAGCGCGCCGGTCTCCTCTAGTTGCTCGGTCCGAGCAGGAACGGCCCGTCGCGCACGTCGTGCGTCGGGGTCGCGAAGCCGCCTTCGAGGACGAGGCCCTTCCGCGCCGAGTCGAAGTAGAGGTGCGCGCGGAGGCGGGCGCTCGGTGTGGCCGGGAGCTTCCGCTCGCGCCAGCCGTACCCGTCGTAGCTCCAGAGGTCGCCGAAGGGCTTCGCGGGGTCGCCCTTCACGCCCGAGCCGCCGAAGAGCACGAGCTCGCCCGTCGCGGGGTCGAACGCGAGCGCGGACCCCTCGCGGCCGGCCGGGACCGTATCGCCTTCGCGGATCAGGTGCGGCGTCCACCGCTCTCCGTCCCACGACCAGGTGTCGCCGACGTACGCGCGCTCGTCGCGGCCGCTCACGAGCGCGACGACGCCGCGCCGCGCGTCCCAGGTCATCGCGTGGCCGAAGCGAGCTCGCGGGGCGCCGCGGTCGCCCTTGGTCTCGGGCCGCAAGCTCCAGCGCTCGCCGTCCCACGTCCAGGTCTCGCCCGACGGTTTGCCGTCGCGGCTCCCGCCGAAGAGGACGACCTCGCGTCGCTTCGCGTCGTAGGCCGCGGCCGCGTCGAAGAGCGCGCCGGGGCCGTCGCCCTCGTGCTTCTTCCAGCGGTCGGACGCGAAGTCCCACACCCACGTCTCCGCGAGCGGCTCGCGCGCGTCCGAGCGTCCACCGACGACGATCACCTGGCCGCGAGCGGGGTCGTACGCCGCCGCGAAGCGGGAGCGCGCGAGAGGACGCACGAGACCGTCCGCCGCGCCGAGGATCGTGCTCCCCTTCTCCGTCCAGACCCAGACGTAGAGCTCCTTGCTGCTCCGCGCGACGACGAAGCGCCCGCCGCGAGCGGCGTCGAAGAAGTAGGCCGCGCTCCCGGGCGCCTCGCCTCCGAGCTGCCGCATCGATGCGTGGAGATCGCTCCAAGCGCGCGCCTTCCAGAGGCGCTCGTTCCGCTCGGCGCGCGCGGTGATGATCGCGGGCGCGACCGTCGCCGCGTCGTCCGGGTGCGCGGCGGCGAGCGCTTCGAGCGCCTCGAGGCGCTTCTCCGGGGCGGTGATCTCGAGGGCCGCCGTGATCCGCGCCAGCCGGGCCTGCTCCTTCGCGGCGCGGGCCACCTCGGCCGGGTCCGGGCGCTGCGGCGCCGGCGGCGGGACGTCGCGCGCGGGGGACGCGCTCGCGCGGGTCTGCTTCGAGCGCGCGAGCTCGAGCTCGATGCGGCGGCGGAGACCCTCGAGGTAGCGGGCCTCGTCGTAGTCGGTCCGGTAGAGCTGGCCCTTGCGTCCGGGCTTCCGCGTCGTCGTGTACGCGTCGCGGAGCGCGTCTTCGTGGAACCGATCGACGAGCTCGCGGACGCGCGCCTCGTCCTCGCCCCTGTCGTTGGCGATGCCGGCGAGCGCCGCGTACGCGATCGCGTGGAGGTCGACCGCCTTCTCCTCGCGGATCTTCTCGTCGCGGTAGAACCAGACGCACGCGCCCGCGATCGCGACGAGGAGGAGCCCCGCGTACGCCCAGAGAGGGAGGTCACGCCTTTCGGGAAGGGGTGCCTCGGATTTGTCCCTCCGTGCGGGCGCCGCACGCTTCTTCCGGCGCGCGGTGGTCGGCTCGATCTTCTTCGGTCGCTTCTCGTTCCGGACGCGCTTCATGCGCTCGGAGCTCGTGGCACCCATGGTTCTCCCCTGACGGGTCACGGTCGTGCAACGTGCGCGCCGTGCTGACACCATGACGCGTGGAGGCGGCATGGCCCGGAGGCGCTCCGCGTTCTTGGTCGTCGTCGCGGCGTCGCTCGGCGCCGCCGCCGTTCGCGGGGAGGACCCGCCGCCCGTCGAGCAGTCGCTCGCGCTCAAGATCCGCGAGGCCACGCTCAAGGCCGCGAAGGCCATGGCCGCGAGGCCCCCGAAGGCCGCGAGCATGAAGGACGAGCGGACGCTCGTCGCGCTCGCCCTCCTCCGCGGTGGCGGCCGCGCGGAGCGGAAGGTCGCGCGCGAGCTCCTCGACGGGTGGTGGGACGACGCCAACAAGGAGACGTGGATCGTCCCGAGCGCGAACTACGAGCTCTCCCTCTACATCCAGGCGCTCGAGGGTCTCTCGCTCGTGCGGATCGACGAGCCCTCCCCGACGCAGGAGAAGCCGCGGTTCCGCGTCCGCCAGCCGAGCGCGGAGGACAAGGCGCGGCTCGAGAAGGCGACGCGGGTCCTCATCGCGTCGGGCGTGAAGACGTTCGAGGAGAAGGGCCTCGCGTGGGGCTACGGCATCGCCTCCCTGCTCGAGGGGACCACGAGCCGGGGCATCACCTTCACGAACGGCCGCGAGAAGGACTACTGGGACAACTCGAACGCGCAGTTCTCCGTCCTCGCCCTCCACGAGGCGGCGCGCGCGGGCGTCGCCATTCCGAAGGATGTGGCCGAGAAGGTCGGGCGGCACTTCCTCCTCTCCGCGCTCGAGGTGAAGGCGAGGGGGAAGCCCGGCGGCACCGCGACCGGCGGCGAGGCGCTGGACCCGCTCCGCTGGGGCTACAAGAAGGACGACCGCACGGCGCGCGAGAGCATGCTCTTCGCGGGGCTCTCGTCGCTCGCGATCGCCCGCGAGCTCGGCTTCAAGGATCCGGAGGTGGACACGGCGATCAAGCGCGCCCTCGTCGGCATCGAGCCGCACGTGCGCCGCGGCGGCAAGGCCGTGAACGGGGAGCCCGGGTGGGGCGACCCCTACCAGCTCTACTCGATCGAGAAGGCGCTCGACCTCCTCGAGATCGCGACCGTGGACGGCAAGGAGTGGTTCCCGCCCCTCGCGAAGCAGGTCCTCGCCGAGCAGGCGGCGGACGGGCTCTGGAACGGGAACTTCATCGACACGAGCTTCTACGTGATCTTCCTCACGCGCGGGACTCTCTCGGGCGAGCGGCTCGTGACCTCGGGCCTCTCGGGCCAGCCGGGCGACGTCGTCCTGCCGAAGTCGAAGAAGGTCGTGAACGCGGTCCAGCTCCTCCGCGCCTTCGGGAAGGCCGAAGGCAAGGAGGCCGCGAAGGCGAAGGCCGAGGCCGACGAGGCCGTCTCCCTCCTCGCCGCCGAGGGCCACGGGCAGGACGCGTGTCTGCTCCGTCCGCTCGCCGAGCTCGCTGCGGAGAAGGGGCCGCGCGCGGACGCCGCGCTCAGGTGGGCGAAGGACCTGGCCGGCGAGACGGTGACGAAGGCGCAGCTCGACACCGCCGTCGGGAGCTACGAGGGTCTTCGCGACACCTGCGACATCGCGGCGCTCCGCGGGGCGCTCGGGAAGGGGAGCTTGATCCCGATCCGGGCCTTCGCGGCGGCGGAGCTCGTCGCGCTCAGGGATCGGCTCGGGGCGCTCGTCCTCTGCGATGCGTGCGAGACGCTCGCGGATCAGGGGCCGCTCCTCGCGACGGCCGCCGGCGGGAGGTGCGCGCGGAGCTTCACGGATGCGCTCACGAGCCTGCTCGTGGCGGCGCTGCCGGAGCTCCCGGCGAAGGGGAGCCCGAGCGGCGCTCAGCTCAAGGCCGTCGCGAAGGCTGCGCGCGAGAAGGCGGCGGCGAAGTAGGCGTGAGGAGGACGGCCCTCCCGCTCGACTCGGCCACCACTCTCTCCGACGGGTCGGTCGTGAAGACGAGGCACGTGAGGCGCGTCCCGTGCTGGTTCGGCAGGTAGCGCCCACTGTCGACGTAGACGTTCGTGAAGCGTGCGTCCGAGTCGTCGACTCGCAGCCACTGATCGGGGAAGAGCGTGACGAAGTGGCGCATGTCGCCGGCGACCAGGGTCACGTGACGCACGTGCCGTGAGAGGTCGCGCGGGTCGGTCCAGTGTCCGGGCGGCTCGACGAGGTCGGGCGACGACGGGTCCGCGGGGCCGAAGATGGTCGGAGCTCTCGGTCGCTCGTCGGCGCTGGACCGAACGGTCGGGGTCTCTGGACCGATCGTTCGGTCGGGTGGGGTGGACCGATCGTTCGGTCTCTCTGGACCGATCGTTCGGTCGGGCGGACTGGACCGACCGTTCGATATCTCTGGACCGATCGTTCGGTCGGTTGGACTGGACCGACCGTTCGGTATCTCTGGACCGATCGTTCGGTCGGTTGGGGTGGACCGACCGTTCGGTCCGTCTGAACCGATCGTCCGGTAGCCCACGATCGCCACGAGCGCGACGTTCGCCGCCAGCGCGACGGCCGCGATCCTCCGCTCGTGCCGCCAGGCTCGCCGCGTCGCCGGATCGACTCCGCGCTCGAGGACCGCCCGCTCGCCGCAGCCGTGCGTCGCGCAGCATCCGTGCTCGCGGTGGCAGTCCGCGTGATGGAGCGCGAGGCACGACGCGCAGTTGACCGCCTCCACGCGGACGACTGCTCCGTGGCAGTAGGTGCAGCGCAGGCGGAGCGTCTCCTTGGTGCTCTCGGTGCCGGACTTCATGCTTCGTTCCTGGGCGGGCCGCCTGTTTCCTGAGGTAGCCGTTGCGCCGGCGCAAGTTTTTTCACGTAACCCCTGCTCGTTCCGTGAGAGGCTCGCAGCAAGACCGTCGATCCGGCGAAGGCTGCCACTCTCCTGCGGTCGCCGTTGCACCGGCGTACCGGCGCAACCGTTTTCACGTAACCCCGTCTTCCTGCGCGAGGGGGTCGCGAGAGGGTCGGAGTGAGCGAAACGGACCTCAGCCCGGACTCTTCGCGAGAGCCTCGGCCTTCCTGAGGAGGTCGATCCATTCCCGGCGGTCGTCCTTCTCGTCGGCGCCGAGCGCGTCCTCGGCCCATCGGATCGCCTTCGCGAAGGTCGCGTCGCCCGCGTGCGCCGAGTGCCGGAGGAGGAGCGCGCCCGTCGCGACGGACGCCGCGAACTTGAAGTCGCTCGACGCGTTCGCGAAGTCGGTCGTGGAGTCCGGAGCGGCGACCTCGAGCCCAGTGCTCGTCTCGCCGTCGGGGGCCTTCCAGCGGAGGCGGAGGGTGAGGAGGCCCCTCCTCGACTCGCTGCGCTCGCTCGGGGAGTCCGGATAGGGCGCGCTCGGGGAGATCGGAGAGGGCGCGCTCGGGGACTCGGGAGCGGGCTCGACCTCGTAGAGAGCCGTCACGCGATGGCCTGCGCCGATCTCGCCGCCGTCCTTCGCGTCGTTCTTGAAGTCCGCGTTCGCCATGACGCGGTTCTCGTAGCCCACGAGGCGCCAGCTCTTCACGCGCGCGGAGTCGAAGGCGACCTGCACCTTCACGTCCTTCGCGATCGTGAAGAGTGTGCCCTGGAGCTCCTTCACGATCACTCGGCGCGCCTCCTTCTCGTCCGTGATCGCGGCGAAGAAGCCGTTGCCGCGGTCGGCGAGCCGCTCCATGGTCGCGTCGCCCGTGGCCCCGATGCCGAAGCCGAGCGCGCTGAGGAAGACGCCCGTCGCCCGCTTCTTCTCGATGAAGCTCTCGAGGGAGTCCGCCGACGAGAGGCCGACGTTGAAGTCGCCGTCCGTGCAGAGGACGACGCGGTTCGAGCCGCCCTGGACGAAGCTCTCGATCGCGGTCCGATAGGCGAGCTCGATCCCCGCGCCGCCGTTCGTCGAGCCGCCCGCTTCGAGACGGTCGATCGCCGCGAGGATCCGGCCGCGCTGCGTACCCGGAGTCGGCGGGAGTACGAGGCCCGCGGCGCCCGCGTAGACGACGAGCGAGACGCGGTCGCGCTCGCCGAGCTGATCGACGAGGAGGCGGAGCGTCTGCTTCACGAGGGGGAGGCGTTCGGGCGATTGCATGGAGCCCGACACATCCACGAGGAAGACGAGGTTCGTCGCGGGGCGCTTCGCGGCCTCGATCTCGCGGCCGCGGAGTGCGATCCGCACGAGCCTGTGAGCCGGCTTCCAGGGGCAGCTCGCGACCTCGACCCTCGCGGCGAAGGGCTTGCCGTCCGTGGGCGGCGCCGGGTCGCGGATGTCGAAGCGGTTCACGAGCTCCTCGACGCGGACGAGCTCGGGGGGCGGGAGAGTCTGGTGGTCGAGGTAACGCTTCACGAGAGAGTAGGAAGCGGTGTCCACGTCCACGGCGAACGTCGAGGTCGCGTCGTCGCCCTTCGCGACCTTGAAGGCGTTCTCGATGGGCGGTGTCGAGTGGAAGACGACGCCAGCCTGATTCGTATCGAAGTGGCGATCGCCCGTGGTCCCCTCGATCGCGGGGTTCGCGAGGCCGAACCAGAGAAACTCGCTCGTCTGCGGGCAGTAGGCGGCCTGGAACAGATAGCCGCACTTGGTGCCGGAACCCAGGACCGAGTCGATGAGCTTCGTGTTGTTGAGCTCGCGCAGCATGCCGTAGTCGAGGTCTCCGTCCTGTTCCTTGTCTCCCTCTCTGAAGATCGCCTGCGACGTCGCGAGTGTCTTCAACGCCCCGATCGAGCTCGCCTCGTTGCCATGCTTCCGTGCCTGAACCATGTTCGGGACGGCCACGCCGGCTCCGATCGCGGCCGCTCCCGCGACCGCGAGCGCCTTCACGCTCCAGTGCATCGTCTCTCCCTCCGCGCCGCGCTCACACCGCCCGACGCAAGGAGCGGCGCTATCGCTGCGCCTTCCGGGCGCGGAGCTTGGCGATCTCCTCCCGCGCGACGGCGGCCTGATCGGGCTGGAGCCGCGCGAACTGCTCGAGGTCGGCGATCGCGCCCTCGATGTCGCCCTTGTCCCTTCGCGCGAAGCCGCGGCTGACCCACCCCGAGCTCATGCGCGGCTCGAGCTCGAGGCACTTCGTGAGGTCCGCGATGCCGCCGTCCAGATCGCCGAGCTTCGCGCGGGCCTGGCCGCGGCCGCCCCAGGCGCCGGCGCGGCGCGGCTCGAGGTCGAGCGCTGCCGTGTAGTCCGAGATCGCGCCGTCGTAGTCGCCGGACGCCAGCCGCCCGTGGCCACGGTTCGTCCGCGCATCGACGAGCCGCGGGTCGAGCTCGAGCGCGCGGCCGAGGTCCGCGAGCGCGCCGGGCGAGTCTCCGCTCCGCGACCGGGCCACGCCCCGGTTCGCCCACGCGAGGGCGTATCCCGGATCGAGCTCGATCGCCCGGTCGAGGTCGGAGATCGCTCCGACGAGATCGCCCGCTCGCTCGCGCGTCCGCCCTCGCTCCGCCCAGGTGACGGCGAGCCCCGGACCGAGGGCGATCGCCCGGTCCAGGTCCGCGAGCGCGCCCGCGAAGTCGCGCTGCTCGCACTTGACGAGGCCACGGTTGGTCCACGCGGTGACCTCGAGGGGGTCGAGCGCGAGCGCGCGGTCGAAGTCGGCGCGCGCGCCTTCCAGCTCCCCCGCCCCCGCGCGCCACCGCCCGCGGTTGATCCAGGCGACGACGAACGTCGGGTCCGCGGCGATCGCCGCCGTCGCGTCGGTGATCGCGCCCCGGATGTCGCGCTCCTTCGCCTTCCGGTCCGCGCCGGCCATGATCGAGAAGGCGAGGCTGCGCACGTCCGAGGCCGTGACGGGCGCCGCGGGCGCGCTCCGCGGCTCCGGCCCGACGGGCTCCGCGCCGACGGTCTTCGCGCGCGGTGCCGGCACGAAGAACAGCTTCACCGCTGCCATGGTGCCGACGATCGTGGCGACCCCGAGCGCGACGCCGATGACGGCCGGCACGACGACCCGGCGCGTCCCGTCCGGGGCGGCGAGCGACCGCGCGAGCTCGTCGCCATCGGCCTGGCGGTCGTCGGGGCCGACCGAGAGCGCGCGAGCGATCGCGCCCGCGAGCCAGCCGGGCGCATCCGGGCGCGCGCTCGAGAGTGGCTCGACTTCGCCCGAGGAGACGGCGGCCACGACGGCGAGGAGGCTCGGGCCGTCGAACGCCGGCCGCCCGGTGAGGCACTCGTGGAGGATCGCTCCGAGCGCGAAGACGTCGGCCGGCGGTCCGACGGTCTTGGCATCCGCGACCTGCTCGGGCGCCATGTAGCCCGCGGTGCCGACCATGTCGCCGTGCCCCGAGAGGGAGACGCTCTGCGACGCGCCCGGCGCGTGGCGATCGAAGTGCTTCGCGATCCCGAGGTCGGCGACGAGCGCGGTTCCGTCCGGTGCGAAGAGGATGTTCTCGGGCTTCAGGTCCCTGTGGACGATCCCCTTCGCGTGGGCCCGGCCGAGGGCGGTCGCGAGTCTCCGGCCGAGCGCGACCGTCTCGGCGACGGAGAGGGGCCCGCGGCGGAGCCGCTCGCGGAGAGTCCCGCCCGCGAGGAGCGGCATGACGAACCACGATCCGTCGGGCGTGGACCCGGCGTCGAGGAGCGCGACGAAGCCCTCGCCCGCGGTCAGCTCGCCGAGGAGGCGGCGCTCCCGCTCGAAGCGCGCGACGCTCGTCGGGTCGGGCTTGCGGAGGAGCTTGAGCGCGACCGCGCGGCCGTCGGGCCCCTTCGCGCGGAAGACGACGCCCATGGCGCCGCGCCCGAGCTCGCTCGAGACCTCGTAGGGCCCGATCCGTGTGGGCATGTCAGCGACGCGCCCTGATCGTTCGCAGCGTCTTGAGCTCGCCCGGCACCGTCTCCGGCTTGTCGGGTGCAAGGAGCAGATACTGCTCGAGGTCGGAGATCGCGCCGTCCAGGTCGTCGCGGATGGCCCTCTCTCGACCACGGCCGAGCCAGCAGCCCGCGTTTCCTGGTTCGAGCGCGAGCGCCTTCGTGAAGTCCGCGATCGCGCCGTCGTGATCGCGCGTCCTCCTCTTCGCCTCGGCCCGCCCTGTGAACGACGCGGCTCGACCGGGCTGGATCGCGATCGCTCGCGAGTAGTCCTCGATCGCGTTCGGGTAGTCGGCGGCGAGCAGATACTGGTTCCCCCGCTGCGTCCACGCATCGTGGTGGGAAGGGTCGGCTTCGATGACTCGCGTGAAGTCCGCCATCGCGCCCGCCCTGTCCGACTTGAGCGCCTTCACGAACCCGCGGTTGAAGAAGCCTTCTGTGTACCGGGGCTCGACAGCGACCGCCCGGTCGAGGTCCGCGATCGCGCCGTCGAGGTCCCCCGCGCGCTCGCGGGCGCGGCCGCGCTCGCCGAGCGGGACGGCCTTGTCCGGCGCGAGCGCGATCGCCTGGTCGAGGTCGGCGCGTGCTCCCTCGTGGTCGCCGTTCTCGCTCTTGGTGACGCCCCGGTTCGTCCAGGTCTCGGGGTTCGCCGGCTCGAGCGCGACCGCCCGGGTCAGGTCGTCGAGCCCGTCGCGGAAGTCGCCCGCGAGCGCCCGCCAGCGGCCGCGCAAGATCCACGCCGTGACGAAGGTCGGGTCGGCCTCCACCGCGGCGGTCCCGTGTGGGATCGCGGCCCGGAAGGTGAACTCCTTCCGGCCGCGGGCGAGCGCTTCGCGGGCGCGACGCCGCGCATCGGATTCGCCGTGCGGGACAGGGGGCGCGACCGAGCGGACGGACGCCGTG
>CAZYLP010000272.1:0-10017 GCA_964648345.1 uncultured Planctomycetota bacterium
GAACACGTCGTAGGTCGGGAGGAGCTGCTTCCGCACGAAGTGAGAGACGCGTCCTCCCTGGAGCACGGCCGCCGCGTTCCAGAGAGCGCGCCCCTCGGGCTCCCGGTTCGGCTCCACGGTGCCGACGAGGACCGTGAGCTTCGTCGCCCTTCCGGCGAGGCGTTCGAGGGCGCGCCCGCACTCCTTCACGAAGCCGGGCCGCTCGAGGAGGTCGCGCGGCGGGTAGCCCGTGAGCGCGAGCTCCGGGGTCACGAGGAGCTGACACCCCCCGTCCTCGGCCCGCTCGATGGCGGCCTCGATCCGGGCCGTGTTCCCGGCCAGGTCTCCGATCGTGGGGTCCAGCTGGGCTATCGCGAGGCGCATCCCGTCACCTCAAATCCCGGGTCCTAGAAGGCGGTCGGGGGCGGAATCTCCCATACCGTCGTCGCCGACTTGCGTCATGAGCCCATTTGTCACAGACTAAGTGGCTGCGCGCCAACGCAAAGTCCGTGGCCCGCCGTTCGCGACGGTCGCCGGGGCTGCCAAGGGGGATCGACGGGCATGACGCTCCTCAACCGCCTTCTCTACGTCGCCATGATCGCGGGGTCGCTCTGGATCGCCTTCGCGATCGGGTGCAACGGCAACGGAGACCCGAACCGCGGGAAGACGACGCCGGGTACGCCTCCGGGCACCCCGCCGCCGCCTCCGCCCCCGCCGCCGCCGCCTCCGCCGCCTCCGCCCCCGCCGGGCCCCGGGCGCTTCGTCTTCACCGCGAACAGCGGCTCGAACGACGTGAGCATCTTCCGCGTCGGGACCGGTGGCGCGCTCACCGCGTCGGGCGCGGCAGCCGCGGGCACGACGCCGTCCTTCGTGATCACGGACCCGGCGAACAAGTTCCTCTACTGCTCGAACCGCGGAACGAACGACATCTCGATCTACGCGATCGACTCGGCCGCCGGGACACTCACCTCGACGGGTCCCAACTTCGCGCTCGCCGCGGCGACGCAGCCTCTCTGCATCCACATCGAGAGGACCGGGGCCTTCGCCTTCACGGCGAACAGCGGCAACAACACCGTCACGTTCATGAGCGTCAATGCTCAGACGGGCGCGCTCACGGTCCAGGCGAACCCGGCCGCGGGTCAAGGGCCGTGCTTCGTCACGGCTGATCCCGCCGGCAACTTCGTCTACGCGACGAACCGGGCCTCGAACACGATCAGCATCTACCAGCTCGACAAGGTGGCCGGCACTCTCACGCCGCTCGGCGGAGCCTCGCCGGCGACGGGCATGGCGCCGACGTCGATCGCGTTCACGCCGACCGGGAACTTCGCGTACGTCGCGAACTCGACGTCGGGTGACATCTCTTGCTACTCCGTGGTCCCAGCCACCGGCATCATGACGCCGCTGACGCCGGCCGTCGTCACCGCCGCGGCCGGCGCGTCGGGTGTCGTCGTGGACCCGCAGGGTGGGTTCCTCATCGTCGCGTGCAACGGTACCGCCGGCGCCGGGACGTCGATCCTGACGTTCCCGATCACCGCGATCGTGACTCTCGGGACAGCGACAACCACGAATTCTCCCGCGGGACCGTTCGAGGTGGCGATCGACGGGACAGGCCCGTTCTTCTACGTCTGCCACACGAACTCGAGCAGCGTGCAGGGCTTCACGCTCAACACCGGGACGCTCACCGCCGCGGGTGCGTCGGTGAACACGACCGCGAGTGGCGCGCCCTTCTCGGTCGCCGCGTTCCGCTAGAGGCACACGGGGACACGGACCTGCTCAGTGCTCGCGCAGAGCGAGGTACGCCCGCATGGCGCCCGCCTGCGCGGGGCTGATGTCGGTCTGCCCCTTCTCGAAGGGATACAGCTGGTTCGCCGCGTCGAGTCCGCCCCGGTCGGTGACCTCGAGGCGCCCGTCGCCGTCGGTGTCGCCCGCAGCCGTCGTGAAGGGCGTGTCGCCGAGGTCGTCGGGCGTCAAGTCCGCCTCGGTCGTGTGCGCGAGCGACAGGAAGTGGCCGAGCTCGTGAGCGAGCGCCTTCCTCAACACGCTCCCCGGCCGTGAGCGGCCGCCCGGGTCGGCGAGCGTGAGCACGATCGCGTGCGTGAGGCCGCGCCCGCGGAGGACGCCGCCCTGCCCGCGGAGCGGGAGCGTGCTCGCGAGGCCGATCGCGTCCACGCCGAGCGGCGCGTCGACGACGAAGACGTCGAGGGCGTCCCCGTGGAGCGCGTCGGACTCGTCGACGCCGAGGAGGCCCCAGCGCGCCGCGCGCGCCGTCGGGTTCGAGGCGTCGCGCGCGTCGAGCACCGTGCGGCCGTCGAGGACGAGCGCCGGGTCGAGCGCCGCGACCTCCGCGCTCGAGAGACGGCGGAAGCCGCTCGTCGCCACGTCGATCTGGATCCCCGTCCCGGCGTAGAGCGCGTTGACCCCGGTCAGGAGCTCGCCCACGAAGGTCGCGTCGTCGCTCGCGGGGACCGGCCCGTCGCCCGCGAGGTGGACGAAGACCGTGAAGCTCGAGGACGAGAAGGAGGGCGTCGTCCGCCGGAGGCTCATGCCGGTGAGGACGAGGTTCGCCTGCTCCGGGTCGTGGACGGCGACCGCGAGCACGCCGTCCGCAGCCCCCGAGACCAGGGAGTGCGCGACGGGCGTCTTCACGGTCGCGCTCGAGACGGGCCGGCCGCTCTCCGTGATCGTGAGCGTGACGGAGCGGCCCGAGGGGACCGTGTCGAAGGCGAGGTCGAACCTCGAGCCGGGCGTCGTCGGGGCGACGAACGGATGCCGGCGACCGTCCTGGAGCGAGACGTCCCCGGCGGCCGTCCCCGTGAGCGTGTCGAGCCTCACCGCGGTCGCTTCCGGAACGAGCGCGGCGCCCCCGCCGCCTCCGCCGCCCTGCTTCGCGCAGGCGGAGGTCGCGACGAGGACGCCGAGGACGAGCGCGGTCCGCTTCACTTGACGGTCGTCGAGACCTGGTAGAAGCGGAGCTGGACGAGCTTCAGGCCGTTGTTGTCGTACTGCCAGAAGTAGTCCTGGAGCCGGTCGTCGAACAGCGGCACGCGGTCGAGGTCGCCGTCCGCGTCGATGTCCGCGTAGACGTAGAGGAGCTGCTGCGAGACGTTCGTGAACTTGGAGCCGCCCTTCGTGCGGACGAAGACGGCGCTCTCGGTGCTGTAGAAGGTCTCGCCCGTCACGGGGTCCGTCGCGGCCGTCGTGAGCTTCGAGCTCCCCCCCGGCTTCCCGAGCGCGCGCGCGAAGACCGAGTACGTCGTCGTGCCCGAGTTCGTCGGGTCCGGGTTCGGCAGCTGGAACGCGCCGCTCCCGTCCGTCGCGTTGCCGTCGAGGACCGCGAAGTCGCCCTCGCTGAGGAGGATCTTCGTCGAGCCCGTGAGCGGCACGAAGATCCGGCTTCCGCTCGTCATCGTGGCGGACTTCCCCTTCGGGACGCCGATGATGTTGAGCGTGAAGTGAGCGCCGTTCGGCCCGCCGTTGCCGGTGAGGAACGTGCTCGCGACCGGCGTGGGGCCGGTCGCCTGGCCGCCGTCGCGGCCGTTGGACGGAGAGCAACCGACGGACACGCCGAGGCCGAGCGCCACGGCGAGAAGCGAGCGCGAGATCATCGAGTGACTCCTCGTTCCTGTTCCAGGGGTGCGAGGAGCCGTGGGAACAAACCCGGAGCCACTCCGCCGAACTCGTGCGCGGAGTGCGAGCTACCTGTTTTGCGTGTCGCCGGGCGCGAGCGCGGCCTGCGCGAGTCGAGCAAGGGCTTGCTCGATCGCGGCTATCCGTCTCAGCCCTTCGGCCGGATGAGGGCCTCGATCTTCGTGCGGAGGAGCTTGAGCGCGACCTCGTTCCGGCTCTCGGGCATGATGATGTCCGCGAAGCGCTTCGAGGGCTCGCAGAAGGCCTCGTGCATGGGCCTCACGGTCGCGAGGTACTGCTCGATGACCGAGTCGATCGTGCGCCCGCGCTCCGTCGTGTCGCGGCGGAGGCGGCGGATGAAGCGCACGTCGGCGTCGGTGTCCACGAAGATCTTGATGTCGCAGAGGTCGCGGACCGCGGGCATCGCGAGGACGAGGATCCCCTCGAGGAGGACGACCTTCGCCGGCTCGACGGTGACGAAGGCGTCCTTCCGCGAGTGCGTCGCGTAGTCGTAGACGGGCCGGCGGATCGGACGGCCCTCCTTGAGGGCGCGCACCTGCTCGACGAGGAGCTTCTCGTCGAACGCGTCCGGGTGGTCGTAGTTGATCCGGCATCGCTCCTCGAAGGTGAGGTCGCGGCGGTCGCGGTAGTAAGCGTCCTGCACGAGCACCTGCACGTGCTCGGGCCCTCCGTGCGTGGCGAGGGCCTGCGCGACGGTCGTCTTGCCGGAGCCCGAGCCGCCGGCGATCCCGAGGACGGTGACCATGATCGCGCGAATGATAGACTCGACGCCCACTCGCTGACAGGGGGATGCCCGTGCGCCTCGCCTCGTTCGCCGCGCCCGCCGTCATCAACGCCGCGCTCGTCCTCGCGCTCGCCGGAACGATCGGCTGCTCGAGCGACCCGAAGCCCGACGACCCGAAGCCGAACGGGACCAAGCCCAAGGAGCAGTCCGACGTCGACATGCGCGACTACCTCCAGAGCACGCTCATCGTCGCGTGGCCGAAGGAGAGCGCGGGCCTGAAGCCGGGGCAATGGCTCGAGATCAAGAACACGACGGGCGGCAAGACCGCGACCATGCGGATCGCGATCGTCGCGGACGCCGGCACGCACTGGAAGGTCGAGGAGTCGGCCTCGACCGTGGGCGGCGGCGAGGGTGCGTTCCTCGGCTTCATCGAGGGCCTCACGGTGGACAAGGCGACGGGCAAGGTCACCGAGGCGATCGCGGCCAGGAAGGGCGAGAAGGGCAAGGCGATCAAGCTCGGCCCCGAGCCGGCCGCGCAGGCGACGACGCCGACGACGAGCGACGAGAGCGTCACCGTCGCCGCGGGCACCTTCTCCGCCACGAAGACGGTGGTCGCCGGTCAGCTGAGCGAGACGGTGACCTGGGTCGGGAAGGACGCCGACGCGAAGGGGATCCCCCTCAAGGAGAGCTCGGACGACACCGTGCTCCGCGAGCTCAAGGCGCTCGCCGTCGAGGACTTCACGGCCGGCGGCAAGGCGATCAAGGCCGTGCACGCGACTTACTCCGACGGCTCCGAGACCTGGTTCGTCCGCGGCGTCGCCGTGCCGTTCTACGGGACGGGCGACGCGACGTGGGTCAAGCAGAGCCGCGGCGGCACGACGACCGAGCTGAACTGGGGCGACGACGCCAAGGCCGAGATCGACTGGGCCAAGTAGCCGCCGCCTGACCTCCAGCGACGACGATTACTTCGAGCGCGAGCTCCAGCTCCACGAGGCGGCGTACCTCGCGGCCCAAGACCCGCGCGCGCAGTCGGGTTTCCGAGGCGACGCCGACCGCTGGGAGCGCGCGCGAAGGGTCATCACGCGCGCGATCGATCGGAGCGGGACGTTTCTCGACATCGGCTGCGCGAACGGGCTCCTCATGGAGAGCATCGCCGCCTGGACCGCCGAGGACGGAAACCCGGTGGAGCCGTACGGGCTCGACATCTCGGAGAAGCTCGCCGCGCTCGCACGGACGCGCGTACCGCGCTGGCGCGAGCGGATCTCGGTCGGCAACGCGCTCACGTGGACTCCGCCACGCCCGTTCGACTTCGTGCGCACGGAGCTCGTCTACGTCCCGGAGAGCCAGCGCGCGCGCTACGTCGCGCGGCTCCTCCGCGAGGTCGTCGCGCCGGGCGGCCGTCTCATCGTCTGTTCCTACGGAAGCTCGAGGCGGCCGGCGCCGAAGGCGGAGCCCGTGGCCGATCTCGTGAAGCCGCTCGGGTTCGAGGTCGAGGGCGAGGCGGAGGCCGCGGACTCGAACGGGGTCGTCTTCACGTGCGTCGGGTGGATCGTGCCGCCTCCTTTAGTGTCTTGAGCGCGGTTCCCGCTCACGTGAGGCTCACGTCGGGGTGTGGCAGACAACCTTCAAGCCCGGGACGTGCTCGAACGCGCTGTCGTGGGCGATCAGAAGCATGCCGGTAGCGAGCGCGGTCGCCGCGATCCACGAGTCTTGAAGCGAGAGCGCTCTCCCGGCCTTCCTCAGGCTCGCTCTCATGCTCGCCCATGCCCCGACCATGTCGTTCTCGGCGTCGGGGTAAACGATCTCGTAGTTGCCGAGGAACGCGGCGAGCTCCTTCTTGCGCTTGGCCCCCCACCCCGCCATCTCGGCACCGGCGCGCATCTCGGCTTCGGTCTGGAATGAGAGGTGGAGGATGCGGTCCCTCATGTCGTCGACGTAGAGATCAGCTTCGGCCTTTTCGCTGGGGACGAAGCTTGCGACGTTCGTATCGAGGATCGCGGGTGGACGCCTCGGGGGGATCGTCAAGCGTCGTCTTCGCGAAGCAGTCGGATCGCTGCCAGAAGCTCGTCACCGTCCTCGGGCTTCAGTCGCGCGGCCTCTCTTACGGTCGTGAAGGGTCTTCTCCCCTTCGCGCGCGCGCGTTCCTCCATCACCTTTGCGAGCTCACGCTTGCTCAGCGCTTTCGCACGTCCTTTGGACCGCTTCATGACTCCTCCTCGCCGGGGCGTCTGTACGTCGACTCTACCCGTCATGGCGCGTCCGGTCTACGCGCGCGGAGGGGCCGATTGTCACGCTTCAACGTGGGGAATCGGTCGTGCGAGATGAAACGTGGCGGGGCCGAAGGGAACAAGTAGTCCTCTACTTCACCACCACCGCTGCGACCGGCTTGAGGACGTACACCGGGTCGTCCCAGCGAACCGAGAGCTTCTCGATCGGATCGAGGCCCGGGCCCTTGGACAGGAAGCGCTCGAGCTGGTCGAGCCGGGCCTGGATGCTCAGGCCGGGCACGGAGGCGAGCGGGCCGAAGTCGATCTTCACGCCGCCCCGGAGCGCGAGGGCGGCGTCCTTCCCCGAGATCTGGACGGCCGCGACACCGAGGCGCGCGCCGAGGGCGTTCCTCTCGAGCGCCTGGACGAGCGCGAGGGCGTCGTCGAGGAGCTTCTCGCGCTCGACCTCGTCGCCGAGACCCTCGATGCGGGGGACGCTCCGCGACTCGGGGACGATGCGGTCGACCGGGATCCGGCGGCGGCTGCGGGCGACGAGCACCTCGCGGCCGCGCTCGTCGATCCGCGCGAGCGGACGAGCGACCTTGAGCGCGAAGCGGACGCGCGGGAGGAGCTTCGCCCCTTCGTCGTCGCTGGTGTTCTCGCCGTCGAAGCCGAGCGAGAGCGACTCGACGGACTCGACCCACGAGATCTTCCCGAGCTCGGAGGCGAGCGTCTCGACGAGGGCCGGGTGGAACGCGCTCACCTTGGCAGGGAGCGGCAGGCCCGCGAGGTCGGCGCGCGCCGCGTCCGAGAGGTAGGCGGGGAGCGGGATCGACGCGATCTCGCGGCGGTCGATCTGCTGGCGCCCCTGATCGAGGACGTGCTCGCGGGCGCGCCACGAAGCGGCCGCGAAGCCCGCGACGACGAGGCCCGCGATCACCGTCCGCCCGAAGGCCGGCGAGGAGACGGCCGCGAAGACACCGCGACCGACCACGGAGGCGGCGGTGCCGAGATCGAACGCGAAGCTCGACGCCTTGCGCGGAGGCGCTCGCCTCGGGGTCTGGGTCCTCACGACTCGAACCGCTCCGTCTCCTCGAGGCCGCGCCGGATCGCGCGGAGGACGAGCCGCTCGCAGAGCTGCTCGAAGCCGATCCCGGCGGCCTGCGCCGCCTTCGGGAGGAGGCTCGTCGCCGTGAGGCCGGGGATCGTGTTGACCTCGAGGACGAAGGGCTGGCCCGCGTCGTCCACCCGCACGTCGATCCGCGCGACGTCCTCGCAGCCGACCGCGTCGTAGGCGGCGAGGGCGGCCTCCTGGACCCGGACCGAGACGCCCGGCGGCAGGTCGTCGGGCGCGACGCGGTAGCGGGTGCCCGAGGTCGGGTCGTACTTCGCCTTGTAGTCGTAGAACGCGAGCGCCGGGACGACCTCGATCGGCGGGAGCGGCAGGCCGCCCAGGATCGCGACGGTCAGCTCGCGGCCCTTCACGAACCGCTCCACGATCACGGGCTGCTCGAAGGAGCGCGCGCGCCAGGCCGCACGGGCCGCGAGCGCGAGCGTCTTCAGGGTGTACTCCCCGCGGCAGATCGAGACCCCGACCGAGCTCCCTTCACGAACGGGCTTCACGACCAGGCCGTCGTCCGCGAAGGACTCGGCGCGCTGGATCGCGGCCTTCACGTCCTTCGCGCGGTAGGGCCAGTCGAGGAGCACGTCCGGAGCGACGGGCACGCCCGCGCCCTGGAGGATCTTCTTCGTCCACGCCTTGTCGAACGCGCGCGCGCTCGCCGCCGGGCCCGAGCCCGTGAAGGGGAGCCGCATCTGCTGGAGGCGGCGCTGGACCTCGCCGTCCTCGCCGAAGCGGCCGTGGAGCGCGATGAAGACGGCGTCCACGTCGCGCGGGAGGTGGTCCAGGGCGTCGAAGCCGTCGGACTCCACGTCCACCGCGATCGCGTCGTGGCCGAGCTTCGCGAGCCCGGAGACGACGGCCTTCCCGGAGCGGAGCGACACCTCGCGCTCGCTCGAGACGCCGCCCATGAGGACGGCGACGCGGAGCGTCTTGCGCTCGACGCCGCGGAAGACGGGGAACCTCGCGGTCGCGGGCATGGCGTCTAGACCTCCTGGGGAGCCGGGCTCACGGCGTGCTCGATCGCGCGCGTGAGGCGGTCGAGGTTGAACGGCTTGAGGAAGCACGCGAAGGCGCCGAGGTCGCGGGCGACCGTGACCTCGTCCTCCGTCCAGTGAGCGCTGATCATGATCACGGGCACGCGCCGGGTCGGGAGCGTGCGCGTGCTCGCGAGGACGTCGAGGCCGTCGGCGATCGGCATCCTCAGGTCCGTGAGGATCACGTCCACCGTGTCCGGGTGGCGCGCGAGGTGGATGATCCCGACGTGGCCGCTGCCGCCCTCGAGCACCACCTCGTGGCCCTTGCTCTGCACGAGGATCGACAGGAAGCGGCGGAGGTTCTGATCGTCCTCCAGGATCATGACGCGCGCCATTGGTCCCCCCCGTGGCCCTCAGGATTCCCCGAGGACCTTGAGCTCCATGTCGAGCTCGTGTCCCCGCTCGCGACGCACGACCGCGCGCACGTCCTCGATGAGGGACAGGATCTCTTCGGCACGCGCGCCGCCGTCGTTCACTATGAAGTTGGCGTGTTTCTCGGAGACCCGGGCCCCGCCGCGGTTCCGGTTCTTGAGGCCGAGGAGGTCGATGAGGCGGCCGGCCGAGTCGCCAGGCGGGTTGCGGAAGATGCAGCCCGCGCTCCGGGCATCGAGGGGCTGGTGCTTCGCCTTCGCCCGGGCGGCGTCGAATCGGCGAGCGCGGATTTTCTCGCGGTCCATGGGCTCGAGCTCGAGCTCGACCTCGAGGATGATCGTCCCCTCGAGGTCGGAGCCCCGGTACCGGAGGCCCATCTCGCTTCGCGGGATCCAGCGGATCTTGCCCTCGCGGTCCACGACCTTCGCGCGGCTCACCTTCTCGCCCACCGAGCCCGCGTCCCGCGGCCCGCCGGCGTTCCCGGCGAGCGCGCCGCCGATCGTGCCCGGGATCCCGGCGAAGAGCTCGATCCCCGCGAGGCCGCTCTGCTCGGCCGTGTGGAGGCACCGCTGGAGGTTCGTGCCCGCGACCGCGTGGAGCGTGCGGCCGTGGACCGTGATCCCCTCGAGGGCCCGGGTCGCGATCACGGCCCCGTCCCACGTGCCGTCCTTCGCGAGCGTGTTCGAGCCGCCTCCGAGCACGAAGGTCGGCACGCCCCGCGCGCGGAGCGTCAGGAACGCGTGCTCCGCCTCCTCGAGCGTCTTCGGCTCCACGAAGAAGCGCACCGCGCCGCCGGCCCTGAAGCTCACCTTGGCCGCGAGGCTCACGTTCCTCGTGAGCATGCCTCCGAGCGATCGCTCGAGGACATTCGTGAGGGCGGGCCCCCCCCCAATCCCCCCCCCCCTCCGCGGGGGGGGGGGGGGGGGGGGG
>CAZYLP010000273.1:0-9990 GCA_964648345.1 uncultured Planctomycetota bacterium
GCGCTCGTCGCGTACGCCAAGCCCGGCGGCCCGAGCGGCGCCGAGAAGAAGCTCTCGGCGCGCGCCCAGAAGGTGCTCGAGGCCCAGGCGCGGACGCCGCTCGAGGCCCGCGCCGAGGAGTGCCTCGCGCGCCTCAAGTCCCGCTTCAAGAAGGCGGGCGCGACCGAGGTCAAGGTCGCCTCGGTGAAGGACGGCGTCGCGCGCCTCTCGATCAAGGGCGACGACCCGGACCTCGAGCAGGTCCGCGACGACGCCGAGGAGGCGTTCGAGAAGGACGTCCCGGAGATCAAGCGCGTGGAGGTCGAAGGCTGACTGGCAGTCGAGGCCCCGCGTCGTCTGCCGTTCTTGCAGACAGGGGCGCGTAAGTCCTTGATCCACCGCTTTGGCTCGGGCTTTGTTCTGCGGCGCCCCCCGAAGGGGATGGCCCGATGATCCGGTGGCGAGACCTGAACGCACTCGATGACCTGCTCTCGGCGAGCGTGTCGGCATCCGTGGCCGACCTCGAGCGGACGCCGAGCCAGTCCACCACGCCGCGGCGCGAGCCGGCGCCCAGCTTCCCGCGCCTCAGCCTCTTCGAGTGCGACGCGGGCTTCGAGCTCGTCGCGCCGCTCCCCGGCGTGAGCGCCGCGAACGTGGACCTCCACCTCGAGCGGGACGTCCTCTCGATCAAGGGTGAGCGGAAGCTCCCCGACCCGGAAGGGACCAAGTGCCTCCGCCGCGAGCGGCGCCGCGGCGCCTTCGCGCGCGAGATCACGCTGCCGGCGCCGATCGACGCCGAGCGCGTCGAGGCGACGATGCGCGACGGGATCCTCCGCGTCCTCCTCCCCAAGGCGGCCGCCGCGCGGCCGCGAAAGATCGAGGTCAAGGGCTCATGAACGACACCGCCACGTCGATCCCGATCTCCCACAAGAGCGCCGTCGAGCGCACGACCCGAGTCCGGCTCGCGCCCGCGGTCGATGTCTTCGACTCGAACGACGGCGTGACGATCCACGCCGACATGCCGGGCTGCGCCTCCGACTCGCTCCAGATCGAGGTCGAGGAGGACACGATCACGATCGAGGGGACGGCGACCTTCGCCCCGCCCGCCGGCTTCAAGGAGCGCCTCGCCGAGAACGAGCCGATCCTCTACGTGCGGAGCTTCCAGCTCAGGCCCGACCTCGACCGGGAGCGGATCTCGGCCTCGATGCGCGACGGCGTCCTCACGCTCTCCATGCCCCGCGCCGAGGAGAAGAAGGCCCGCCGCATCGAGGTCAAGCTCGGCTGACAATACTTGGGGCGACCCGCGTCAACGGTTAGAGTGTCCGCCAAGTGAGTCTCCGAGAGCTCGTCGCCCTCGGCACCTCGAGCCAGGTGCCGACCCGTCACCGGAACCACAACGGCTACCTCCTCCGGTGGGACGGCGACGGCTTCCTCTTCGACCCGGGCGAGGGCACGCAGCGGCAGTTCATCTACGCGAACGTGCCGGTGACCGCGGTCACCAAGATCTTCATCACCCACTTCCACGGCGACCACTCGCTGGGCCTCGCCGGCATCACGCAGCGCCTCTCGCTCGACCGCTGCCCGCACCCGGTCGAGGTCTACTTCCCCGCGAGCGGCCAGCAGTACTACGAGCGCCTGACCAAGGCGTCGATCTACCACCGCGCCGTGAACCTCGTCCCGCGACCCGTGGGCGGCAAGGGCGGCGTCGTGTTCGAGAACGACACCTACAAGATCGAGGCGTATCCGCTCGAGCACTCGGTCGACGTCTACGGCTACCGCATCAAGGAGCGCGACGGCCGCCGCTTCGCGAAGGAGAAGCTCGACGAGCTCGGGATCCGCGGCCCCGCCGTCGGCGCCCTCGAGCGCGACGGCAAGGCCGAGGTCGGCGGCAAGACCGTCCGCATCGAGGACGTGACGACGACCAAGCCCGGCGCCGCGTTCGGCTTCGTCATGGACACGCGCCCGTGCGACGGCGCGCTCGAGCTCGCGAAGGCGACGGACCTCCTCGTCGTCGAGTCGACTTACGGCAAGGAGGACCAGCAGCTCGCGCGGGAGCACCTCCACCTCACGGCCGAGGAGGCGGCGACGATCGCCCGGTCCGCGGATGCGCGCGGCACCCTCGTCCTCACGCACTTCTCGCAGCGGTACAAGAGCGTCAAGTCGCTCGTCGACGAGGCCCGCGCGATCTATCCGCGGTGCACCGCGGTGCGCGATCTCGATCACATCGAGCTCCCTCGCCACTAGCCCTGGAAAGGCGATTTCTCTCGCACGAACGCAACCTGCGGAGTACATTTGCACTTCGCGGGTTAGCACGTTCGGCGGAGGGAAGTACCGGTTTGAAGCGCGCCCAGCTCAAGGTCCTCTACCGTCCGGACGGCACCGTCGAGGTCGAGGGGCCCGCCAACCTCGTGCGCAAGTACCATCGGGAGCTCACGGCGCGGCGGCCCCGGGCCGGCGAGGGCGCCGACGCCGCCGAGCTGCCCGGCTTCTTCGAGAAGGTCGGCCCCCGGCGGGGCGAGGACGTCCTCACCGTCGCCTACTTCCTCAACCGGCGCGCCGGCGACGCCGACTTCGACCGGGGCGAGCTCTCCCGCGCGATCGCGCGCTGCCCCGGCAAGAAGAAGAAGGTCAACGCCGCGACGGTCTACGCGCTCCTCGACGCCAAGCTGCTCGTGAAGACGCGCCGCGGGCGCTACGCGATCAGCGACGGCGGCGCCGCCATCGTCGAGCGGCGCCTCGCCGGCGCGGGGGGCGAGGGCGGCGCGAGCGTCGACGTGCGTGGGCTCCCGGCGTGGCTCGCGAACGTCAAGCGCGAGCGCGGCTCGCTCATCCCGACGTTCTGCTTCTACCTCCACGAGCAGGGCGCCGCGACGGTGACGCGCGCCGACCTGAACGCCTGCTACGTCTCGCTCGAGAAGCAGCGGGGCGTCGCCCCCGCGACGCTCGCCCGGCTGGTCGAGGACGGCCTCTTCGTCCGGGCCGAGCGCGGGCGCTACGCGCTCTCGGACAAGGGCCGCGCGCTCATCCAGGCCCTCATCGGCAAGGCGAGGGCGCGCGGTCGCAAGCGCGGCCCCCGGCGCCGCCGCGGCCCGGAGCGGATCTCGATCCCGGACCTCCGCGGGGCGTCCGGCTTCATGCGGGCGCTCGACCTCGGGAACACCATGGCGGGCCGCGCGTGGAAGCTCGCCCTCGGCGCCGGCTACTTCCTCGAGCGCCACGCCGAACCCCGCGCGCCGCTCTGGAAGCGCGCCCACCTCGAGGCCGTCTTCAACCGCGCCCGCGGGATGGAGCCGCCCCGTCACCTCTCGGTCGTCATCACGTCCAAGCTCGTGACGCGGAAGCTGGTCGAGCCCGCGGGCCGGCGCGGCGTGTTCCGGCTGACCAAGGCGGGGACGAAGCTCATCGAGTCGCACCCGACCTTCCAGGACGCCGAGCGCGCCGCGAAGGGCTGAGCCCTAGCTCTTCTTCTCGCCCCGGAGCGAGAAGCGCGACGTGTGGAAGAGCGACCCCGGGTCGTCCGCGCCGTCCGTGTAGACCGACGTCTTCGGCAGCGGCTTGCCCGCCTTGAGCGCATCGAGCCGCTTCGCGGTGTCGCGGTAGCCCGTCCGGAGCTTCTGGATCGTCTCGTAGGCGTTGATCGCCTTCGGCCGCTCCGACGGGACCTGCTCGAGGGCCTGGGCGTAGTAGTAGAAGGCCTCGACGTCGTCCTTCTCGATCTTGCGCCCGAACCCCTCCTCGAAGAAGGGGAGCGCCTCGGAGCCCTTCCCGGTCTCGTGGAGGAGGATCCCGAGGAGCCGCGCCGCCTCGCGGCGGTCCTCGCTCTCCTTCGCGACCTTGCGGAGCGCGGCGATCGACTTCTGCGACTCGCGCTGCGTGAACCAGGTGACTCCGGCGAGGAAGAAGTTCCCCGCCTTCTCCCAGCACTCGGCGACCTTGGGGAACTGATCGAGCTGCTCGTAGCAGAAGACGGCGGCGTTCCACTGCTTCGTCTGCTCGTAGAGGATCGCGGCCTTCTTGTAGTCGGAGACCTTCGCGTAGAGGTCCGCCGCGCGCTGCGGGTCGCGGCTCTTCTCGTAGATCTCGGCCGCGGCGGCGATCTTCCCGAGCTTCTCGTAGTTCTCGGCGGCGATGCGGAACTCGCCCGCCTCGAGGTAGAGCTCGGCCGCCTTGTCGAGCTCGTTCCGCTCCTGCCGCCCCTGGGCGAAGAGGACGAGCGCGTCCTTCTGCTTCCCGAGCTCCTGCATGAGCCGGCCCGCGGCGTCCCAGTGGCGCGCCTCGCGGAGGAGCTCGGCCGCGCGCGGCAGGTCGCCGGCCTTGCGGAAGACCTCGGCCGCCGCGTCCGGGCGCCCCTGCTTGAGGAGGAAGGCCGCGTACCTGTCCCAGTCCTTCGCCTCGTCGTAGAGCTTGCAGATCTTCGCGAAGAGCTCCTTCGACTCCGCCTCGACGCCGATGTCGCGCTCGCCGGGGCGGAGCTGCTTGTCGCGCGAGGCGCCGGTCGTGAGGAGCGAGAAGGCCTCGACGTACTTCTCGCAGGCCTCGGCCTTCTTGCCCAGCTTCTCGAGGTGCTCGCCGGCCTCCTTGGGGCGGGCGATCTCGGTGAAGTAGGCCGCGGCCTTCTGATGGTTCCCGGCGTTCGACCACATGCGCGCGACGGCGGGCATGTTCTTCGCCTGCAGGTACATGAGCTCGGCGCGCTCGTAGTACTGCGCCTTCTCGTAGAGCTCGGCCGCGAGGTCCGAGCTCTGGGCGCGCTCGTAGGCCTCGGCGGCGCGCTTCAAGCGCCCCTTCTTCACGAAGATCTCGGCCGCGCGGCCGAAGCGGCGAGCCTTGAGGAAGAGCTCGGCGGCCTCGATCTCGCGCTGCGGGTCGCCCGGCGGCCCCTTGCCGTTCGCGCCCATCTTGAGGACGTGCTCGGCCGCATCCTCGAACTTGGCCCCCTGGAGGAGGCTGTCGAGCTGCTTGCGCGCGAAGTAGTCGCCCATGACGCCGCCGCCGCCGCGGGCCGCGGCCTGCTCGGCGTTCGAGCGGAGGGCGTAGAAGACGCGGAGCGCGACGGAGGCGCCGACGAGGACGACGACGACCTTGCCGTACCACTGACGCCAGAACCAGCCGGCGTTGGCCCGGACCGTGTCCCAGGTGGTGTCCGAGGCCTTGGTCTCGGGGAGGAGCGGGTTCCCCTCGGCGTCACGCCGCTCGGTGTCGGGCTGCTCCTGGGCGAGGACGCGCGCGGCGGGAGCAGGGGAGAGGGCCGGCGCGACGAGCACCAGGCCAGCGACGAACAGGAGGCCGCGCCATCGCGACGCATCCATGAACTTGACCTTTCCCGAGCGCGACATTGTATGCGCCCGTCCCTCTCCGAGCGAGCGGACTTCTTCTTGACGGGAGGCACATCCGGGTGGTCTCCTAGGACCCTTCCATGACGCGGCGTCCGGCGAATTCTTCGACCCGCATCCACGTCCTCGAGGACGACCTGAGCCCGGGGTCCTTCGAGCTCCTGGCGAACCTCGAGGGCCTCTCCGGGCCCAAGGACGCCGACGCAGCGGATGACGATGGGGCCGACGACGACGAGTTCGCGAGCGATGACGCCGGCGATGCGGACGACGAGTTCGCCGAGGATGAGTTCGACGACGCCGACGACGAGCTCGGCGACGACTTCGACGAGGACGACGAGTTCGAGTCGGACGACGACCTCGAGGACGACGACGAGGACGACGACTTCGAGGACGAGGAGGGGTTCGACGCGGACCCCGACGAGGGCGCCCATCCGTGAGCGCTCTCCGGTCGATCGAGCGCGCCGGGTGCCTGCCGACCATGGCTGACTCCGCGCCTGCGACGACCGGCCTCTCCTCGACCGCGCCGGGCGCGGCGGCCCCCACGGTGGCGGCGGTGGCCGTCGGCAACGAGCTCCTCTCGGGCAAGGTCGTGGACCTGAACCTCGCCCACGCGATCCGCGAGCTCCGCGCGCTCGGCGCGGACCTCACGTGCGCGCTCGTCGTCCAGGACGGGCCGGACGCGATCGGCGACGGGATCCGCTACGCGCTCGCGCACGCGGACCACGTCTTCACGACGGGGGGCGTGGGCCCGACGCACGACGACATCACGATCGCCGCGATCGCGCGCGCGCTGGGACGCCCGCTCGTCCGCGACGCCGGCCTCGAGCGCGCGATCCGCGAGTGGTACGGCTCGCACGTGAACGACGACGTCCTGCGCATGGCGGACGTGCCGGAGGGCGCGCGCCTCGAGCGCGACGAGACGTTCTTCCTGCCGCTCGCGGGCGTCGACCTGCCGGGCGGCAAGCACGTTCACTGGTTCCCGGGCGAGCCGCATCACTTCAAGCGGCAGTTCGACCGCTGGAAGCAGCGCTTCGCCGGGACGCGCCCCTTCGCGCTCGCGCAGATCTTCCTCGACGTGGACGAGGGTGAGATCGCGCGCGACCTGCGCGAGGTCGAGACGAGACATGCGGTCGCGATCGGGAGCTACCCGAAGTACGACCGGGACGCCGAGGTCGCGGGCTACCGCGTCCTCGTGACGATCGAATCCAAGGACCGGGCCGCGGTCGAGGCGGCCCAGAAGGACTTGCTCGGCCGGTTGCGCCCCGGCCGACTTCTAAGGACCAAAGAAGGCTAAGAGGCAGGGACGAGTGGTCGACGAGCAGCTCAAGAATCGGATTCGCAGCGCCGCGCGGGCGAGGGACTTCACCAAGGTGGACGAGCTCTGGGCGGAGCTCGTGGTCCAGGGTGCGTGGAAGGACGACCTGAACCTGTTCTTCGACGTCGCGGCCGACCTGAACGAGCGGGGAGAGCGCGAGCGAGCCGGCCAGCTCCTCACGTCCATGCTCGACGAGGTGAAGAAGAACGGCACGCCCGAGCAGGCCTTCGACCTCGCGCGCCGCGCGGCGAAGTACCAGCCGAAGAACAAGGCCCTGAGAGACGAGCTCACCGGGCACTACAAGCGCGCGTACGGCGACCGCCCGGGGCTCGATGCGGCCCTCAAGCGGAGCGGCCTCGTCGCGGGCGGCGGGCCGGCGGACGGCCCGCTCGACAAGGCGGTCCAGACGCTCGACGACTCGCTCCGCTACGCGGCCGGCGACTTCTGCGCCCACAAGGGCGGCGACAAGACCGGCTGGGGCATCGGCAAGGTCGTCGAGGCCCACCCCGAGACGGGCGAGTACGTGATCGACTTCCAGCGCCGGAGGAACCAGCGCATGGAGGCCGGCATGGCCCGCACGTCGACCCAGAAGCGCGACTCGGACGACCTCGACGTCCTCCTCTGGACCGACAAGGAGCGCGTCAAGACGCTCGCCGACTCGGACCCGCTCCAGCTCCTCAAGAGCGCGCTCAAGAGCGCGCCCGCGGGCAAGCTCCAGTCGCGCGACCTCCGCGAGAAGCTCGAGGGCGAGGTCCTCGACAAGAACGGTTGGACCAAGTTCTGGGCCGCCGCGCGCAAGCTCGCGAAGGACGACCCGTGGATCGAGGTGGGCGCCGCGCCGAAGTCCGTCGTCTCGATGCGCGCGACCCCGCTCGCGCGCGAGGCCGAGGTCGGGAAGACCGTCGACCGCGCCGGACCGTTCGTGAAGAAGCTCGAGGCCGCGCGCCGCGAGCTCCTGGCGATCGCCAAGGACGCCGTCTCGAAGGGCACGATCCCGGCGTGGCTCAAGACCGGCATCGCCGCGATGCAGAAGGACGTGGAGGCGACGCCCAAGGGCAAGCCGCCCGCCAACTGGGCGGCGACGAGCCGCGCCCAGAGGCTCGAGCTCGCGCTCTTCAAGCTCGAGGCCGCGAGCCTCATGCCGCACTCGGGCGCCGAGCTCGGCGTCGCCGCCCCCGAGGCGGCCGCCGCGGCGGGCGAGGCCGTGGACCCCGAGACCGGCGAGCCGCTCGGTCCGCACGTCCGCGCGCAGACCGTCCCGGCCGAGGTCAAGAAGCACCTCGAGGGCGTCGGCCCGGCCGAGCTGCCGACCATCCTGCGCGAGATGAGCGTCCAGGAGTACCGCCGGCGCCTCGTCGCCCTCGTCCGGCCGGCGTTCGAGGACTGGACCGACCGCGTCCGCGCGATCCTCATGGACCCCGCCCCCGGCGTCTTCGAGACGGCGGCGCGCGAGCTCCTCGACGGGGCCGAGCACGTCCTCCACGACGCCGTCAACAAGATCATCGTCGCGCCGACCAAGGCCGCGGACGCGTACTGCGCGCTCGTCCGCGCGCGCTTCAACGGGCGGCTCGAGAAGATCGCCGAGAAGCGCCAGGACAGCGAGCTCGTCGCGAAGGCGATCCAGCTCCTCGACGACGTGACCCACAAGTTCAAGGGTCAGAACGAGTCGGGCCAGAAGGGCAACAAGGGCACCATCGACGCCCTCCGCGCGCTCTTCTCGGAGAAGAGCCAGCGCGTCATCGGCACCGTCATCAAGCACGGCAGCGAGGCGGAGGTGCGCCGCATCCTCCAGCTCGTCCGCCAGAGCCACTCGCTGACGCCGACGATCGTGCGCGCGACCGAGGCCTTCGTCGTCGACCGCTTCCCCGATCTCCTCGCGACCGTCGTCGCCGCGCCCAAGGCCGCCAAGGAAGCGGACGCGGTCGAGGAGCGGATGTACACGACGCAGGACGGCCTCAACAAGCGCCGCGCCGAGTACGACAGGATCGTCAACGTCGAGCTCGAGGAGGTCCGTCTCGAGATCGGCCGCGCGCTCGAGTTCGGCGATATCTCGGAGAACTCCGAGCTCGACGCGGCGCGCGAGCGGCAGCGCAACCTCGCCGAGCGCATCGAGCGCATGAGGACCGAGCTCGAGCGCGTCATCGTCGTCGACCCGGCGACCGTCGAGCCGGACGAGGTCCGCGTCGGTACGCGCGTCGTCCTCAAGAACAAGACGAGCGGGAAGCAGGAGACGTACACGGTCCTCGGCCCGTGGGACGCCGACGAGGCGCACCACGTGATCAGCTACCTCTCCCCGATCGCGCGCGGCATCATGGGCCGCAAGGTCGCCGAGGAGGCGCTCGTCCAGCTGCCCGACGGCCAGAAGGCGACCTTCGTGATCGTCTCGATCGAGCGCGCGGTCGCGACGCAGCATGCCTAGCGCGGCGGACGCCCGGTACGAGGGGACGCCGGAGTACGTCGCGTCTCCGTCGCTTCGGAGCGCGGTGAACGCCGCGCTCATCCTCGAGCGGCCGCTCGTCGTCCGCGGCGAACCGGGGACGGGGAAGACGCTCCTCGCCTCCTCGGTCGCGAAGGCGCTCGGCCTCGACCTCATCATGTGGTCGATCAAGTCGACGACCAAGGCGAAGGACGGCCTCTACCTCTACGACGTCGTCCGGCGCCTCAACGACTCGCGGTTCGGGACGCCCGAGCAGGTCTCGAACATCGAGCGCTACATCGACATGGGCGTCCTCGGCCGCGCCTTCGCGTCGCCGAAGCGCGTGTGCGTCCTGATCGACGAGGTCGACAAGGCGGACGTCGAGTTCCCGAACGACCTCCTCCACGAGATCGACAAGATGGAGTTCGAGGTCACGGAGACCGGCCGCAGGGTCAAGGCGACCGAGCGCCCCGTCGTGATCATCACCTCGAACGCCGAGAAGGAGCTCCCGGACGCCTTCTTGCGCCGGTGCGTGTTCCACTACATCGAGTTCCCGGACCCGAAGCTCATGGCCGAGATCCTGAAGGTCCACTTCCCGGCGCTCGACCAGAAGATGCTCAAGGCGGCCCTCGACCAGTTCTACAAGCTCCGCGACAAGGACGGCGTCCGGAAGAAGCCGTCCACGAGCGAGCTCATCGACTGGCTCCTCGTCCTCCTCCGCGGGGGCGTGAGCGCCGAGGACCTCGGCCGCGAGGTGCCGTTCCTCGGCGTGCTCCTCAAGAAGGAGCAGGACGTCGAGCTCGTCCGCCAGGGCGGCCGCTTCCGTCACAACTGAGCGGCCCGGAGCGCCATGGGCAGCGACGCCGCGCGTGAAGAGCTCGTCCCGCTGACCGACGGCCCCGGCTACTGGCGCCACGCGGCGCAGGTCCTCTTCCGCAGCTTCATCA